>JADFRC010000038.1 GCA_022561455.1 Chloroflexota bacterium | reverse complement strand
AGAACAGGGTCTGCTCCTTGACCTCTTTCGTCTCCTTCACCTCGAGCTCCACCGTTATATACAGCGGCGCTTCGTAGGTGACCTCCCGGATCCGGCACTCCGCCTCGTCGAACTTGGGCTTGCGGAATTCGTGGGCCCCGAACCGCAGCTCGAAGCGGTTGCCGGTCACGTCTTGGATCGGGTTGATCTCGTCCAGCACCTCGCGGATGCTCTCGGTCTTGAAGGTTTCGAACGAGTTGGTCTGGATCTGGATCAGGCTCGACGGTTCCAACACCTTGGGGATGCGGGCGTAGGACTTGATGGCTGGGGCGCGGTCGGAGACGGGCATCAACGAGGTCATGCTGGCTTACAACTCCTCGGCTAGGGGGCGCTCGGGAGACACGAAGACAGGCCTAGCGGACGGCTAGACCTGAGCTATTTGGGGGTACAAGGAAACGCGGTGCCGCGATGCGAAGCGCATACGACTCCTAAGTTACAGGAGCGTACCTCCGAACGGGAGCACTGTCAAGCACCGGGATCGGCGCCCGGCCTCAGCCGCACCCCGGACCTACCGGGTACCGCGAGTGAGGGAGCGCCGCGACCCCCTCACTCGCATGGTCAGCGGCGGTCCGGTCAACGATTCCGGCGCGGCTATTGACCGAGCGTAGCCAAATGGTACCCTCTGGCGTGCAAGATTCGGGGGAGACACGTCCTCCCATCCGCGCGTGCGACTCTTAAAGGGTCACGTGATTGCGGTTCCGTACGCTGTTCGTGTCTGATCGTCGTGTTCGTGATGACGACCCGTAGGCCCGGTCAAGGTCGCCGCTTGGGGCGTACTTAGCCGCCGGGAGGCAGCAACCGGCGCTTGAGCACGCGGACGGACACGGTTCACAGCCGCAACACGAGCAAACGAGGAGAGCGATGAGCAACGAACACCCCACTACCGACGTATCGTCCGGGGCAGTGTGCCCAGTCATACACACCGCGCATCAAGCGGTCGGGATCACGGCGAACCAGCACTGGTGGCCGGACCAGCTGAACCTGAGGGTCCTGCGTCAGAACCACCCCCAGACCGATCCGATGGGCGAGGACTTCGACTACGCCGCGGAGTTCAAGAGCCTCGACTTCAACGCCCTGGCCAAGGACGTCGACGCGCTGATGACCCAGTCGCAGGACTGGTGGCCAGCCGACTACGGCCACTACGGACCGTTCTTCATCCGGATGACGTGGCACGCCGCGGGAACGTATCGCATTGATGACGGCCGCGGCGGCGGCGGCTCCGGCGCACAGCGCTTCGCCCCGCTGAACAGCTGGCCCGACAACGTGAACCTCGACAAGGCGCGCCGGCTGCTCTGGCCGGTCAAGCAGAAGTACGGGCGGAAGATCTCGTGGGCCGACCTGATAATCTTCGCCGGCAACCGCGCCATGGAGACGATGGGCTTCAAGACCTTCGGCTTCGGCGGCGGCCGCGAGGACGTCTGGGCACCCGACGAGGACACTTATTGGGGACCCGAGACCACGTGGCTCGGCGACGAGCGCTACAGCGGCGACCGGGACCTGGCCCATCCGATGGGCGCTGTCCAGATGGGCCTGATCTACGTCAACCCGCAGGGGCCGAACGGCAATCCGGACCCGATGGCGGCGGCGCGAGACATCCGTGAGACGTTCCGCCGGATGGCGATGAACGACGAGGAGACCGTGGCGCTCATCGCCGGCGGCCACACGTTCGGCAAGACCCACGGAGCAGATGCCGAAGACTACAAGGGCCCCGAGCCGGAGGGCGCGAAGCTCGAGGAGCAGGGCTTCGGCTGGACGAGCAGCTTCGGCAGCGGCTTGGGCGTCGATACGATCTCCAGCGGGCTCGAGGGCGCCTGGACCAAGGACCCGATCCAGTGGGACAACGGCTACTTCGAGAACCTGTACAGCTACGAGTGGGAGCTGACGAAGAGTCCGGCCGGTGCACACCAGTGGACCCCCAAGAACCCCGACGCGCAGGGCACGGTGCCGGACGCGCACGACCCGTCGAAGCGGCACGCGCCGATGATGCTCACGACGGACCTCGCGCTGATCGTCGATCCGATCTACAAGGAGATCTCGAAGCGGTTCTACGAGAACCCGGACCAGTGCGCCGACGCGTTCGCTCGCGCTTGGTACAAGCTGCTGCACCGAGACATGGGACCCACCTCGCGTTACCTCGGACCGTGGGTTCCCGACGAGGAACTGCTGTGGCAGGACCCCGTTCCCGCCGTCGACCACGAGCTGATCGACGGCGCGGATATCGCGGCGCTCAAGGCCAAGATCCTCGACTCAGGTCTGTCAATCTCCCAGCTGGTCTCGACCGCGTGGGCGTCGGCCTCGACCTACCGTGATACCGACAAGCGCGGTGGCGCGAACGGGGCGCGGATCCGCCTCTCGCCACAGGCCGAGTGGGAAGTCAACGTGGCCTCCGGTGTGGCGCAGGTGGTGGAGACCCTCGATGGGGTCCGGCAGAAGTTCAACGACTCGCTGACGGGCGGAAAGAAAGTCTCGCTCGCCGACATGATCGTGCTTGGCGGTTGCGCAGCCGTCCAGGAGGCGGCGAAGCGTGCGGGCCACGACGTGCAGGTCCCCTTCACGCCAGGGCGCACCGACGCCTCACAGGAGCAGACCGATGTCACGTCGTTCGCACCGCTCGAGCCGACCGCCGATGGGTTCCGCAACTACCTCAAGAATGGCCACGACCGCCCGGCGGAGCACCTGCTGGTGGACAAGGCGTTCATGCTGAAGCTGTCGGCTCCCGAGATGACGGTCCTCCTCGGTGGCATGCGCGTCTTGAACGCCAACGCCGGAGGGTCTAAGCACGGGGTCTTCACCGACCGTCCCGAGACGCTGACCAACGACTTCTTCGTGAACCTGCTCAACAATTCGACGACGTGGAAGGCGACGTCGGAGGCCGAAGAGGAGTTCGACGGTCGTGATCGCAAGACCGGGAAGCTCCAGTGGACGGGCGGGCGCGTCGACCTCGTCTTCGGCTCGAACTCCGAGCTCCGGGCCCTCGCCGAGGTCTACGCCAGTGACGACGCGCAGCAGAAGTTCGTCCGTGACTTCGTGGCTGCGTGGGACAAGGTCATGAACCTCGATCGCTTCGATCTCGCCTGATAGGCCTGAAAGTCGCTTCCGGCCCGTCCCGCGTTCAGCAACTGTCTTGCTGACGGCCTACGACGCCGCGAGCAACGCCGCCTCCAGCTCGCGCAGGGACGCATACCCCTCGAAGCGTGCCTCGATGCGTCCGTCCGAGCCGAGCACGAAGACCCACGACTCGTTCAGGTAACCGGGCACGGCATCGATGCCCCACGCAGCGAGCGCCGGCGCGTAGGTGGCGCGCGACAGATCGCCCTGGATCTCGTGTGGGTTGTCGTAGACCTCGACGTGGACGAAGTCGGCCTCGTCTGGGTGCAGCGCCCGCAGCTCGGAGACCGTCTCGACCTGCGGTCCGCACGTCGGCGACGTGCAGAACGCAGGCGAGGCGAAGACGATCAAGCTGGGCCGGCCGCTGATCAGCGCCTCCGCGACGGTCATGCGGTAGAGCTCGGGGTCGGGCCTCGACGACGTCGTGAGCCGCGAAAGGTCCCCGTCCTCGGACCGGAGCGTCTTCGTGTTGCTGAAGGGCGCCAGCTCCCCCACGTCGACGACGCTGGAGCGCTCGGCTACGTCGAGGAGCAGCGAGGCATCGCCGGCGAACGTCCCGTCGTCGACGTGGATGTCGAGCCGCCACGTCCCTGGCCGGTCGAACGTCAGCTCGGTCGAGTAAGTGCCGCGCGTCCCGAAGGGCCACAGGTAGAACGGCGCGACCGCCGTTTCCCCGAGGCTCGTCCCGGCGAGCGAGGTCCGTATCTCGACCTCGGGCGCGGTGACGAGCGCGGTCGTCGAGTCGAGCAAGAACGCCACGCGCTGCGTCCCGACACGCAGCTGCGTCGTTGCGAGCAGCGGCGTGATCTTCGAGGCGGCGGCAGCGGGCGTGTCCGTCGGGGCCGGGGTGTTGGCCGGCGACGCTGCCGCGCAAGCGCTTGCCGCGAGCGCCACGACCGCTATCCCGATTGAGCGCCAGCGCATCGGGCGCCCCCTACGATATGTCCGCGTACGCGCCGAAGGTCAGCGCGAACAAACCGAAGTCGATGGAGTTGGAGCTGAACGTCAGCTCGCCCTCGCCGTACTCGGGGAGGGCGACTACCTCGTAGAGCCGTGCTTCGTCCACGCGGAAGTAGCTTCGCGAACCCTCGATCACGATGTCTCCGCCGGCCTCCTCGGGGCGCAGGGGGCGTCCGTCGAGCGTCACCTGCACCTCGAACGCCTCGGTACCCGGCGCGAAGTCGACGACGGCGTTGACCGACCGCGCCGCGAACCAGAGGGCGAGGTAGTCCTCGTAGCCGGTCGTCGTGCGCGCGTGCGTGATGGACTCCAGGTCGGACCTCCACGACCCGTGGAGGTAGAGGAACCCATTCGCGTGGTCGCCTGGGTCTGTGTAGACCCGCGTCTGGAGCGCCCCGCCGTAGTAAGTGCGGTCCGCGATGTAGAGCCCCTGCGGATGGTTGTTCCGGCTCCACCCGCCGTAGATCTCGCGCGTGATCCGGCTCTCCTGGTCGCTCGTGTACGCCCTGGGGTCGGCCGTCGGGCCTCGGTCGTGGTTGACGGGGACCGCCGAGACGTCACGTCCGGCTTCCACCAGCAACGCGCGGATCTTGAGCTCGGTGTCGTCGTACGCCCCCTCGCCGAAGTGCGTGTAGCGGATGACGCCGTCAGCGTCTATCAGGTACTTGGCCGGCCAGAAGCGGTTGTTGTAGGCCCGCCACGTGATCATCTCGTTGTCCTGCACGGTTGGGTATTCAAGCATGAACTCGGCGATGGCCTGCTCCACGTTGGCGGTGACCTCCTCGAACTCGAACTCCGGTGCGTGCACGCCGACGATGACCAGCCCCAGGTCCTCGTACTTCGCATGCCACTCGCGCAGGAACGGCATCGTCCGGATGCAGTTGATGCACGTGTACGTCCAGAAGTCGATCAGCACCACCTTGCCCCGCAGCCCGGCGATGGTGAGCGGCTCGGAGTTGAGCCACGTCGCGCCCACCGTGAACTCCGGTGCCAGGTCGCCGACGAAGCCTCCCGGCCGTCCGCTCAGCTGCGGCGCCGCCACGGTGGGCGGCACGCGGTCGGCGGGGTCGGGCGTCGGCGTCGCGGTCGGCCCAGCGGTCGCGCCCGAATCCTGCGGCGTCGCGGTCGCCACCGCCGGCGGCAGGCCGGGCGTCGCCGTGGCGTCGGCCTCCGGCGTGCTGCCGCATGCGGCCACCACGAACAGCAGGCCCGCGGCCGCAACGAGTGCCGCTGCGGTCCGGGTCCAAGAGGTCTGATGGCGGTCGCCGCTTGAGCGGCGGGAAGTCGAAATCATGGATGGGCCTGGTATCTAAGCTTACGCTGAGGGGCCATCGGAGGATTCGCTTGGTGCGGTCGCGGCGAGCCGCTATACTAGCTAATGCCGCGATTCTGCCGCCGATTCGGGCGGCGCTGGACGCAAGCACCCACCGATGAGAGTCCCCCTCTCCTGGCTGGCCGAATACGTGCCGTTGCCCCTGCCGCCGGCCGAGACGGCGCACCGTCTGACGATGGCGGGGCTGGAGACCACGTACGTCCCCGGCGCGAGCGCCGGTTGGGACAACGTCGTCGTCGGCAACGTCGTGGACGTCTCCCCCCATCCGAACGCCGACCGCCTCCGGCTTGCCACAGTCGAGACCGGAACGGGCACGCAGACCGTCGTCTGCGGCGCGCCCAACGTCGCGGTTGGCCAGCGCGTCGCGTTCGCCCGCGTGGGTGCCAGGCTGATTGACGGGAAGACCGGCGAGCCCCTGGAGCTCGCCGCGGCCACGATCCGGGGCGTGGAGTCCGCGGGCATGGTGTGCTCCGCGAAGGAGCTCGGCCTCGGGGACGACCACGAGGGCATCCTGGTCCTGCCAGACGATGCGCCCGTCGGAGCGCCGCTCGCCGACGTCCTGCCCTCGGACGACGTTCTGGAGGTCGAGGTGACCCCCAACCGCGGCGACTGCCTGTCGGTCCTCGGCATCGCGCACGAGATCGCCGCACTCTCCGAGGACGTCGTGACCGAGCCGCCGGCCGAGTATGGCGAGGGCGGCGAGGACGTCGCCGACGCGATCACGGTCGTGGTGGAGGACGCCGAGCTGTGCGTGCGCTACACGGCCACCGTGCTGCGCGGCGTCAAGGTCGGCCCTTCGCCGGAGTGGATGCGCCGCCGCCTGGAGCTGGCGGGCCAGCGGCCCATCAACAACATCGTCGACGTGACGAACTACGTCATGCTCGAGTACGGCCAGCCGCTGCACGCCTTCGACCTCGCACAGTTCGCCCAGGCGACGGTCGTCGTGCGCCCAGCCCGCGACGGCGAGCGGTTCGCCGCACTCGACGGGGTCGAGCACACGTTGCGGCCGCCGATGCTCCTCATCGCGGACCCGGAGCACGCGTTGGGCCTCGCCGGCGTCATCGGTGGGAAGAACAGCGAGACCACCGCCACGACGACCGACGTGCTCTTGGAGTCGGCGACGTTCAACGCGATCAACACGCGGCGGACCGCGGCCGCACTGCACATCCGCACGGAGGCCTCGTCCCGGTTCGAGAAGGGGCTGAACCCGGAGCTGGCCGAGCGCGCGCTGCGGCGCGCCACCGCGCTCATGCTCGAGACGGCGGGCGGCGTCGCGGCCCGCGGCGTCTCCGACACCTACCCGGTGGCCGTCGAAGCGCCGAAGATACTCTTCACCGGCACGCAGATGCGGCGCGTCCTCGGTGGCAGCTTCCCGCAGACGCAGGTCATCTCCGTCCTGCGCTCGTTGGGCTTCAAGGTCGACGCCATCGACGAGAACCAGCTGCTGGTCGTCCCCCCGTACTGGCGCACCGACATCGCCATCGTCGAGGACCTGATCGAGGAGGTCGCGCGCACCGTCGGGTACGACACGGTGCCGGACGAACCGCTGGCAGGCCGCGTGCCGGAGTACCTCCACCAGCCGGAGCGCGACCTCCGCGAGGAGGTCCGCGACCTGCTCGTGGCAAGCGGGATGCAGGACACGATCTCCTACACCCTCGTGGGCGGCGCCGACGCGGCGCTCGGGCCCGTTGCCGACGGTTTCGAGCCTCTGCGCGTCGCGAACCCCCTGAGCCGCGAGCAGGAGTTCCTGCGCACGTCGCTCCGTGGCCCCGTGCTCCGCGCGGCGGCCACCGGGATCCGCCAGAGCGCCTCCGGCGTCTCGCTCTTCGAGATAGGCCGCGTGTTCCTGCCGAGGGAGGGGGACCTGCCGGAGGAGCGTGAGATCGCCGTCGGCGTGTTCGCCGGACCGCGTGGCCGCTCGCTCTGGGATGCCGAGCGGGCCCTCGATTTCTACGACGCCAAGGGCGTGGTCGAGGCGCTCATCGGCCGCTTGGGCGTCGCGCCGGGGTTCGAGCGGGCGACCGACGACATGCTGCATCCGGGGCGCACGGCAAGCGTGCTTGCCAACGGCAAGCCTATCGGCATAGTCGGCGAGCTGCACCCGCGCGCCGTCGCGTCGTACGATCTCTCCGTCGATACTGCGGCGTTCTTCGAGCTCGACATCGGCCTGCTCGGCGAGCAGGTACCGCAGCTTCGCCACCACTTCGAGCCCATCTCCCGTTACCCCGCTGCGATGCGGGACATCGCGCTCGTGGTCGACGACGACGTGCCCGCCGAGCGGCTTGCGGCCATCATCGAGCGCCACCCGCTCGTGGTGCGCTCGACGCTGTTCGACCTGTTCTCAGGAGCGGGTCTTACCGCAGGTAAGAGGTCCGTTGCCTACCGCCTCGAGCTCCAGTCGTCCACCGGCACGCTCGGCGCCGAGGAGCTGACGGAGGCCGTCGCTGCGATCACCGAGCAGCTCGCCAAAGAGACAGGGGCCACGCTGCGAGCATGACGGAGCACCACCACACCAGCGAGCACGCCCATCCGCGCACAGCCGATATGCTCAGCGTCGAGCAGGCGCTCGAGCGCGTGCTCGCGCTCGTCCACGAGCTCCCCGCGGCCGACGTGCCGTTGCTCGAAGCGGACGGCCTGACCCTCGCGCGCGACGTCCACGCGCCCTTCGACATACCATCGCTGCCGAACTCGGCCATGGACGGCTACGCCGTCCGCCGGGCCGACGTGGCCGCGGCGTCCGAGGCGGCGCCCGTGACGCTCGCCGTCGCCGGGCAGGTCCAGGCCGGAGCGCTCGCGGATGTGGCGGTCACGGCCGGGCACGCCGTCCGCATCATGACCGGCGCCCCCGTGCCCGACGGCGCGGACGCCATCGTTCCCTTCGAGCTCACCGACGAGGTGGCGCGCCGCGCCGCGGGCGAGCCGCTGACGTCCATCGCGGTCCACCATGCGCCGGACGCTGGCGAGCACATCCGCCCTGCTGGCGAGGACGTGACGAGCGGAGACCTCGTCATGCGCAAGGGGCGCGTGCTCGACCCGCCCGCGATCGGCCTGCTGGCCTCGCTCGGCTACGCCGAGGCGCCGGTGGTCCGCCGGCCACGGGTGGCGGTGCTCGCTACCGGGGACGAGGTCCAGGACCCGAGCGAGCCGCGTGAGGCCGGGCGGCTGTACGACTCCAACAGCTACGGCGCCGCCGCGGCGCTGCGCCGGTGGGGCGCCGAGCCGGTGATGCTGGGCATCGCCAGGGACAACATGACGGAGCTGCGGGCCAAGCTGCGCGAGGGACTCGACGCCGACATGCTCGTCACCTCGGCCGGTGTGAGCGCCGGGGCCTTCGACATGGTGAAGGAGGCGCTGGCGGAGCTCGGCAGCGTCGACTTCTGGGCGGTGCGCATGCGGCCCGCCCGGCCGCTCGCCTTCGGACTGCTCGATGCTCCGGACGGCCGGAAGGTGCCGCTGCTCGGCCTGCCAGGCAACCCCGTGAGCGCCCTCGTGGCACTTGTCGAGTTCGCCCGGCCCGCGATCGCCAAGATGCGTGGCACCGAGCCCCGCCCGCTGCCCACGGTGCGCGCGGTCCTGGACGACACGATCCACAACAACGACGGACGCCGCGTCTACGCGCGCGTGACGATCGAGCGCAGGGCCGACGGCCTCCACGCGCGCCTCACCGGCGCTCAGGGCTCCAACCTGCTCACGTCCATGGAGCTCGCCCACGGGCTCGCCATCTGTCCGGAGGACCAGGCGGAGCGCAAAGCCGGGGAGACCGCCGTCGTGCAGCTCCTCGACTGGGCCGACCACGCCGCGTTGCTGACCGAAGAGTTAGATCAGACCACGTAAGAGAGGTAGCCACCCATGACGACGAAGGCATCCGCCGAGGACACCACGGCCCAGGAGGAGACTCCTCCCGAGGAGGACCCGAGATACACGGTCGAGCCGGCCCTGATCGAATCCCAGGGCCGATCGGTAGCCGTCGTGGTCGTCGACCGGCTGTGCGATGCGGCGCTGGCGAAGCTCAAGACGCCGGACGCGTGGCGGACCTTGTCCTTCGCGCAGATCCGCCGGCTCGCCCGGGAGAGCTGCGCGAAGCAGGAGGACTACCTCTCGGCGGGGCAGCCCGTGCTCGAGACGGTCTTCAGGATGCTGCTTGTTTCGCCGTCGGGGACCATGGCGCTCAGCGACATCCACGAGACGCTCGTGGGGCTGTGGACGACGTCGCCGTCGCCGCGCCACATCGGCATCGACGCACTGCGTCGCGTGCTCGATCACGCGGGACACTTCGGCATCGGCGAGGTGGAGTCGAAGTAAGCGGGCTTACGCGGCGGCGCCCAGCCGCTCTTTGGCGGCGTTGGCCAGCTGCTCGAATGCCGCGCGGTCGTTCATCGCCAGGTCCGCCAGAACCTTTCGGTCCAGCGCGATGTCGGCGAGCTTGAGCCCGTGCATGAGCTGGCTGTAGGAGACGCCGTGCTCGCGCGCCGCGGCGCCGATCCGGACGATCCAGAGCCTCCGCATGTCGCCCTTGAGCTCCTTGCGGTGCCGATAGGCGTAGCTCAGCGCGTGGAGCATCGACTCGTGCGCCCGGCGGTAGAGGCTGTGGCTCGTCGCGCGGTGGCCCTTGGTGAGGGCCAGAAGCCTCTTGTGTCTGCGGTGGGCGGCAACCCCTCGTTTGATGCGTGCCATCTGATCGCTACCTGTTCAGTGCCGGGACCAGCCGCAAGACCCGCTTGCGCTGGGTCGCGTCGACGCTCTGCGTTTTGCTGTACGTGCGTGTCACCGCCCGCGGCTTCTTCCGCCGCAGGTGGCTGCTATTGCGCTTCATGCGGAGCAGCTTGCCGGAGCCGGTGACTCCGTAGCGCCGCTGCGCGCCCTTGTGCGTCTTCATCTTCGGCATCCGGCTCGTCCCCTCGTCGTTCCTCGGCCCCCTAGGCCTTCTCGGCCGCTGCCTTGGCCGGCTTCGCTGCGGCCGCCTTCTTGGCAACTGCCTTGGCCGGCTTGGCGTCGGCCGCCGGCGCGGCCTTCTTCGCTGCTGCCTTGGCCGGTTTCGCTGCCGCTTCGGCCGGCTCCGCGGCGGTTGCCGGCTCGGCAACGGCCGCCGCTGGCTCCGCGGCTGCCTCCGGCTCCGTCGTCTCCGCCACTGCCGCCACCGGCTCCGCAGCTGCCTCGGCTACTGGCTCGGGCAGCCTCGGTGCGGTTGGCGCCGGTTGCGCCTTCTCCGGTGCCGCCACGGCCGTCTGCGCTGCGGCTGGAGGCTCGCTCGGCTTGGACGCGGCCGCCACCGGGGTCAGTATGATGCTCATGAACCGGCCCTCCAGGTTGGGGGCCTGCTCGAGCTTGGACTCGTCCTTCAGACCGTCGTGTACCTGCCGCAGCAGGTTCACCGCGATCTCCGGGTGGGCGATCTCCCTGCCCCGGAACATGACCGACACCTTGACCTTGTTCCCCTCGCCCAGCAGCCTCTTGACGAGGCGCGCCTTGAAGTCGATGTCGTGCTGGCCGATCTTCGGGCGGAAGCGGACCTCCCGCATCCCGTGGGACTTCTGGCCCTTCCGCATCTCCCGCTCTTTCGTCGACTGGAGGTAGCGGAACTTGCCGTAGTCCAGCAGGCGGCAGACGGGTGGGACGGAGTTCGGCGCGACCTCGACGAGGTCCAGGTCCTGCTCGCGGGCGAGGGCCATCGCGTCCCGCGTGGGCATCACGCCAAGTTGCGTGCCGTCCTCGGCGACCAACCGAACCTCTGCGATCCGGATCCGATCGTTAACGCGGTATTCCCTAGCGATGCTCTGCCCTTACTCCGCCCGGCGGCTTGGTGCCGCCCCAGGCGGCTCTCTCGCGAACGCTACGGGACATAGCATACGCGATAGGCCCCCCAAAGGGCGAGTACGCCCGGGCGGCCCCCGGCTGGCTCACCCCGGCCGCCCGCCCAGCCGCCGCTCCTCGCCACGGAGCAGCCGCCGGATGTTGTCCCGGTGCGTCGCGATGATCAGCGTCGCGCCGGCGAGGAAGTAGCCCAGATAGGCGGCCGGAGCGTCCAAGAAGGCGGCACGCACCGCGAACGCCGCAACGGCCGCGATCACCGAGAGGACGGACGCCAGCGACACGTACCGGGAGACGCCGAGCACGGGCAAGAATGTACCCACCCCCGCGAGGGACGCCCACGGGTCGATGCCGAGCGTCGTGGCGACGCCCGTGGCGATGCCCCGGCCCCCGCGGAATCCCGCGAAGACAGGCCACACGTGGCCCACGAGGACCGCCGTCCCCACCGCGGCGTGCACGAGAGGCTCGTCAGTCAGAGCCCGCGCGGCGAGTACGGCCGCGAGCCCCTTGCCGGCGTCCGCCAGGAAGACGACCGCCGCGGCGCGCTTGCCCGCGGCCCGCAGCACGTTCGTCATGCCGGTGCGGCCGCTGCCGAGCGTGCGGACGTCGACGTCCATCGTGAGCTTCACCACGATGAGCCCGGGCTGCACGCTCCCGAGCAGGTACGCCACCGGCACGAGGAGCCACTCCACGGCCTAGCGCCCGCCGCGAGAGGCGCCGGACTGCGGCCGCCGCCCGCCCACGCCGCGCGAGCGGCTCTGCCCGATGACGTGGCTCTTGCCCCTGCCGCGGAACTCCAGCCGCAGGTGCGTGCCCTCGAAGTCGAACGCCTCGCGGATCGTGTTCTCCAAGAAACGCTCGTAGGAGAAGTGCACCCGGTCGGGGTTGTTGCAGTAGAAAACGAACGTCGGCGGCCCCACGGCCTCCTGCTTGACGCGATAGATCTTCAGCGACCCCCTGGCCTGCACGGGAGGCAGGTGCCGCGCGACCGCGTTCATCACGGCCTTCGTGAGCTCGGAGCGGTCGACCTCCTGCATGCGCTTGGCGTGCACGTCGAACGCCGTGCGCAGCAGCATCTCGATGCCCTCGCCGTGCAGCGCGGAGGTGAAGACGACGGGCACGTGCGGCATGAATCGCAGCCGCGAGAGGACGGCCTTGCGGGTCACGCGCGCCTCGCGCCGGCCCGCCTCCGGGACCAGGTCCCACTTGTTGACCACGACCACCACGCCCTTGAACGCCTCGCGCGCCTCCCCCGCGATGTGCAGGTCCTGGTCGGTTGCGATCTCCGTCGCATCGAGCAGCACCAAGACGACGTCCGCGCGGTCGATGGCGCGGACGGCGCGGAGCACGCTGTAGCGCTCGATACCCGGCTGGACGGCGCCGCGGCGCCTGATGCCCGCCGTGTCGATCAGCACGCCCGGCTCGCCCTTGAACTCGAACGGCGTGTCCAGCGCGTCCCGCGTCGTGCCCGGCACCTCGCTCACGATCGAGCGTTCCGTGCCCAGGATGACGTTCGCCAGGGCCGACTTGCCGACGTTCGGCCGGCCGACGATGGCGATGTGCGGCCCGCCGAGGTGCTCCTCGGGCTCGTCTCCAGCCGGCGGCAGGTGTCGCACGATCGCCTCGAGCATGTCGTCGAGACCGCGGTGGTGCAGCGCGCTCACCGGGATCGCGTCGCCGAGTCCCAGCTGCTGCGACTCGAATGCCAGGGCTTCGTGGCGCTCGGAGTCGACCTTGTTCGCCACCAGCACCACCGGCTTGCCGGAGCGGCGCAGCAACGCCGCGACGTCCCGGTCCGGCGGCGTGAGGCCGGGGCGCGCGTCGGTGACGAGCAGCACGACGTCGGCGCCGTCGACCGCGGCCTCGACCTGGGCGGCTATGTGCGCCTCGATCTCGGTCTCCGGCTCCGTCACGAGACCGCCGGTGTCGACGAGCAGCATCTTGTGTCCGTCGTACTCCACGCCGGCCGTCACCCGGTCGCGGGTCGTCCCGGGCTCCTCGTGCACGATGGCCGCACGGCGCCCGAGGACGGCATTGAAGATGCTCGACTTGCCCACGTTGGGGCGGCCGACGATGGCGACGATCGGCCGCGCCGCCTGGGGCACGGGGGCGATCGGATCGTCGAG
Organism: Chloroflexota bacterium; assembly: GCA_022561455.1. GTDB lineage: Bacteria > Chloroflexota > Dehalococcoidia > Lucifugimonadales > Australimonadaceae > JADFRC01. The sequence continues at coordinate 3,553 of JADFRC010000038.1, read as the reverse complement.
CGCGGAGGTTGGATCGTCGGGGCCGGAGGTTGGTTCTTGCATCGCTTGAGCCTATGCGCCGCCGGCGAGCAGCCGGAGCAGCGCCTTCTGGGCGTGCAGCCGGTTCTCGGCCTGGTCGAAAGCCGCGGACTGCGGGTGCTCGAGCATGCCTGCCGGCACCTCGTCGCCGTAGTGGGCCGGCATCGGGTGCATCAAGATGGCGCCGGGGTTCGCGTGGGCCAGCAGCGCCTCGTCGACCACGAAGCCGTCGAACGCCTCGCGCCTCGCCTTCGTCTCGTCCTCCTGGCCCATCGAGGTCCAGACGTCGGTGTACACCACGTCGGCGCCCTCGACGGCGTCGCGGGGCTCGGCCGTCGTCCTGAGGGTGCCCCCGCGCGCCCCGGCCCCGCGCTCTTGGATGGCCTTGACGCGCTCCGGGTCGAAGCCGTAGCCCTCGGGCGATGCGATGGCGAAGGAGGCGCCGGTGGCCGCGCACCCGAGCGCCAGGGAGAGCGCGCAGTTGTTGGCGTCGCCGACGTAGGCCACCCGCACGCCGTCGAGCCGCCCGTGGTGCTGGCGCACGGTGAGCAGGTCGGCCAGCGCCTGCGCGGGGTGCTCGACGTCCGAGAGCCCGTTGACGACGGGCACGCTCGATGCGGCGGCGAGCCGTTCGAGCGTCCGGTGGTCGAACACGCGCGCGACGATGACGGCGACCCACCGCGAGAGCACGCGCGCGACGTCCTCGGCGGGCTCGCGTGAGTCCAGCCCGACCTCCTCCCGGCTCAGGAAGACGGCGTGCCCGCCGAGCTCGTACACCGCGACGTCGAAGCTCACCTTGGTGCGCAGCGACGGCTTCTCGAACAGCATGGCGACGGTCTTGCCCGCGAGCGGCTTCGCGCTATCGGCGCCGGCGCGGAACGCGCCCGTGCGGAACGCATCGGCAGCATCGAGCACCCCGCGCAGCTCCGCGTCGCTCAGGTCGTTCATCGAGAGGAAGTGGGAGGTCATGGGCTCGTCCGGTGGCGCTCGCCACCCAGTGGCAGGTCGGAGATGCACTCGACGTAGGCGAGCCACGCCTCGTCGGCCATGGCCTTCGTCGCCTGGACGTCGCCCACGCCCGCGGCGCGCGCCAGGGCGTCGTTGTAGAGGACGCTCAGGTCGTACCACGTGAGATACAGCCGCTCGCGCTCGGTCTCCGGTACCAACATGCCCATGTTCCGCGCCATTAGAACTGCTGCCCTTTTAGAACTGTTGCTTAGAACTGTTGCAAGAAGCGCAGGTCGTTGTTGAGGAACAGCCGTATGTCGGTGATGCCGTACTTCAGCATGGCGATCCGCTCAGGCCCCATGCCGAAGGCGAAGCCCGTGTACTCCTCCGGGTCGTAGCCGACGGCGCGCAGGACGTTGGGGTGCACCATGCCGGCGCCCAAGATCTCCACCCAGCGGCCGTTCCACTCAACCGACATATCGACCCCGGGCTCGACGAACGGGAAGTAGTCGCACCGGAACCGCACCTTGCGCTCAGGGCCGAACATCTGGCGCGTGAACTCGAAGAGCGTGTGCTTGAGGTTCGCGAACGTGATGCCTTTGTCCACGGCGAGCCCTTCGACCTGGTGGAACTGGGACTCGTGGGTGGCGTCTGTTGCCTCGTAGCGGTAGCACTTGCCGGGCACGACGACGCGGATCGGCGGGTCGTGCGCCTCCATGATGCGCGCCTGCATCGGCGAGGTGTGCGTGCGCAGCAGCGTCGTGAAGCCGCCATCGGCGTCACGGTTCGCGTCCACCCAGAAGGTGTCGAACATATCGCGCGCGGGGTGGTCCCGGGGGATGTTGAGCATGTCGAAGTTGTACCGCTCCCACTCCACCTCCGGGCCCTCGGCGATCTGGAAGCCCATGCCGCGGAAGATGTCGGTGATCTCGCGCAGGATCATCGTGGAGGGGTGGTAGCGGCCGGGGGCGACCGGCCGGCCGGGCAGCGAGATGTCGATAGCGTCGGCCGCAAGCTGGCCGAGCCGGGTCCCTTCGAGCGCGGCCTGCTTCTCGGCGAGCCGCTCCTCGAGCAGCGCCTTGGCCGCGTTGGCGGCCGCGCCGGCGGCGGGACGCTCCTCGGCCGGCAGCTGGGCGAGGCCGCGCAGGAGCTTCGTGAGCGCGCCCGAGCGGCCGAGGTGCGCGACGCGCCACGCCTCGAGCGCGGCCGCGTCGGTGGCGGCATCGAGCGCGGCCAGCGCGGCGTCGCGCACATCGTCGAGGCTCGTGGAAGAGGGTTGGTCGGCCATCGTGTGGTATCGCCGGGAGCAGGTGGTGACGGTCGTGCCAGTATACCAGCAAGGGCACAGCCCTTGACCCATAAGGGGTAGCGCCGAGCAAGCTTTGCGGCCGCCTCGTGCAGCACGGACGCATCGACGCCAAAGCCCCCGGCCCTCGGTGTCGAGGGACGGGGGCCTTCGGGTCCACGCGGGCAGGTCAAGGGCTATGCGCTTGGGGTCAGGGCCTTGGAGCCGTCGGTGACCTCGATCGTCAGCTTGCGGGCCTTGCGGTCCTCCGCCGTCGGGAGCGCCACCGTCACCACGCCGTTCGCGTACGTGGAAGTCGCGCGCTCGGCGTCCACGGACTCCGGCAGGCGGAGCGTCCGGCGGAACGAGCCGCTGCGACGCTCGCGCCGCAGGTACGAGCCCTCCTCGTGACCGGTCTCATCCGCCGTCTCGCCGGTGATCGTCAGCATGCCATCCTCGATGGTCACGCTGATGTCGTCCGGCTTCACGCCCGGCACGGACGCGCGTACCCGCAGCTCGTCGCCGTCGCGGACGATGTCGAGCGGGATGGCCCACGCGCCTTCCCCCTCGTGCGGGGACTGGGGCTCGTCGTGGGCGTGGGGGCGGTAGCCGTGCCAGAACCGGCGGTACTCTCGGAATGGGTCCCATCGCTGTAGGTACATCTGGGGTCTCCTCCTCGGGGCTGAGATTGATACGAACCGTATCAGGTGTACTTTATGATGTCAATAGACTTTATATGAATCGTATCAAGTCTGCCCGGCGTGCTAGAATCCCGTCATGGCTGATAACCGCCTGCTTCTCGCCACCAACAACGGCCACAAGCTGCGCGAGCTCCGCCGGCTTCTCGCCCACCTGCCGCTCGCGCTCCTCACGCCCGCCGACCTGGGCTTGAGCCTCGAGCCGGCCGAGGACGGCGCTACCTACGAGGCCAACGCGCTCGCCAAGGCGCGTGCCTTCGCCGAGGCCAGCGGACTACCGGCCCTGGCGGACGACTCCGGCATCGAGGTCGACGCGCTCGACGGGCGCCCCGGACTGCACTCGGCGCGCTACGGCGGAAGCGGGCTCACGGACGAGAACCGCGTCGCGCTGCTCCTCCGCGAGCTCGCGGACGTTCCCGACGGCGAGCGCACGGCCCGCTACCGCGCGGTCCTTGCGGTCGTCGCGCCCGACGGCACCGAGCGAACGGCCGAGGGCTGGTGCGAGGGGACCGTGGCCCGCTCGCCCGACGGCACCGGCGGGTTCGGATACGACCCCGTCTTCTTCGTGCCCGCGCTCGGTGTGACCATGGCCAGGCTGAGCGAC
>JADFRC010000037.1 GCA_022561455.1 Chloroflexota bacterium | reverse complement strand
GCCTTCGCGGCGCACGGGCCCGCGGCGCTCGGGTGCCGGCGGCAGCTTCGCGGTCCGCCGGATCTGCGACTCGTCGACCTCGCCGCCGCGGATCGACTGGAGCCCGACGAGCGTGGCCTTCACCACGTTGATGGGGTTGCGGCTCCCGAGCGCCTTCGCGACGATGTCGCGGATGCCGACCGCCTCCATCACCGCGCGTACCGCGGCGCCGGCCTTGATCCCAGCGCCGGGGGGCGCCGGCTTGATGAGGACGCGCGACGCGCCGAAGTGCGCCCGCACCGCATAGGGAACGGTCGCGTCCTTCAGCCGGATGCTGACCATGTTCCGCCGCGCGATGGTCGTCCCCTTGCGCACGGCGTCCGGCACGGCCGCGCCCTTGCCGAGGCCCGCGCCGACCTTGCCCTTGCCGTCGCCCACGACGACCATGGCGTTGAACGTGAGGTGCCTGCCGCCCTTGACGACCTTCGAGACGCGGCGGATCTGCACCACCCGCTCCTGGAGCTCCGGACCGTCGTCGTAGTCCCGGTTGGGTCCACCCGTCGTCATCTGCGTCAAAACTCCAGTCCCTCCTCGCGCGCGCCCTCCGCGAGCGCCTTCACGCGGCCGTGGTACTGATAGCCGCCGCGGTCGAAAACGACCTTCTTCACGCCCTTGGCCTTGGCCCGCTGCGCGATGAGCTTGCCCACCTCGCCCGCGGCGCCGGTCTTGGCGAACGCGTCGGGCGCCAGCTCGCGCGAGCTGGCGGCGGCCAGCGTCTGCCCGAGCTCGTCGTCCACGACCTGGGCGTAGGTGTAGCGTCCGCTGCGGAACACGTTGAGACGCGGCCGCTCGGCCGTCCCGGCGAGGTGCTGACGCAGCCGCTGGTGCCGGACGATCCGGGCTGCATACGGTGTCTTGATACGTCCCATGACTAGATGCCGCCCCTCGCCGCCGACTTGCCTGGCTTCAGCCGCAGCTTCTCCCCCCGGTACCGGACGCCCTTGCCCTTGTAGGCGTCGGGGGGACGGAGGCGCCTGATGCGCGCCGCCTGCTCGCCGACCACCTGCTTATTGATGCCGCGCACGTGGATCAGGGTGTTCCCCTCGACCTCGAGGGTGATCCCGCCCATCGGCTCGACGAGGACCAGGTGGCTGAAGCCGAGCTGCATGCTGAGACCAGCTCCCTGCTGCTGCACGCGGTAGCCGACGAGCTCGAGCGTGCGGTCGAACCCGTCGCTGACGCCCGTGACCATGTTCGCGATCAGCGCGCGCGTGAGCCCATGGAGGGCCCGGTGGTCGCGCTGGTCGCTGTGGCGCTCCACCAAGATCTTCCCGTCCTCCTCCCGGACGACGATGGCGGGATGGACGGCCTGAGAAAGCTCGCCCCGCGAGCCCTTCACCGTGACCTCGGCGTCGCCGATGGCGACGGTGACCCCGCTGGGGATCGTGATGGGTTGCTTGCCGACGCGAGACATCGATGCTCCTACCAGACGAACGCCATCAGCTCGCCGCCCACGCCCTTCCGGTAGGCGTCGAGCCCGGTCATGATGCCCTGGGACGTCGAGACGATCGAGATCCCGATGCCGCCGAAGGCCCGGGGGATGTCGTGCCGCTGCACGTGGATGCGCAGGCCGGGCTTGCTCACGCGCTTCAGCCCGGCGATGGCCGGCTCGCGCCGCTCGTTGTACCGCAGACGCAGCCGCAGGACGTCCTGGGGCTTGCGCTTGATCACGTCGGCGCTGGCCAGATACCCCTCGCGTTTGAGGAGCTCGGCGACGGCCACGGTCGTCTTGGACGACGGCAGCTCCACCTGGGGATGGTGCACCATCTGGGCGTTCCTGATCCTCGTCAGCATGTCGCCTATGGGGTCGTTGACAGGCACGGTTCGCTCTCTCCTACCAACTGGCCTTGCGCACGCCCGGCAGCTGCCCGAGCAGCGCGAGCTGACGGAAGCAGATGCGGCACATACCCACGTGACGGATGAACGCGCGCGGCCGCCCGCAGCGCGCACAGCGGTTCATCGCGCGGACCTTGAACGCCGGCACCCGCTTCGACTTCGCGATCTTGCTCTTCTTTGCCACCCTCGTCCTCTTCTTCGCTCTTGTCCTGATACCGCGCTACGCCGCCTCGGGGCGGGCGAACGGCATGCCCATGAGCTCCAGCAGCCGGAACCCCTCGGGGTCGGTGCGCGCCGAGGTGACGATCACCACCTGGAGCCCGCGCACGCGGTCCACGGTGTCGTAGTCGATCTCGGGGAAGACCAGCTGCTCGCGCAGACCCAGGGAGAAGTTGCCATTGCCATCGAAGCTCTTGCGCGGCACGCCCCGGAAGTCGCGGATGCGGGGGAGCGCCACACTGATCAGCCGGTCCAAGAACTCGTACATCCTGCGGCCGCGCATGGTCACCATCGTGCCGATCGCCTGGCCCTCCCGGACCTTGAAGCCCGCGATGGAGAGGCGCGCCTTGGTGATGACCGCCTTCTGGCCGCTGATAACGGCCAGGTGCCCCGGAGCAACCTCCAGGGCCCGCGCATTGGTCAGCGCCTCGCCCAGGCCGATGTTCAGCACCACCCGCGTGACCTGTGGCGCCTGCATCATGCTCGTGTAGCCGAACTCGTTGATGAGCTGGCCACGGATCTCATCGCGGTAGCGGGCCATCAGCCGGGGCAGCGACCGCACCTCGACGGCCTGCTTGACGCGCTTGGCCGGCGCGGCCGCCGGTGCTTGGCCGTCCGCAGGCTTCGCCGCGCGTGCCGGCCTCGCGGCACGCGTCGTGCGCGCCGGCGCCTTGGCGGGCGTCCGCTTGGGCTTCGCGCTCACTGCCTTCGGCTCTTCAACCAAGGCCTCGGGCTCGTTGTTCGTATCCGTCGTCAAGACAGCATCCCCTCGCAGTGCTTGCACAGCCTCGTCTTCGTGCCGTCGTCCAGCGTCTTGAACGCGACGCGCGTCGGCTTGTCGCACGACGGGCAGACCGGCATGACCTTGGACATGCCGATGGGCATCTCCTTGTCGATGATGCCCGCCTGGCGCGCGCCCTGGCCGGCTTTGACGTGGCGCTTGACCATGTTGACGCCCTCGACGAGCACCGACCCCTTATCGACCAGCACGCGCTGGATCTTGCCGCGCTTGCCGCGGTCGCGGCCGGCGATCACCAAGACCTCGTCGTCGCGCTTGAGCCGTGCCGCCATGCCTAGAGCACCTCCGGCGCAAGCGACACGATGCGCATGAAGTTGCGCTCGCGCAGCTCGCGGGCCACGGGCCCGAAGATGCGCGTGCCCCGCGGCAGCTGCTCATCGGGCGCAAGGATCACCGCCGCGTTGTCGTCGAACCGGATGGTCGAGCCGTCGACGCGCTTGATGACGGAGGTGGTCCGCACGACGACCGCGCGGACGACCTCGCCCTTCTTGACCGCGCTGTTGGGCTGCGCCTGCTTGACCGAGGCGACGATGACGTCGCCCACGCGGGCGTAGCGCCGGTGCGTGCCGCCGGGGATGTTGAAGCACTGGATCTGCTTGGCCCCGGAGTTGTCGGCAACGACGAGGCGCGTCTGCGGCTGGATCACGACTTCGCCTCCTTCTCGTCGTCGCTCGCCGCTTCCTCGGACGGCTCTTCGACGGCCTCGGCCGCCGGAGCGTCCGCCTCCGCCTTCGCCTTGGGGGCCGCACGGGTGCGCCTGCGCGCCGCTGGCTTGGGCGCCTCCTCGTCCGCAGCTTCTTCGGCCTCAGGCTCCGCCTCGGCGGCCGGCTCTTCGGCAACGGCCTCTTCGGCCTCAGGCTCCGCCTCGGCGGCCGGCTCTTCGGCAACGGCCTCTTCGGCCTCAGGCTCCGCCTCGGCGGCCGGCTCTTCGGCAACGGCCTCTTCGGCCTCAGGCTCCGCCTCGGCGGCCGGCTCTTCGGCAACGGCCTCTTCGGCCTCAGGCTCGGCCTCGGCAGCAGCCTCTTCGGCAGCGGCCTCTTCGAGCGCGGGCTCGATCTCCGGCTCGGGGACGTCGGCGGCGGTCGCCGCGGCGACGTCGGCGACGTCCGCCCGCGCGAGCAGCTCCGAGACGCGCCAGCGCTTGGTCCGCGAGAGCGGCCGCGTCTCGACGATGCGCACCAAGTCGCCCAACCGGTACTCGTTGGTCTCGTCGTGCACCGCGAACCTGCTGACGTGCTTGATCGACTTGCGGTACAGCCGGTGGCGCGTGCGCCGCTCGACGGCCACGACCACGGTCTTGTCCATGCGGTCGCTCACGACCCGGCCCGTCTGCGCCTTGCGTGGGGCTCGCTCGCTCATTCGGCGCCCTCCACGAGCTCACGCTCGCGCAAGACGGTCAAGACCCGGGCGAGGCGGTGGCGGCCCGAGCGGAGCGCGCTCACATCCGATGTCTGCCGCGTCGCCACCTTGAACCGCAGGTTGAGCAGCTCCAGGCGCGTCGATGTCTCCTCTTCCTTGAGGCGCTCCACCGAGAGGACTCGTATCTCTTCGATCTTTCCAGCCATGTCGTCTGCCGTCTAAGCGACGGCTAGCTTCTCCTCTCGGCTGACCGTCTTGGTCTGCACGGGCAGCTTCTGGGCGGCTCTTGCGAGGGCCGATCTTGCCAGGTCCCCAGGGACACCGGCGACCTCGAACAGCACGCGCCCGGGCTTGACGACCGCGACCCATGCCTCCACGGGGCCCTTGCCGCCGCCTTGGCGCGTCTCGGCGGGCTTGTGCGTGTACGGCCGGTCCGGGAACACGCGGATCCAGACCTGGCCCCCACGCCGGAGGTGCCGGGTGATGGCACGCCGCGCCGCCTCGATCTGGCGGGAGGTGACCCACGCCGGCTCGAGCGACTTCAGACCGTACTCGCCGAAGGCAACGGTGTTGCCACGAGCGGCGAGTCCCTTCATGCGCCCCCGGTGCATCTTGCGGTACTTCGTCCGCTTAGGCTGAAGCATCCGCCCCCTCCGCTTCCTCCGCGGCTTCGCCTGAAGCGTCCGCAGCGGGCTCGGCCTTGGCCTTTGCCCTGGGCTTGGCCCTCGGCTTGGCAGCGGCCTTGGGCTTGGCCGTGGCCTTCGCCTTGGGCTTCGCGGCGGCGGTCGTCCGGCGCGCACGCGTAGTCTTCGGCGCCGGCTCTTCTGTCTCAGCGGCGGGCGCATCGGCGGGAGCAGGCGGCTCGTCCACGGCCGGCTCGGTGGCGACGGCCTCGTCGGCCGGCGCTTCCTCAGCCGCTGGCTCCGCGGCGACAGCCTCCACGGCTGGCGCTGCTTCCGCGGCGGGCTCAGCAGCCTGCGGCGCCTCCGGAGCGGCCGCCGCAGGTGCAGCCGGCGCTTCGGCGGGAGCCTCAGCCGCAGGTGCGGCCGGCGCGGCGGCGGCCTCGGCGGGTGGCGGTGTGCCAGCGGGTGGCGGCGGCACCAGCGGCTCCTCCTCGGTCTTGCGCTCCGGGAGGATATCGCCGCGATAGATCCAGACCTTGACGCCGATGCGGCCCATGCTCGTGCGCGCCTCGGCGAGTCCGTAGTCGATGTCGGCGCGCAGCGTGTGGAGCGGCACGCGGCCCTCCATCACCTTCTCGCGCCGGGCGATCTCCGCGCCGCCGAGCCGTCCCGAGATCATGACCTTGACCCCGAGTGCCCCCGCCTGCATCGTGCGCTGGACGGCTTGGCGCGTCGCCCGCCGGAACATGACGCGGCGCTCGAGCTGGTCGGCGACGCTGCGGGCGACCAGGAAGGCGTCGAGCTCCGGCTGGCGTATCTCCAGCACGTTGAGCCGCACGCGCTTGCCGCCCGCCGCCGTCTCGACGGCCTTGCGGAGCTCGTCCACGCGCGTGCCGCCGCGGCCGATCACGATGCCGGGGCGGGCCGTGTGCACGTTGACGGTCAGGTCCTTCGAGGTCCGCTCGATCTCGACCAGCGAGATGCCCGCGTCGACGTACCGCTTACGGATGGTCTCGCGGATGTGATAGTCCTCGAGCACCTGGGCGGCGTACGACTTCGACGTGCCGGCGAACCAGCGGGACTGCCAGTCCCGGATGATGCCTAGGCGGAAGCCGATCGGATGTGTCTTGTGGCCCACGGCTGCTCCTACTGCCCCCGCTCGTCGACCAGGATCGTGATGTGGCTCGCGGGACGCATCACGCGTCCCGAACGGCCTCGTGCGCGCGCCCGGAACCGCCGCAGGCGGACCGCCTGGTCGGCGAAGGCACCGACGATCCGGAGGCGGGTCGGGTCGAGCCGGTTGTTGTTCTCGGCATTCGCGGCAGCCGAGCGCAGCACCGCCGCGACCGACTCCGCTGTCGGCCCTGGCAGGAAGCGCAGCGTCTCGAGCGCCTCCTGCACCTGCCTCCCCCGCAGCGCGTTGAGCAACGGCCGCAAACGCTTCGCGGAGATACCCACCTGCTTGCCGACCGCTTTGACCGCCATCAAGTGCGCCTCACCGCGGACGAGCGCTCCGAGCGCGATGCGTGCCCCCGGAAGGTCCGCGTCGGGGAGAACTCACCGAGCTTGTGCCCCACCATGTTCTCCGTGATGAAGACCGGGATGTGACGCCGGCCGTCGTGGACGGCGATGGTCATGCCGAGCATGTTCGGCATGATGGTCGACGCCCGCGACCACGTCGTGATCACGACCTTGCCCTCCATGTTCTGCGCCCGCTCGACCTTGCGCGCCAGCTTCGGGTGGACGAAGGGTCCCTTCTTGACGGAACGCGACATCAGCGAGCCCTCCTGTCACGCACCATGAAGACGTCGGTGTGAATGCGCCGCCGCGTCCTCGGCCCCAGCGCGGGCTTGCCCCACGGGGTCTTGGGATGCTTCATGCCGATGCCCGAGCGGCCCTCGCCTCCGCCGTGGGGATGGTCGCGGGGCGACATCGCCGAGCCACGAACCGTGGGCCGCTTCCCGAGGTGCCGGTTGCGCCCCGCCTTGCCGAGCGACTCGTTCTTGTGCTCCTGGTTGCCGACCTGGCCGATCGTAGCGACGCAGGTGCTCGGCACCCGCCGGATCTGGCCGGACGGGAGCCGCAGCATCGCATACTCGCCGTCGCGTGCAAGCAATTGGGCTCCGGTCCCGGCGCCGCGGCACATCTGGCCGCCGCGTCCGGGGTGCAGCTCGATGTTGTGGACCTGCGTGCCGGTCGGGATCGAGGCAAGCGGCAGCGCGTTGCCGACGCGGATCTCCGCATCCGGCCCCGACATGAGCTCGTCGCCCACCCCCACCCCCGCTGGCGCGAGGATGTAACGGCGGGCGCCGTCGGCATAAAGCAGCAGGGCGATGCGGGCCGAGCGGTTCGGGTCGTACTCGATGGACTCGACGCGGCAGGGGATGCCCCGCTTGTCGCGCTTGAAGTCGATGTCGCGCCAGGAGCGCTTGGCGCCGCCGCCGCGGTGGCGGACGGTGATCTTGCCACGGAAGTTGCGGCCGCCCGTGCGGTGCTTCCCCTTGGTCAGGGGCTTGTAGGGCGAGCGGACGGTGAGCTCCGAGAAGTCGGGGCGCACCGCGGCTCGGACGCCGGGGCTGGTGGGTCGAAGACGCTTGAGCGGCATGGCTTACGCCCCCTCGAAAAGCTGGATGGAATCGCCCGGCGCGAGCGTCACCACCGCTTTCTTGGTCGGTCTGCGGACGAGCCAGCGGCCGGTGCGCAGGCGGCGGCGCTCCCCGGGCGTCGTCACGATGTTCACCTTGATCACGCTCACCTCGAACGCGCGCTCCACGGCCTCCCGGATCTGCGGCTTGTTCGCGCGGGGGAGTACCTCGAAGACGTACTTGTTCCGCTCCTGGAGCAGCGTCGACTTCTCCGTGATGATGGGCCTTTTGAGAACACTGAGCACGTGCATGGTCCGCCTCCGGCCGCTCACGCGACCTTGGCCACCTCCTCGATCTCCGTGCTCGGACGCAGACGCTCGGTGTGCGACCACAGCTCCTCCGCACGCTGGACGGCATCGGGCGTGATGACGAGCGTGCCGTAGCGGAGCAGGTCCAGCACGTTGAGCAGCTCTGCGCGCACCGCCTTGGTCCGCGGCAGGTTGCGCACGGCGCGCGCGGTCTCGGGCGCCGCGTCGCGCATGACGACGAGCGTGGAGCCGGAGATACCGAGCGCGGCGAGCAAAGCGGCCATCACCTTCGTCTTCGGCTCGATGCCCTCGAGGTTCTGCACGATGAGCATGCGCTCCGCCACCACCTTGGCCGAGAGCGCCATGCGGATGGCGCTCCGGCGCATCCGGCGCGGCAGCCGCTTGCGGTAGGAGCGCGGGTGCGGCCCGAAGACGACCCCGCCGCCGCGCATGTGCGGCGCCCGGATCGTCCCCTGGCGCGCGCGGCCGGTGCCCTTCTGCCGGAAGGGCTTGCGGCCGCCGCCGGAGACGTTCCCGCGCGTCAGCGTGTTGCTCGACCCCTGGCGCTGGTTCGCCTGGTGGTAGACGAGCGCCTGGTGGAGCAGGTCCTGGTTGACGGGCACGCCGAAGACGGCGTCGGAGACCTCGGCCTTCCCGACGGCCTTGCCGGTGATGTCGTAGACGGGGAGCTGCATGGCCTAGGCCTTCTCCTCGTCCCCGGCCGGCTTCTCGTCGGCGGCTGGCTCCTCGGCCGGCGTCTCGTCGGCAGCGGGCTCTTCGGCCTCGGCGGCTGGCTCCTCGGCCGGCGTCTCCGCGACGGCGGGCGCGTCGGCCTCGGCGGTCGCGGTCTCTTCGACCTGCGGCTCCTCGGCGGCCACGGCGGCGGCGAGCTCCTCGGGGGACACGCGCTCCGCGAGCGGCACGCCCCGGGTGTAGGAGACGGTGATGAGCGTGCTGCGTGCGCCGGGGACGGCGCCGCGCACCATGAGGAGGTTCCGCTCGCCGTCGACCTTCTCCACGCGCAGCTTGCGGGCCGTCACGCGCCGGTTGCCCATATGCCCAGGCATCCGCTTGCCCTTCACGACCCGGCCGGGGTAGGTGCCGGCGCCGATGGAGCCGGGAGCGCGGTCTCGGTCCTTCTGGCCGTGCGACCGCTTGCCCCCAGCGAAGCCGTGGCGCTTCATCACGCCCTGGAAGCCGCGGCCTTTGGTCGTCGAGGTGACGTCGACCAGGTCGCCCTCCTGGAACTGCGTGACGCTCAAGGTCTGGCCAACGTGGAACTCCGAGCCCTCGTCCGCCTGGAACTCCCGCAGGTGCTTGACCTGCGCGCCGGAGGCCTTCAGGTGGCCTCGGGCGGGCTGGTTGAGCGCCTTGGCCCTGCCGAACCCGATCTGGACGGCGTCGTACTTATCCCGCGCGGCGGTCCGCACCTGCGTGACGACGCAGGGGCCGACCTCGAGCACGGTGATGGGCACGACCTGGCTCTCCGCGCCGAAGAGGTGCGTCATGCCTATCTTTCTGCCGATGAGTCCTGAGAGCATTCGCCTACAGCTTTATGGAAATGTCGACGCCCGCCGGCATCTGGAGCCGGGTGAGCGAGTCGATGGTCTTGGGGTTCGGGTCCACGATATCCACGAGCCGCTTGTGCGTGCGTATCTCGAAGTGCTCGCGCGAGTCCTTGTCCACATGCGGCGATCGGATCACGCAGAAGCGCTTGATGCGGGTCGGCAGCGGTATGGGGCCGATGACGTTGGCGCCGGTGCGCTCGGCCGCCTCGACGATCTGCAACGACGACTGGTCCAGGAGCTTGTGATCGAAGGCGCGGAGCACGATGCGGATCTTCTCCGTCGTGGGGGCGGCGCCAGCCTTGCCCTTGCCTGCTGCTTCTACCATGTCGTGGTGCTCCTCACGCGCTCCGGGCCAGGGCTTCCACCTTGGTGGAAGGCGCCCGCTCGTAGCGTCCGAATTCCATGGAGTGGTTGGCCCGCCCCTGCGACGCCGAGCGCAGGTCGGTCGCGTAGCCGAACATCTCCTCCAGCGGCACGTCCGCCTCGACGACCTGCGTGCCGCCCTCGCCCTCCGTCGAGCGGATGCGTCCGCGGCGGCCGCTCAAGTCGGCGAGCACCGCGCCCAGGTACTCACCGGGCGTGATGATCTGGATCTTCATGACCGGCTCCAGCAGGACCGAGCCCGCCCGGCGCAGCGCGTCTTTGACCGCCATGGAGCCAGCGATCCGGAAGGCCATCTCCGAGGAGTCGACCGCGTGGAAGGAGCCGTCGACCAGCGTCACCTTGACAGCCGTCACCGGGTAGCCGGCGACCGTGCCGGTCTGCAGCGCCTCTTGGGCGCCGGTCTTGATACCGGGGATGAACTCCCGCGGGATGGCGGCGCCGCGGATCTTGTTCTCGAACTCGAACGCCGACCCAGCCTCCAGCGGCTCGATCTCGACGACGACGTGGCCGTACTGACCGTGGCCGCCGGTCTGGCGGACGAAACGCCCTTCGCCGCGTGCGGGCTTCGTGATGGCTTCGCGGTAGGCGACCTGGGGCTTGCCGACGGCGGCGGCGACGCCGAACTCGCGCCGCATGCGGTCGACGAGGATCTCCAGGTGCAGCTCGCCCATGCCCGACATGATCGTCTGGCCCGTCTCGTTGTCGTGGCGGACCTGGAAGGTCGGGTCCTCCTCCGCCAGCTTGATGAGCGCGGTGGAGAGCTTGTCCTGATCGGCACGGCTTTGGGGCTCGATGGCGATGGAGATGACGGGCTCGGCGAAGCTGATCGCCTCCAGGACGACGGGCGCCCCTTCGTCGCAGATGGTCTCGCCCGTGAAGGTGTTCTTGAGCCCGACGGCGGCGGCGATCTCGCCCGCGCCGATGCTATCGACGTCCTCGCGGGAGTTGGCGTGCATCAGCATGATGCGGCCGAGCCGCTCCCGCACGCCCTTGCTGGCGTTGTAGACGGAAGAGCCCGTGGTGATCGTCCCCGAATACACCCGGAAGTAGACCAGCCGCCCCACGAAGGCGTCGGTCACCACCTTGAATGCGAGGGCCGCGAAGGGCGCGGCGAGGTCCGGCGCGCGCGCCTCCTCCGCGCCTGTCGTCGGGTGGCGGCCGACGAGCGGAGGGACGTCGAGCGGCGAGGGGAGGTAGTCGATGACGGCGTCGAGCATCAGCTGAACGCCGAGGCTCTGGAGCGCGGCCCCGCAGATCACGGGCACGGCGTGGTTCGCGATGGTGGCGCGCCGCAGCGCCGACTTGATCTCGCCGGCCGAGGGCACCTCGCCGGCGAGGTACTTCTCGAGCAGCACATCGTCGTTCTCGGCGACGCGCTCGATCATCTCGTCGCGGACGCTGGCGATGCGCTCGGCCATCTCGGGTGGGATGGGCCCTTCGCTCATCTCGCCGGGGTCGCCGGACCGGTCGAAGAACCAGGCCTTCTCCTCGATGAGGTCGACGACGCCGCGGAAGGTGTCCTCGGAGCCGATGGGGTACTGGACGGGGATGGGCACCGCGTGGAGCCGGTGGCGGATCGAGTCCACGGTCCGATCGAAGTCGGCACGGATGCGGTCCATCTTGTTGACGAAGCAGATGCGGGGGACGCCGTAGCGGTCCGCCTGCCGCCAGACCGTCTCCGACTGCGGCTGGACGCCGGCGACCGCGTCGAAGACGACGACGCCTCCGTCGAGAACGCGGAGGCTTCGCTCGACCTCGGCCGTGAAGTCCACGTGGCCGGGGGTGTCGATGATGTTGATCTGATGGCCCGCCCATTCCGCTCGCGTGGCCGCGGCGGTGATGGTGATGCCGCGCTCCTTCTCCTGGGGCATCCAGTCCATGACGGCGGTCCCATCGTGGACCTCGCCCATCTTGTACGTCCGGCCCGTGAAGAAAAGCACCCGCTCGGTGACGGTCGTCTTGCCGGCATCGATGTGGGCGATGAAGCCTATGTTGCGGACCCTGCGGAGGTCCGTTACGGAAGCGGTTGCCATCTTGGTCTATCCGGTCCTATCTCTCTTACCAGCGGTAGTGCGCGAAGGCCCTATTGGCCTCCGCCACGCGGTGCAGCTCTTCGCGGCGCCGGGCAGCCGCGCCCTGGCCGCGGGACGCGTCCATCAGCTCCTGGGCGAGCCGCGATCGCATCGGCTGGCCGGTGCGGGCGCGGGCGGCGCGGATCAGCCAGCGCATCGCCAGCGCGATCCGGCGGGTGCCGCTGACCTCGACGGGCACCTGGTAGGTGGCACCGCCGACCCGGCGTGGCTTGACCTCGACGCTCGGCGTCACGTTGCGCACCGCCTGCTCGAAGACCTCGAGCGGCTCGCGGTTCGTCTCCGCGCGCACGAGGTCCAGCGCGCCGTACACGAAGCGCTCGGCCGTCGTCTTCTTGCCGTTGAGCATGGCGCGGTTGATGAAGCCCGCCAGCTCGACGCTGCCGTAGCGAGGGTCCGGTGCGATGATCCTTTTCGTGGCCCGCCGGCGCCGTGACATGACCCGTACTCTCCCCCGTCTTACCCTTATGGAGCGGACGCGCTGCGCGCCCGCTCTTTGACGCCAACAAAGAGCCACCAACGCCTCCGGGTGGCCGTGAAGCCCCCGGCAGGGAATCAAGCGAGGAGCTTAGGAGCGCTTGGTCCCGTACTTGCTCCGCCCCCGCTTGCGGCCGTCCACACCGGTTGCATCGAGCGCACCACGGATGATGTGGTAGCGCACGCCCGGCAGGTCTTTCACACGGCCGCCGCGGATCAGCACGACGGAGTGCTCCTGCAACGTGTGGCCCTCACCGGGGATGTAGGCCGTGACCTCCATCCCGTTGGTCATCCTGACCCTGGCCACCTTGCGCAGAGCCGAGTTTGGCTTTTTGGGCGTCATGGTCCGGACCTGGACGCAGACGCCCAGCTTCTGCGGACTCCCCGAGCCGCGATAGACGCGGTTCTTGAGGGTGTTCCGGATGTAACGCAGCGCCGGCGCCTTGGCCTTCTTGACCAAACGCTTCCGGCCGTGGCGCACAAGCTGGTTCACCGTCGGCATCTGAGCCCGTCCCTTTCGCCCATATCCAGCGACCGTCCGCACCCGTTTGGACGCGAACGTTCCAATGCTATCCTGCCCTCAGGAACGTGTCAACCACCATCTCCCGGGGATTTTCGGGTACCTCCGCCCAGCCCGTGCCCGACCCCCTGCCAGGGCCCCCTGCGGCCACCCGTCCGGTTGCTATAATCACGTGGTTTCCGTGTACGTATCGGCACGAAACGTGGCAGCGAAGGCAAGACCGCCGGTGCAGAGAGGACGTCGACATGGCCGATCCCGAGGAGGAGCGCGCGCCCGTGCCCATGCCCGCGCCCATGCCCGCGCCCATGCCCGCGATAGAACCCATCAATCTCTTCGATTTCGAGCTGCTCGCCGAGCAAGCGATGGCCCACGACGAGTTCGACTACGTGGCGGGCGGCGCGACCGACGAGCTGACGCTGCGGCGCACGCGCTCGGCGTACGAGCACCTCGCGCTGCGCCCGCGCGTGCTGGCCGGGAACGCGGCCGCCGACCTCTCGACGACGGTCCTCGGACAGCGCATCGAGGTGCCGTTCATGCTGGCGCCGTCGGGCGGCCACAAGCGCGCGCACCCGGACGCGGAGCTCGCGACCGCGCGGGCCGCCGCGCACATGGGCACCGTCATGGGGCTCACCGCCAACTCCAGCGTGCCGATCGAGGACGTGGCCGCCGAGACCGGCGGGCCGAAGTGGTTCCAGACCTACTTCTACCGCGACCGCGAGCTGACCCTCGAGATGGTCAAGCGCG
The DNA here is from genome assembly GCA_022561455.1 of Chloroflexota bacterium. GTDB lineage: Bacteria > Chloroflexota > Dehalococcoidia > Lucifugimonadales > Australimonadaceae > JADFRC01. The sequence goes on along the minus strand of JADFRC010000037.1, from coordinate 3,550 downwards.
CCGAGCAGGCCGGCTTCAGCGCGATCATCCTCACGCTCGACGCGCACTGGCCGTCCAAGCGCGAGCGGAACATACGCAACAAGTACCAGCGGCGCGCCCGCGTCAACTACACCCCCGAGCGCGAGGCGCAGGCGGAGGCCAACGCGAAGTCGATGTTCGACTCCGGCCAGTCCAGCCGCGGCCTGAACGACCCCGCGGCCTCGTGGGCCGACATCGAGTGGCTCAAGACGGCGACGGACCTCCCGCTCGTCGCCAAGGGCATCATGACCGGCGAGGACGCGAGCCTCTGCGCCGAGTACGAGGTCGCCGGCCTGATCGTCTCCAACCACGGCGCGCGCAACCTGGACACGACGCTCTCGACCATCGAGGTGCTGCCGGAAGTCGCGGCGGCGGCCGGCGAGCGGGTGGAGGTGTACCTCGACGGCGGCATCCGGCGCGGCACCGACGTCGTCAAGGCGATCGCGCTCGGCGCGAAGGGCGTCTTCTTCGGCCGGCCCATCTTCTGGGGGCTGTCCTACGGCGGCTCCGACGGCCTCATCAAGCTGATGGAGGTCCTGCGCGACGAGGTGGAGTCGACGATGATGCTGACCGGCCGCGGGAGCATCGAGTCCATCGACGCCAGCCTCGTCACCCCGATGCCGGCGCTGGCGTAACAAGGGCACATCCCCCCGTGCCGAGCCACCGTTCGTCCGTGCTCCGAGAGCCTCAGCACGAACGGGGGGGCTGAGGGCGCACGCCGTGCGCCCCTACCGGGAAGGCCGCTCGCAGCCCCGCGCGCGCCCTGCATGAAGCGGTTGCCGGCTCAGCAGCGCTACCCCTAGTGGGTCCAGGGCAGTGCCCTGGACTTGTAGAATGGTTGCGTGGAGCCCATCGTCATCATCGACTACGGCGCGGGGAACCTGCGCAGCGTCCAGAAGGCCTTCGAGCGGCTCGGCCACCGGGCCGTGTTCGCATCCGACCCGGCCGCGCTCGCGGACGCCCCCGCCATCGTGTTCCCCGGCCAGGGCGCGTCGCCGCCCGCCATGGCGGCGCTCGAGCGCGACGGCATGGGCGATGCCGTGCGGGCGGCCATCGCGGCCGGCACGCCCTTCTTCGGCGTTTGCCTGGGACTCCAGGTGCTGCTCGAGCGCTCGGAGGAGGGCGACACCGCCTGCCTCGGCGTGATCCCCGGAACGGTGAAGCGCTTCGACGGCCGCTTGAAGGTACCGCACATGGGCTGGAACGCCGTCGAGCCGCGGGGCGAGCACCCGGTGTTCGACGGCGTGCCGCCGGGCAGCTACTTCTACTTCGTGCACAGCTACTACGCCGCGCCCTCGGACGAGGCGTGGGTCGCCGGCACGACCACGTACGGCACCGAGTTCGCCAGCGTCGTCGCGCGGGGCAACCTGGTGGCGACGCAGTTCCACCCGGAGAAGAGCGGCGAGGTCGGCCTGCGGCTCTACGACAACTTCGTCAAGCACCTGGTCCGGCCCCGTGCCACTTGATGGCGGCCGCTTGATGGAGGCCGTCTGATGGAGGTCATCCCCGCGATCGACCTGCGGGCCGGGAGCGTCGTGCGGCTCGTCCAGGGCGACTACGAGCGGCAGACGACGTTCTCGAGCGACCCGGTCGCCGTCGCCCGCGGCTTCGAGGCCGCCGGAGCGCCGCGCATCCACGTCGTGGACCTCGACGCCGCCCGCTCCGGCGTTCCGGCGCACACCGAGGTCGTCCGCGCCATCGCCGCCGCGGTCTCGGTCCCGATCGAGCTGGGCGGCGGCATGCGCACGGCCGCGGACGTCGCGGCGGCGCTCGACGCGGGCGTCGGCCGCGTCGTCGTCGGCACCGCCGCCGTACGAGACCCCAGGCTCGTCTCGGAGCTGCTCGATGTGCACGGTCCTGCGCGCGTCGTCGTCGCTCTCGACGCGGTCGACGGCCTGATCGCCGTCAGCGGCTGGACCGAGAGCACGCGTTTGGCGGCCGCCGACCTCATGGCGCGGATGGCTGAGGCGGGCGTCCGGCGGTTCATCGCGACCGACGTCGCGCGCGACGGCATGCTGAGCTCGCCGGACTTCGACGGGATCGCCGCCCTCGTGCTCCAGGCGCGGGAGCTCGGCGGGGGCGTCCGCGTCATCGCCTCGGGCGGCGTCGCCACCCTCGATCACCTCCGGCGCCTCGCGGGGCTCGGGGTCGAGGGCGCGATCGTCGGGCGGGCGGTCTACGAAGGCACCGTCGACCTGGCGGAAGCAGTCGCGGAGCTCGGGGGTGAGTAGCCGGCCGCCCGAGGCGATGACGCACGTGTCGTTCCGTGCGAGCGGGCCCGCTTACCTCGCCACGATCTCCGTCGGGCACGGCCTCAAGCACTGGTATCTCGCGGCGTTCGCCGTCTTCCTCCCGCTGATCGAGCGCGAGTTCCTCATGAGCGCGCTGGCCATCTCCGCGTTCGTGACCATCCGCTCCGCCGGGGCCGGGCTGCCGAACTTCTTCGCGGGCTACGTCGCCGACCGGCTCCACCGCCACTGGGGGGTGATGCTGCCGGTGTCCTTCCTGCTGGTCGCCCTCGCGATGATGCTGGCGGGGTTCCTGCCCTGGGTCTGGGGTATAGCGGCCGCGTTCTCGCTCGCGGCCATGGCGGCGTCGTTCTGGCACCCGCCCGCCATCTCGATGCTTGCCAGCCGGTTCGCCGAGCGCCGCGGCATGGCCATCGCCTTCCACGGCGCGGGCTCGGGCGCCGGCGAGGCGCTCGGCCCGCTCGGCGTGGGCCTCATCCTCGCCGTGGTGCTCTCCGACGACTGGCGCATCTACGTGATCCTGAGCGCGGCCCCGGCGGTCGCACTGGCCGCGGGCCTGTATTGGATGCTCTCCGGAGCGCCGCCCATCGAGCGGCCGAAGAGCACCGAACCGGTACGTATCCGCGACTTCTTCACGCTGCTCCGCTACCCCGTCTACCGGACGCTCGCCTACGCGAACTTCTCCCGGTCGTTCGCGCACTTCGGGCTGCTCGTGTTCCTGCCGCTCTACCTGGCCAACGACCTCGGCATGGACAGCCGAGGAGTCGGCTTCCACATCGCCCTGCTGACGCTTCTGGGCGTGCCGCTCGGGCCGCTGTTCGGGTACCTCTCGGACCGCATCGGCCGGCGCATCCCGCTCGTTGCCGCCATGGGCGCGATCGCGGTGGGGATGGCGGCTATGGGCATCGCCGGGTCGGGCATCCCGCTGATGCTCGCGATCGCGTTCACCGGCGTTTTCCTCTGGACGGTCCAGGACGTGACCAACGCGGCGGCCATGGACTCGGCGCCGCCGAACGCTCAGGGAACGGTCGTCGGCTTCATGTTCGCCACGAGCTTCGTGGCCGGGCTCATCGCGCCGCTGCTCGCGGGGCTGCTCGTGAGCGTGACGGGCGAGCGCGGCTCGGTGTTCTTCCTGTCGGCGGCGATCATGGCGCCCGTGCCGCTGGTCATGGCGCTCGCGCCCCTGCGGCGCTAGCGCGGGCGCACGCCGTGCGCCCCTACGACGGCGCGCCCTCCGTCAGCTCGCGGACCAGCGCCCACGACTCCGCCGGCCGGTGGCGCAT
>JADFRC010000159.1 GCA_022561455.1 Chloroflexota bacterium | reverse complement strand
TCGCAGCTCCAGAACAGGGAGGTCGCGCTCAAGATCCTGCGGTCCCGGCTCATGGAGCGGGAGATCGCGCGCCGGGCGGCGGAGCGCGCGAAGCTCAAGGGCGAGCACATCTCGGCGGGCTGGGGCAACCAGATACGGAGCTATGTCCTGCACCCGTACAAGCTGGTCAAGGACCACCGCACGGGCTACGAGTCCACGGACCCACAGGCCGTGCTGGACGGCTCGCTGGACCCGTTCATCCGCAAGTACTTGCTCTCGGTGGTCGAGGCCGAGTAGCAGGGCGCAGCCCTGCACCCTACTCGCCAGCGCGGAGCGTGGGACTCGAACACACGCGCCCTGTGAGAGATTTCTCGCTGCGCTCGGAATGACAGCGTTGGCACGGCGCCGAGGGCGCTACCCCTTATGGGTCAAGGGCTTTGCTTTGCCCTTGCCACTCCACCGGTGGCTTGCCCAGGGACTCCAGGATCGCGTCGAGGAACATCTCGTCGGGGACGGCGCCCACGAACTCCGCGTTGTCGTTGATGACGGTCTTGGGCACGCCCCGCACCTGGTAGTGCTGCGCGACGTCGGGGAACTCTTGGACCTCCACGACCTCGGCGCTGATGTGCTCGTTGGCCATCGCCAGGGCGTGGGCCGCACGGGCCACACGGGGGCAGTGCGGTCAGGTCGGTGTGACGAAGACCCGCAGGTGGACCGGCTCGTCGATCCGCTCGCGGGCCGCTTCCGCGACCTCCGCCCGCAGCATCGGCTGCGCCCTGGACAGCCCCTCGATGCCGGCGATGACGGTCCCGAACTCGTTGCCGGACGGCGTTCCGTAGAACCGCACCCGGCCGTTGGGGTCGTCGCCGAACACGATCGCCGGGATGCGCTCGATGCCGAGGCGCCGCGCTTCTTCCGCGCCGTCGCCATGCACGTCGAACACCTGGAGGCTGAGCTTCGGCGAGCAAGCGACGAGCTCCTCGAGCAGCTGCTGCGTCATCTTCGCAGCCTCGCCGCTCCCGCTCTGCTCGCCCGGCACGATCAGCAAGCCGCGCGCCGCCGACTGCGTGAAGAGCCGCAGGACGACGTCGCTCTCCAGCGTGTCGGAGAAGTGCTCCTCGATCGCCTTGCGGTCGTCCTCGGCCAACAGCGCCATGTGCGTCTCCTCACTCGCCGGATCGCCGGCGCCCCCGCTTGGGCGCGCAGCGTCATTCTATACGAGCCGACGGGCTATACGAGCCGACGGGCTATACGAGCCGACGGGCTATACGAGCCTACGCTCGGCGGCCCGCGCGCCAGACGTGGACGGCGCGCTGCACGACGGTGAGCGAGCCCAGGCCTGCGATGATCCCGAGCGCCCACGCGGGGTAGCCCAGCAGCAGCCCGGCGCCCAAGACGACGATGCGCTCCGGCCGGCCCATGAGGCCGACGTCGCCCGGCACGCCGAGGCCCTCGGAGCGGGCGCGCAGGTAGCTGACCATGAGCGAGGCGGCGAGCGCGCCGAACGCGAGGTAGGCGCCGGCGTCGTCCTCAGCGCGCACGTAGAACACGAGCAGCCCGAACAGGACGGCGACCTCGCCGAGGCGGTCGAGGACCGAGTCCAGCATCGCGCCGAACGTCGATTCCTTGCCCCCCAGCCGGGCGACCGCACCGTCGTACATATCCATCGCTGCGCCGGCGAGCATGACGATGCCGCCCTGCCACAGACGCCCCTCCGCGAGCAGGTACGCGGCTGCGGCCGCGACCGCGAAGCCGGTGGCCGTGATCGCGTTCGGGTGGATGTGCAGGGCGAGCAGCAGGCGGGCGGGCGGCTCGACGACGACGCGGGCGGCCCACGCCCGCACTTGCAGGCGCGGGGCGCTCACTCCACCGCCTCCTTCTGGGCACGCCGCCAGAGCAGCGAGCGGTAGTAGGCGAGCACGCGGTCGGCCACCACGTCCCACCGGTACTGCTCGGCCGTGATGCGTCCGCGAGCGCCCATGTCGCGGCGCAGGCCGGGGTCGTCGAGCAGGCGCGCGATGGCGAACGCCATCTCCGCGTCGTCCTTGGGCTTGACCAAGAACCCCTCCACGCCGTTGGAGATGACGCGGCTGAAGCCGTCGATCCGCGACGCGACGATGGGCTTGCCCGCGGCCATCGCCTCGCACAGCACGATGCCGAAGCTCTCGCGGCCGGTGTTCGGGGCGCAGAAGACGTCGGCCGCCTGGTAGTAGCGCGGCAGATCATCGCTCCCCACGCGGCCCACGAACTCCACGTCGGTGAGGTCGCGCTCGCCGATCAGGCTGAGCACGTCCTCGCCGGGGTTGCCGCCGCCGACCACGATGAGCCGGAGGTCGGGGTATCGCCACTTGAGCCTGCCGTAGGCCATCAAGAGGTGCCGCAGGCCCTTGCGCCGCTCCAGGCGGCCGACGAACAGCAGGTTCCGCTTGCCGTCCGCGAAGTGCTCGAGCGGCGGCACCGGCGTCGCGAAGCGGTCGATGTCGACGCCGTTGGGTATGACCTCGTACTCGCCGGGATAGAAGCGGCTGACGAAGTCCGCGGCGGGCTTCGAGACGGCGATGCGGCCGTCGAGCTTGCGCCACCACCTCCGGCTCAGGTAGCGCCACGCGCGCAGGAAACGCGTGCCCTTGTACGCGTGGAAGGTGCCGACGTTCACGGCGGTCGAGCAGTGCAGGAAGGTCAGCGGCAGCGCGGGCGCCATCGGCTCGTGCAGGTGGACGATGTCGAAGCGCTCGGCTTCGAGCAGCTCGCGGACGCGCGGCTCGAGCCAGACGGAGAAGCTGATGCGCGCCACGGCGCCCCCACTCGGTATGGGCACCGGGCGCCCCATCGGGACGAAGTCCGGGTCGAGGTCGCGCTCCTTGGAGTTCGCGAGGGGCGCGACGATCTTGACGGTGTGGCCCTTGCGCCGCAGCTGGATGGCCAGGTTGTTGATGTGGTCGTTGACGCCGCCCGGCGCGCCGTAGTCGTAGGGCGAGACGAGCGCTACCTTGAGCGCACGGCGGCCGTCGTGCGCCTCGGGAGGCGCTGCGTCGACGGCCCCCTGGCTCACGCGCTGCCCTGGTCTTTCGCCGCAGGGGTGGTGGCCGTCGACGCGGGTATGTCCTCGCCGGCGATGAACGCCTCCACCATGTCGCGGGCCAGGTCGTCCGTGGTCTGGACGGCCGGGGACTTCATGAAATAGGCGCTCGGCCCCGGGATCTGCCCGCTGATGCCCCGATCCATCGCGAGCTTGGCACAGCGCACGGCGTCCACGACGACCCCCGCCGAATTGGGGCTGTCCCAGACCTCGAGCTTGAGCTCCAGGTTCAGGGGGACGTCGCCGAACGTCCGTCCCTCGATGCGGATGTGGCACCACTTGCGGTCGGTGAGCCACGGGACGTAGTCGCTCGGGCCGACGTGCACGTTGCCCTCGCCCAGGTCGTAGGGGATCTGTGAGGTCACCGCGTTGGTCTTGGACTCCTTCTTGGACTCCAGGCGCTCGCGCTCGAGCATGTTGAGGAAGTCCGTGTTCCCGCCGAAGTTGAGCTGGTAGGTCCGCTCGATCTTGACCCCGCGGTCCAGGAAGAGGTTCGTGAGCACGCGGTGGGTGATGGTCGCGCCGACCTGCGACTTGATGTCGTCGCCCACGATCGGCACGCCCGCCTCCTCGAACCGGTGCTGCCAGTACGGCTCGCGCGCGATGAACACGGGGATGCAGTTCACCATGCCGACGCCCGCCTTCAGTATCTGCTCCACGTACCACTTGGTGGCCTCTTCCGAGCCCACCGGCAGGTAGTTGATGACGACGTCGACCTCGCGCTCCTTGAG
>JADFRC010000158.1 GCA_022561455.1 Chloroflexota bacterium | reverse complement strand
CTGGGGACGACGAAGCCTCTGACCGTCGATACATCGGTGCCGCCTCGCGCCTACGCTTTGCTCGCGACCTCGGCCTGGATGCGGGCGAGGACGTCGGCGACGGGCAGCGTGCCGAGGTCCTCGCCGGAGCGCAGGCGCACGGCGGCGCCGCCCGCCTCTGCCTCGCGGTCGCCGACCACCAGCATGTACGGCACCTTTTGGAGCTGCGCGTCGCGTATCTTCGCGTTCATCCGCTCGTTGCGGCCGTCCACGTGGACGCGCAGGCCCGCGGCCACGAGCTGGTCGCGCACCTCCTCGGCGTAGGGGATGTGGCGGTCGGCGATGGGGATGACCTCCGCCTGGACCGGCGCGAGCCACGTCGGGAACGCGCCGCCGTAGTGCTCGATCAGCACGCCGAAGAAGCGCTCGAGCGACCCGAACAGCGCGCGGTGCACCATGTACGGCCGGTGCTCGGCGCCGTCGGCACCGTCGTACTTCATATCGAACCGCTCCGGCAGGTTGAAGTCGAACTGGATCGTCGTGCACTGCCACGAGCGGCCGATGGCATCGCGTATCTTGATGTCGAGCTTGGGGCCGTAGAAGGCGCCCCCGCCCTCGTCGACCTCGTAGTCCACGCCGACCCGATCGAGGGCCTTGCGCAGCGACTCGGTGGCGTGCTCCCAGTCCGCGTCCGCGCCGACCGCCTTCTCGGGCTTGGTCGCCAGGTAGACGTCGAACTCCTCGAACCCGAAGGTGCGGAGCAGGTCGAACGCGAACTCGACCACGCCGACGATCTCGTCCTCGACCTGGTCGGGGCGGCAGAAGATGTGCGCGTCGTCCTGGGTGAAGCCGCGGACGCGCATCAGGCCGTGCAGGACGCCGCCGCGCTCGTAGCGGTAGACCGTCCCCATCTCGGTCAGCCGGATGGGCAGGTCGCGGTAGGAGCGCGTGGTCGAGGTGTAGACCTGGATGTGGAAGGGGCAGTTCATCGGCTTGGCGTAGTACTCCTGCCCGTCCACGTCCATGGGGTCGTACATGCTCTCGCGGAAGAACTCGAGGTGGCCGGAGGTCTCCCAGAGGGTCGCCTTGCCGATGTGCGGCGAGTAGACGAGCTCGTAGCCGCGTTTCAGGTGCTCGTCGAGCCAGAGCCGCTCCATGATCGAGCGGATGCGCGCGCCCTTCGGGTGCCAGATGATGAGGCCCGGGCCGACCTGGTCGGACGTCGAGAAGAGGTCGAGCTCGCGCCCCAGCCTGCGGTGGTCGCGCTTCTCGGCCTCTTCGAGACGCCGCAGGTGCTCCTCGAGGGCCTCTTGAGACTCCCAGGCGGTGCCGTAGATGCGCTGGAGCATCTGGTTGCGCTCGTCGCCGCGCCAGTACGCCCCCGCGATGCTCACGAGCTTGAAGGCGGCGACCTCGCCGGTGGAGGAGACGTGCGGGCCGCGGCAGAGGTCGACGAACCCCTGGTGGGTGTACGTGCTGATGGCCTCGTCGGCGGGGATGCCCTCGATGATCTCCAGCTTGAACGGCTGCTCGGCGAACAGCTCCTGCGACTCGCCGCGGGAGAGCTCGGCCGACTCGAACGGTGCGTCGGCGGCGATGGTCTCGCGCATCGCGTCCTCGATCGCGCCGAGGTCGTCGGGCGTGAACGGCCGCTCGACGGCGAAGTCGTAGTAGAAGCCGTCCTCGGTAGCCGGGCCGATGGCGAACTTGGCGCCGGGGAAGAGGCTGAGGACGGCCTCGGCCATGATGTGGGCGGCGGAGTGGCGGATGCGGTGGCGCTGGTCGTCCAGCCGCAGCTCCTCCTCGGTTCTCTGCTTGACGGGCATGCGTTCCCTCTCTCTGTCTGCGAGATACTACGTCAACGGCGGTCAACGAAAAAAGGGCGCCCGAGGCGCCCTTGCTCACGCGACGAGCGAGCGCCTCAGCCCGGTGGGGCCGTCGTCTGCGTCGTCGTCGTGGTCGTGAGCCGCTGCATCCGTGGAATTCTACCACGGGTTCGTTTGGTATCATGGTGCGCGCGGCCCGGACGCGGATGCCCGCGGGGAGCTCGAAGCAGATGAAAGCGGTCTACGACGAAGCGGCGGCGCTCGCCGCCAAGCGCGAGGAGTTCGTGCTCGCGACGGTCGTGCACACGCGCGGCTCGACGCCCCAGAAGCCGGGCGCGACGCTGCTGGTGCGCGCCGACGGCTCGACGGTGGGCACGCTCGGCGGCGGGTGCGTCGAAGGCGACATCTGGGCCGCCGCCAAGGAGGCGCTGCGCGAGCGGGAAGCGCCCTCCTACAAGGACTACTACCTCAACGAGGAGATCGCGGCACAAGACGGGCTCGTCTGCGGCGGCTCGATGTTCTTCTACATCGAGCCGGTGCTCGGACCGGAGTCCTTCTCGCCGCTCGCCGACGAGATCGCCGGCGCGTACCGGGGCGGGCCGCCGCTGGCCGTCGCGACCGTCGTCACGAGCAAGAACGGCCGCGCGGGCAACCGGCTCGTCGTGCGCGCCGACGGCTCGTCGGACGGCTCGCTCGGCACCGCGGCGCTGGATGCCGAGGCGACGGCGGCCGCCAACGCCGTGATGCACATGGGCAAGAGCGAGCGCATCGAGACGGCCGGCGGCGACGAGGTCTTCGTTGCCGGCTACACCTCCCCCATGCTGCTCGTGCTGGTCGGCGGCGGGCACGTCAACCTCCAGGTCGCGAAGATCGCGGAGATCTTGGGCTTCCGCGTCATGGTGACCGACGACCGGCCGGAGTTCGCCAACGAGGAGCGCTTCGAGATGGCGGAGGCGGTGAGCGTCGCGCCCTACGACCGGGGGCTCGACGCGTTCCCGATCAACCGGAACACGGCCATCGTCGTGGGCACGCGCGGCCACAACTTCGACGACTCGGCGCTGGAGGCGGCGGTCCGCACCGACGCGGCCTACGTGGGTCTGCTCGGCAGCAAGCGCAAGACGATCCTGATCTACGAGGCGCTGCTCAAGCGCGGCATCTCGCCCGAGCGGCTCAAGGCCGTGCACTCGCCCGTCGGCCTCGACCTGGGCGGGCGGACGCCCGAGGAGATCGGCTTGAGCATCATGTCGGAGATCGTGGCGTTCTGGTACGGCCACGACGGCGGGACGATGAAGATCGAGGACGCGCAGGTTGAGCGCATCTCGAAGAAGCTGCGCGGGGCCGCGGCCCGCTGAGGGCCCGGCCCTCCCCCCACGGTAGTTGAGCCAAGCGATGGCCGAAGGGACCGAGAAGCCGCGCATCGCCGCCGTCCTCCTCGCCGCTGGCGAGTCGACGCGCATGGGCGAGCCCAAGGCACTGCTGCCGTGGGGCGGGCAGCCGCTGATCGCCCACCAGGTGTCGGCGCTCCACGAGGCCGGCTACGCGCCGCTGGTGGTCGTGCTCGGCCACGGCGCGGAGCGCGTCGCCGAGGCCCTCCCAGACCACATCACGCTCGACGTTGCTATCAATGCGCGTTACGAGCAGGGGCGCACGACGTCGATCGTCCTCGGCGTGCTGCGCCTGATCGAAGCTGGGGTCGACGGCGTGGTGATCGCGAGCGTCGACCAGCCGCGCTCGGCCGGCATGCTGCGCACGCTGCGCGAGGCGTTCGAGCGCGAGCGGCCGCAGATCGCCGTGCCGTCGCTCGGCGGGCGGCCGGGGCACCCACCGCTGTTCTCCGGCGGCCTGCTGCCGGAGCTGCTCAAGGTCAGCGAGGAGACGGAGGGGCTGCGCCAGGTCATGCGCGACTTCGGCGAGGGACGGCTGCTGGTGCCGGTCGACGACCCGCTGACGCTGACGAACCTGAACACGCACGAGGAGTACGAGGCGGCGCTGAAGCCAACTGGGGGGTGACG
>JADFRC010000036.1 GCA_022561455.1 Chloroflexota bacterium | reverse complement strand
GCCCGGTAGCTATCCGTGGCGTCGAACGCCAGGGCCGCGACGAGCGGCCCGCCGGCCTGCGCGATGTTCTGCGCGGCGCGCACGACGCCCTCGATCGAGCCGAGGTGCCTCCGGCCGAAGTAGTCGGCGTACATCAGCCGCTGCAACGGGACGGAGCTGCCCTGCACGACGCCGTAGAGCACGCCCCACGTCAGCGCGAGCCACGCCGGGCCCACCGCGAGGAGCAGCCCGGTACCCGCGGCGGTCAGCACGAAGACGACGATCAGCACGACGCGGACGTCGTAGCGGTCGCGCAGGAACCCCGCCAGCAGCACGCCGCCCGCGCCCGTGGCGGAGTGGATGACGAGCGCCGCCACGGCGAGGCTGGGGCTGATCCCGCCGTCGGTGAAGTACGACACCACGTGGAGCACGACCCCGCCGCGTCCGAACCACCAGAAGAAGCCCGCCAGCGACAAAAGGTAGAACGACGGCTCGCGGGCCGCCTGAGCGAGCGTCAACGAGACGTCGAGCGAGACGTTGGGCGAGGCGTTCGGCGAGACGTTGGGCGTTGCGGGGTCCTGCGTTGGCGAGTCGGCCGGCCTGCCGTCCGGCACGAGTCCCATGTCCTCCGGCCGGCGCCGGAGGAAGGCCGCGGCCGGCGCCATGGACACGGCCCAGATCAGGATGCCCACGCCGAAGGCCGCCGTCCGCCACCCGGACGTGCTGATGAGGAACTGCACGAAGAGCGGTATGACCGACGCTCCGATGGGGAAGCCCAGGTTCCCCAGCGAGAACGCGCGCCCCCGCCGCACGATGAACCAGTTCGGGATGATGACGGCGGTGGCCACCGCCATGACGCCGGTGTTCATGCTGCGCGCGATCATCTGGATGACGTAGTAGTGCCAGAGCTCCTCCATGGCCGCCATGAGGATGAAGGAGAGGCCCAAGATCCCGAAGGCGCCAACGAGCGCCCACCGGGAGCCGAAGCGGTCGACCATGGGGCCGGTGAGCAGCGCCGCGACGCTGCCCAAGAGCCCGCCGAGCATGATCGGGGTGGTGAAGGCGGCGCGGGACCACCCGAACTCCGCCGAGACTGGCTTGAGGAAGATGCCGAGCACGGGGAGGGCCTCGGTGCTCGCGCTGAATCCGCCGAGGGCCACGATCACGACCATCACCCAGCCGTAGAAGAACCGGGGCGGACGCTTCGGCTTTTCGGGTGCGGCCAAACAGTGATCCGATGGGGGGGAGGTGGGGCCGCACGATGATAGCGTACGCGGCCCGAGCACGGCGCTCCGAGCTCAGAAGCCGCCGGACCCCTTGCAGGCGACGGCCCGCACCGTCGCGATGTCGCGGTCCCGGCCGGGGTCCTCGTCCTTCCCGATGGCCTCCTCGTACGAAACGATGCGCAGGCCGCTCAAGGTGCGCAGCAGCTCGTTCGGCTCCATACGCCAATCGCGGTTGCCGGGGACCGGGAGGGGGGTGCGCAGGTGCTGCTCGACGAAGATGTAGCCGTCGTCGGCGAGTGCGTCCACGAGGCGGGCGAGCAGCGGGCGGTTGAGGTAGAAGCAGTTGACGATGACGGCGTAGTCGCCGTGGGGCAAGGCGTAGTCGTCGAGGTCGGCCTCTATCCAGTGAACCGAGAGCCCGTGCGTGCTTGCCTGCTCCCCGGCGAGCCGCAGCGCCTCTGGAGACCCGTCGACGGCGTCGACCTGGTAGCCGTGCGCCGCGAGGAACAGGGCGTTGCGCCCCGCCCCGCACGCCACGTCGAGTGCGCGCCCGCGCCCCCGGCCCCCGCGTGGGAGGCGGTCGATCTGCTGCTCGAGCAGCGAGAAGGGCGACGGCCGCGGCAGATAGCCGCCTTCGCGGTACCGCCGCTCCCAGGTGGCGCGCTCCTCGTCACTCATGCGTTGGCGCTGCTCCCCAGCACCTCGACCCGAAACAGACGGCTGCCTTCCATCCGCGCTTCGAGCTGGTCGAGGTGGCCTTCCTTCGCGAGGATGTCCGTGAGCAGCTTCCGCTTCTCATCGACGTCCGTGACCGGTGTCGCACGGGCCGCGACGTCGATCTGCGCGCTCTGTTTCAGGTGATAGGTGAACGCGGGCTTCGCGAGCAGGTTCGCCGCCCAATCACGCCTCCCTGGGCTGTTCGAAAGATAGATCTGGCCATCCAAGTGGCGCAGGCCAACCTCGATGCGGTGCTGCTTCCCGGTCTTCCGCCCGGTCGTGGTGATGTCCACCAGGCGGTCGCTGTCCAGGGCGAGCCGTATGCGGTCGTTCACGAAGGTCTCCTTGCCGTTCGCCGGTTGGGTGAAGGGCGGCGGTGGCTTCGTGGACTGGTACCCCTGCCGGGACTCGAACCCGGGCACGCGGGTTAGGAACCCACTGCTCTATCCGCCTGAGCTACAGGGGCACGCCCGTCGTGGAGCCGTTGCCGCGACCGCCACGGGCCTCATCATACCGCCCCCGGCTGCGGCCCCGCCGCTTCGAGCCGGCGTGCGACGCGTTGTTGAGGTGGCTGCCGCGAGCCCCTCCGCGCTTGGTAGACTAGGCGCGATCCCATCGGCAGCCGCGTTCGCGGCGTCGATCGACCCACGGAGGTCTTCCCTTGAGCGTGAGCCCGTTCCGGGTGGCCGTCGTGGGCGCGGGGCTCATGGCGCGTGAGCATCTCCGCGCGTTCGGCGACGTGCCTGATGTGGCGCTCGTTGGCATCCATAGCCGCACGCGGGCTCGGGCCGAGGCGCTCGCTGCCGAGTTCGAGGTGCCCGTCGTCACGGGCTCCGTCGAAGAGCTCTACGAGAAGTCAGCGGCCGACGTCGTGGTGGTCGCCGTCTCGGAGTTGTCGGCCGCGGACGTGAGCGGCGCGTGCTTCGGCTTCCCATGGACAGTCCTCTTGGAGAAGCCTCCGGGATACAACCTGCGCGTCGCGGAGGAGATCCGCGCTGCGGCATCGGCGGCCGGGCGGCGGGTGCTCGTCGGGCTGAACCGCCGCTTCTATTCGAGCACGAGGGCTGTTCTCGATGGCCTTGTGCGGCAGGGGGGCACTCGCTTCGTCCTGGCCCAGGACCAACAAGACGCCCAGGCGGCGCGGGCGGCGGGCAAGCCCGAGGAGGTCGTCGAGAACTGGATGTACGCGAACTCGATCCATGTGGTGGACTACCTGCGTCTGTTCTGCCGCGGTGCGGTGACCAAGGTCACGCCGGTCGTCCCTTGGGGTGGGGTGGGCTCGGGCGTTGTGGTCGCCCAGGTGGAGTTCGACAGCGGCGACAGGGGTCTGTACCAGGGCACCTGGGACGGCCCCGGGCCCTGGGCGGTGAGCGTGAGCACGCCGCAGAAGCGGTGGGAGCTGCGCCCGCTGGAGCAGGCCAGCGTGCAGGTGCGCGGCGAACGCCGGGCCGAGCCGATCGAGCCGGACGGCGTCGATACGACCTTCAAGCCGGGGTTCCGCCGCCAGGCGGAGGCGGTGGTGGAGGCGGCCCAGGGCCGGCCCAGCGATGCGGTGTCGCTGGACGACGCGGTGGAGACGATGCGGCTGATCGCGGCGATCTTCGGCGTCGATTAGCCGAGAGGCCTCATGGACAGCAAAACGCCGGCGCGCCAGGGGGCTGGCGGGCCGGCGTCGTGTGGCTTCCGTGAGGAGCGTTGTCTACGGCGGGGCGGTGCCGTGGGGCAGCTTCCCGGCGGGGGGCGCCGTCGGAGCAGGCTCGTATTCCGGGACCAGTACTCTGAGCCGGGCCTTGATCTCCTCGGGCGCGAGGCTGGCGACCTGGTGGCAGAGGTCGAGGGCCTCTCGCATCACCTCTGTGGGTTCGTGGGGAAGGCGCACCTTTCGGAGCTTGGTGCCCGCTATGGGCTCCAGCGTCTCGCCGCTGCCATGAAGCTCCTCGCTCAGTTTTTCGCCGTCCTGAAGGCCGGTAAACACGATGGGGATGTCCTCGTGGGGCCGGAGACCCGAGAGGGAGATGAGCGTTTCCGCGATGTCGACGATCTTCACCGGCTCGCCCATCTCCAAGACGAAGCACTCTCCGCCGCTACCGGCGGCCGCGGCCTGCATGATGAGCTCGGCGGCCTCGGAGAGACTCATGAAGTAGCGGCGGGCATCGGGGTGGGTCACGGTGACGGGCCCCCCGCGCGCGATCTGCTCCTTGAAGACGGGGACGACGCTGCCGGCGCTGCCCAGGACGTTGCCGAAGCGCACGGCGATGAAACGGGTGGGGCCTTGCCGGTTCATCTCGCTCATCATCAGCTCGGCGACCCGTTTGGTGACGCCCATGACGCTGGTGGGGTTGACGGCCTTGTCCGTGGAGACCAAGACGAACTTCGAGACGTTGGCCGCTTGCGCGGCACGGGCAACGACGTGGGTCCCGCCGATGTTGTTCGTCACGGCGCCCGCCGGCGCTCGTTCCATGAAGGCGACGTGCTTGTATGCAGCGGCGTGGAACACGAGCTGGGGGCGATAGCGGTCCATCAAGCCACCAACCGCCTGCTCGTCGGTCACATCGACGATCTCGGCGTGGGAGGGACCGGACCCCGCACCGGTTGCAGCCAACTCCGTTTGCAACAGGCGCAAGGGGTTCTCGGCGCGGTCCACCAACACCAGCAGCTCGGGCTCGAGCATCGCGATCTGGCGGGCGAGCTCGGAGCCGACCGAGCCTGCGGCACCGGTGACGAGCACCCGTGCGCCCCGGACGAGATGCTGGATACCGGTGCGGTCCAGCTTCGCCTGGGGGCGGCCCAGCAGGTCGGCGAGGTCGACCTCCCGGATCCGGCGGATGTACACGCTCTGCTCCAGCATGTCCGGCATGGCGGGGAGGGTCTTGAACGGTACGCCGCTGCGCTGGCAGAGCTCCACGAGGGCCCGCATCTCCTCGGGTGCCGCCGACGGGATGGCGATCACGATCGTATCGACGCGGCGTTCGGCGACGATGCGCGGGATGTCGCTGGACGTGCCGGCTATGGGTATGCCGAGGATGGCCGTCCCTGCCTTGCGGGAGTCGTCGTCGACGAAGGCCACGGGGATGAACCGAAGCTCGGGGCTGGTCAGTGCCTGGCTACAGAGCATGGCACCGGCATCGCCGGCCCCAACGATCAGGAGGCGGCGCGCCTGAGCCGCGACGGGCCCTGCCGGACGGATGCGCTCGCGGAGCGCCCGGGCGGCGAGCCTGATGCCGCCCAGCAAGAAGATGTTCCCCGCCCAGTCCAAGAAGAGCACTCTCGTGAGGAAGGTATCGAATCCGAAGAGAACGGCTGCCACGGGCACGAACACCAGGGAGCTCGCCGTCGCCGCCTTGGTGATCTGGACCAGGTCCTGGGTGCCGACGTAGCGCCAAAGGCCGTGGAAGAGCCTGAAGTAGAGCATGGAGCCCAGGCGCAAGGGGAGGAGGATAGCCAGGGCCTGGATGACGAGCGTGCCGCTCAAGCCGGTGCTGAGGCCGTCGGCCAGGACGAAGCTGGCGAGGAAGGAGGCGACGACCAGCACCAGCTGGACGCCGACGACCAAGGGCCTGCGGTAACGCCGGATCGAGGACGCCAGCCGGGCTTGGCGGGATGGGTTCGCGGCGTTGCTCATGTCTTGCGGGCTATGGCGTAGAGGATCTTGAACTCGGTGATGGGGCGTTGCGGCGCAACCGGCGTCAACGGCGCGTCCCCGCTTGGCTGCGGCTCAAGCTCGTTGGGCACGGGGCTCAAGGCGCCGAAAAAGAAGCGCCGGAGGATCTGCTTCGCGCGCATGCTCTTGGGGATGAGGTGGAGGCTGACCGCGGCGCGCTTGATGAGCGAGACGACGGCCCCCAAGCGGGAGCTTCCCCCGGAGGGGAACGCGGCGAACAGCTCGGTCTCGAATCCGTGCTCCGTGCACAGCTCCACGAGCTCGCCGCCCGTGTGGTATCGGATGCTCAATGGGCTCGGGTTGAAAGCGGCCCACTCCCGGTTGACCGTGCCGATGATGAGGGTCCCATCGGTGCTGAGCACGCGCCGGCACTCCTCGATGAAGTCGCCCGGCCTGGCCAGGTAGTAGAGGGCCTCGAAGAGGACGACGGTATCGAAGGA
This sequence comes from Chloroflexota bacterium, assembly GCA_022561455.1. GTDB lineage: Bacteria > Chloroflexota > Dehalococcoidia > Lucifugimonadales > Australimonadaceae > JADFRC01. The sequence continues at coordinate 11,586 of JADFRC010000036.1, read as the reverse complement.
GCCCGTTCGGAAGGGCAGGGCGTGAGCGTCGAGCTGGAGCAGGGGCACTCGGCCCCCGTAGTGGCCTTGGGCGACGGCAAGGAGGTTCCTGGTGACGTCGCCGCCGACCACGAGAGACGCGGTGCCCGCCAGCAAGCCGAGACCCATGCCGGCCCCGCACGCGACCTCCAGGACGCGCTTGCCGGTGCAGTAGGGGGAGGCGACCTGGTAGCGGTGAGCCAGCCGCGCCAGCTCCTCCCGGTCGGCGCCGATGCCTGGGATCTCCGTTATCGGGGTGTAGTCGTGGGCCATCGGTGCTTCTGGCTCTGGAGGTCGGCCTTAGGAACCGTAGAACCCGCGCACGGCCTTGGCCACGTATTCGACCTGGCCGTCTGCGAGCTCGCAGTACATGGGGAGCAGCAGGAGCCGCGGGAACAGGCGCTCGGTCGCGGGCAGGCGGTCGGCGAAGTGCCCGAGGCCGAGGTTGGCGAACTGGTGGACGGCCTTGCCACCCCAGGGCAGCATGATCTCGATCCCCGCGTTCCGGAGATGATCGACGAGCCCGTCGCGGTCCTCGGCTTCGACCTCGTAGTTCTGGAAGACGTCGTGGTGCACCCCCTCCTCCGCTGGAGCGGGAGGGAGCACGAGCTCGGACACGCCGGCCAGCATCTCCTGATACTGCTGGGCGATCTCCCTGCGGCGGAGGAGCCAGTCCGGCAGCCACTGGAGCTTCATGTCCAAGATGACCGCGTGGAGGTTGTCCATGCGGGAGTTGAAGGACCAGAAGGCCACGTCGTTGGTCTCGGTCCTACCGTGGTTACGCAGGAGCCGGACGCGCTCCGCCACCTCCGGGTCGCTCGTGACCACCGCTCCGGCGTCGCCGTAGGTGCCGAGGATCTTGGCCGGGTAGAAGCTGAACGCACCGGCGATGCCGAACGCTCCGGCCTTGGTCGCGTTGAACGAGGCGCCCACCGCCTGGGCCGCGTCCTCGACGACGAGCAAGCGATGTTTCTCGGCGATGCCCATCAGACGGTCCATGTCGCAGAGGCGGCCGTTGAGATGCACCGGCATGATGGCCTTGGTCCGAGGCGTGATCGCCTCCTCGACCCGGTCCATGTCCATGAGGTGGTCGCCTGCAATGTCCACGAGGACCGGGGTCGCGCCCGCATGGTGGATGGCGGCCGCGGTGGCCACCATGGTGTGAGAGACGGTGATGACCTCGTCCCCCGTGCCGATGCCCGCCGCCAGCAGGGCGAGCTGCAAGCCGTCGGTACCGTTGCCGACGCCGTAGCAGTGGGCCGCCCCGACGAACGCCGCGTAGTGCGCCTCGAAGTCGCGGAGCTGGCCGCGGAGCATCACGTCGCCCGCCGACAGCATCCGGTCTATGCGGTCCAGCAGCTCTTGGCGGTGCTGGCCGTAGTGGGCCGGATAGTCGATGAAGGGGACTTTGTAGGCCATGGATCTCCCTACAGCGAGTGGGTCAGACGCCGACGGCTCTCTCGGCCGCCGTCACGATATCGCCTGCCGTTATGTAGTATGCGCGCTCGAGCGCTGCGCTCACGGGAGCTGGCGCGTCGGGCAAGGTTACCCGCTGGATAGGCGCCTTGAGAGCATCGAAAAGCTCGGTCGAGACGGAAGCCGCGATCTCAGCCGCGACTCCGGCGGTCTTCCAGGCGGCGTCGCTGATGACGAGCCGTCCTGTCTTTCGCACCGAGTCGAAGATCAGCTCGTGGTCCCACGGCTTGATGGACCGCAGGTCGATCATCTCCGCGTCGATGCCTCGCTCCGCCAAGACCGCGACGGCCTTCATCGCCTCCACGGCCATGTATGACGTCGCCACGATCGTTACGTCGGCGCCCTCTTTCCTGACGGCGGCGGTGCCGATGGGCACCGTGTACATCTCCTCGGCGACGGGCCCGACTTCGTCGTAGAGCCAGCGGTCGTCGATGTACAGCACGGGGTTCCCATCGGCGACCGCGGCGATCAGAAGGCCCTTCGCATCGTGCGGCGTGCTCGGCATCACGACCTTGAGTCCTGGCAGGTGCATGAAGAGAGCCTGCATCGCTTGAGCGTGCTGAGCCCCCTGCTCACCGCCGCGATTGACGACGGCGCGGATGACCAGCGGCACGCTAACCTGGCCGGCGAACATGTACGACCAGTTCGCCGCCTGGTTGATGATGGGGTCGAGCGCCAGCAGCATGAAGTCCATCCGCGGATGGAAAACGATCGGCCTCATCCCAGCGATCGCAGCTCCGACAGCGGCGCCTGTCGTGGCGTTCTCGGAGACCGGGGAGTCCATGACCCGCTCGGGACCGAACTCCGAATCGAGGCCTTCGAGGCTGCCGCCCGCGTACCAGGGGCTGCGGAGGCCCTGGCCGATGAGGAAGACGCGGGGGTCGTTCTCCAGCAGGAGGGCATGCGCTTCGCGGATGGCCTGCGCGTAGGTGAGCGTCCGCATCCTACGGGCCGCCGGTCCCGGACGCGTATACGAAGTCGAGCAGACTGGCCTCGTCGGGATAGGGTGAGGTCCGCGCGAACTCCACCGCCTGCTCGATCTCCTCTTCGATCCCCCGATCGGTCTGCTCGAGCTCCGCCTCCGGATACCCACCGTCGAGCAGTCGCTGGCGTCCCTGGGCGACGGGGTCGCGGGACTGCCACTCCTTCAGCTCATCTTTTCTCCGCACGCCAACATCCATGTCCCAAGCCGGGCCGACGTGCCCTCGCCATCGATACGTCCGGCATTCGAGGAGCGTGGGCCCGTCGCCACGCCTCGCTCGTGCCACTGCCTCGGCTGTTGCCTGATGGACAGCGAGGGCGTCGTTCCCGTCCAGCCGGGCAGCGGGGACGCCATGCGCGCGTCCTGACTCGACGATGTTGTCTTCCGCGCGGCGTTCGAGGAGGTGCAGGTGGCTGGAGTAGAAGTTGTTCTCGCAGACGAAGATCACGGGGAGGCGGTAGAGGGCGGCGAGGTTGAGGGATTCGTGGAAGTGACCCTCCTCCGTTGCGCCGTCGCCGAAGAAGGAGACGGACACGCGGCCGTCATTCCGCAGCTTCGAGGCCAGGGCCGCGCCGACGGCAAGCGGGATCGTGGCGGCGACGAGCGGTACCGTGCCGAGGAGGCCAACCTCCGGCGCGACCAGGTGCATCGAGCCGCCACGGCCCCCGGAGCACCCGGTCGCTTTCCCATAGAGCTCGGCCATCATCGCGGCGAGGCCGCCGCCCTTGGCCAGGTAGTGCCCATGCGAGCGATGGCCGCCCCAGATGTAGTCGTCCCGGCCAAGCGCGGCGCAGACGCCGGCGGCGATGGCTTCCTGGCCGATGTACAGATGGCACGGGGTTTTGATCTCGCCCGCCTCTATCAGGTCAGCCGTTCGCTCCTCGAATCGCCGGATGCGGCGCATGCTGCGATACGTCTGGAGCAGCAGCTGGCGTGCTCCCTCGGTCTGCTCGCTTCCCATGGCTGGCTGGCCTGATGTCCCTTCGTTCATGCGGTTGGTCACTGGTCCGTGGCTGGGCCCGGTGCCCTGATACGGTCGACCAGATGGACCTTGAAGGTGAGCAGCATGATCCGGAGATCGGTCATGACGGACTGCTCGTGGACGTATCTGAGCTGGAGACGGCGTTTCTCGGGCCAGATCTCGTCCAGATACTGTTGATGGGGATCCGAGCTGCCCTTGAGCCGCTTGCCTTCGTCTCGTATCCACAGGGTCGCCCAGTCGGTGATACCCGGCCGGACGGAGAGGATGGTTTCCCGGTCAGCCTCTGAGTAGAGGGCGACGACTTCGGGGACCTCTGGGCGCGGCCCCACGATGCTCATGTCCCCCAGGAACGTGTTGATGAACTGCGCCAGCTCGTCCAGGTTGTACCGGCGGACGATGCGGCCCATCCTGGTGATCCGCGGGTCGTCGGCAGGAGTCGATGGACCTCCCCGGACCTCCGCGTCGCTCACCATGGACCTGAGCTTGTAGATCCGGAAGGGTTTCCCACTCTTCCCGACACGGACTCCCCGGTGAAACACCGGCCCGCGGGAGTCCATCTTGATAGCGAGGGCGACGAGCAAGAAGGGCGGCGCGAGAAGCACGAGAGCAACCGCTGACAGGACGACGTCAAGAAGGCGTTTGATGACGGCTGCCTTCATCGGATGCTCTTTGCGGGCTCACTTCCAGCGATCTCTTCCAGGTATTCAGCGAAGCGGGGATAGATCCGGCCGGACTCACACTCCTCGACGAAGAAGCGCTGCGCTGCCTTCCCCATCCGTTCGGCCTCGTCCGGATGGTCCTGAAGGTAGCGGATCTCTCCCGCGAGGGAGTCAGCGTCGCCTGCGCGGAATGTTCGGCCGAACCCATGCTCGCCCGCCAGTTTCGCCAGCTCGCCCTCTCCTGAGTCGAGCAGCGGCAGTCCGGCGGCGAGGTACGTGAAGGCTTTGTTCGGGAAGGCGTCGTGCCCCGGTGGGCTGGCCACGATGCCGACCGACGCGGCCCCCAGGAGCGCGGCCAGATCGTCGCCCTCCACCCAGCCGGAGAAGTAGACGTTGTCCAGGCCGCGGGCTGCGCGCCTCACCGCCTTGGACCCTGGCCCTTCGCCTGCAAGGACGAAGCTCAGGCGCTCGTCTGTCTGTCCGTCCCGCCCCATCCGCTGGGCAGCTTCCACGATGACGTTCGGACGTGTCAAGAGACCGAATGTGCCGGCGAAGAGGACGACCAACCGGCCCGCGGTGGCTTCAAGGATGTGCCGTACCGGCGCACTCACACGGGAAGGGTCCAGCGCGGGCAAGGCCTCGCTGCCGAGATAGAACACCCGGTCCGCCGGGGTCCGTTCGCGGCCGGCCCGCTCGATGGCCCACGACAGTACGGAGTCGATCACGGAGGTGGTGGCATCCGCGTCGCGCAGCAGGCGGCGCAGCTTCGCTCGGTCGGGAGCCAAAGCAGCGGCTGCGAGGGGCCGGGACCAGCGCGGTAGGACGCCGAGGAATACGTCGGGCCACTGATCGCGGACGTCCACGACGACCGGGACCCCTCGCGCACGCCCATACGACACGGCCTCCGCCGCGAGGAAGTAGTCGGGCATGGAGGCCACGATCAGGTCAGGGGCGGGCTCATTCCGCGCCGCGCCGCGGAAGGCTCGCGCGGTGCGGATGTGGGAGACGTAGCGGCGCAGGGACAGGTTGCGCGCGTAGGCGAAGGCGGGGAGGAAGCGAACGGTCACGCCGGACTCGATCTCTCGCGTCTCTCCCGTCTCCGCGAGGTGGCGCTTCGCGTAGTGGTCGAAGGTGCTCGTCCACCAGAGGACCCGATGGCCACGCCCGGCGAGCGCGCTGGCGAGCATGCGGGTGCGGAAGTGCTTCGCGTCACGACCGGGAGCGGGGATAGGCTCACCGATCTGCAGGAGCCATACGAGCATCTGCTCCCTCCACAAGGGCTTGGACGATGCCGTCCGAGGCGTGGCCGCCGCCGAAGAGGTCTGCGGGCGCTGTGCCGGGCGCGCCGGTCACGCCGAGGAGCGCTGCCGCGACAGCCTCGGACGACGTGGGCGGGGCGAGGCGGTTCCAGCCGGCATCGACGAGCTCCGTCCATTCGGTCTCGTTTCGGAACGTGACGCACGGCACCCGGCAGAAGAACGCCTCCTTCTGGACGCCGCCCGAGTCCGTCGCGATGAGCTTGGCGTTCGACTCCAGCCGCAGCATGTCCAGGTAGCCGACGGGATCGATGACGTGTAGTCCGCGAGGAGCCTGGTCCAACAACGCGTATCGCTTCAAGGCAACGCGCGTGCGTGGGTGTAGCGGTAGCACCACGGGGATCTGGGCTGCTACCTTCCCCAATCCGTCAAAGATGGCTCGAAGCCGGTCGGGGTCATCGGTGTTGTCGGCGCGATGTACCGTGGCCAGGACGTAGCTCTTCGGTTTGAGGCCTAACTCCTTGAGGATCGTGCTTGTGCCCTCGATCCCTTTCCCGTAGTAGAGGACAGCGTCGTACATCACATCGCCCACCAGGCGGATGCGAGCGTCAGCGAGCCCCTCCCGGCGGAGGTTGGCGACGGCGGTCGCGGTGGGAGCGAACAACATGCCGGAGGCGTGGTCGGTCAGAACGCGGTTGATCTCCTCGGGCATCCGCCGGTCGAAGGAGCGCAGACCGGCTTCCACGTGAGCCACGGGGATATGCAGCTTGACCGCCGCGAGAGCCCCCGCGAGCGTGGAATTGGTATCGCCGTACACGAGTACCCAGTCGGGGCTTTCCGTTTGGAGAACGCGTTCGATGGCCTCTAGCATCCGGCCCGTCTGCTCTCCGTGAGGCCCGGAGCCGATGGCCAGGTCATAGCCCGGCTCGGGGAGCTCGAGCTCTTGGAAGAAGACCCGGCTCATGTTGTCGTCGTAGTGCTGGCCCGTGTGGACCAACACCTCCTCGATACCGGGTGTTGCCTTCAGCGCGCGGGACACCACAGCGGCCTTGATGAATTGGGGGCGGGCTCCGACGATGGAGACGATCTTCATGCGAGCTTGCCATAGAACTCTAGGAGCTTGCGCGCCTCGGCATCCCAGTTGTACCGGTTGCGGGACGCTTCCCGCGCTCTTTCGCCCATCGCCGCTGCATCATCGGGGTGCTCGAAGATCCACCGGATAGCATCCGCGATGGCCGAAGGGTCTAGCGGGTCGACCAACAAGCCGCACTCCGCCTTCCCCACGATCTCCCGCCACAGTGGAAAGTCGGAGGCCACGATGGGGAGTCCGGCGCACATGTACTCGAAGAGCTTGTTGGGCTCGGCTTCGACGTGGTTGGGCACGGGATGGAACAGCACCAGGCCTGCGCGTGCGCTGGCCAGGATATCGGCCACCTGTTGGCGCGACTGCCATCCGAGGAAATCGACGCGGCTCCATCCCGGAAGCCTGCGGACCTCCTTCTCCAAGGAGGCGGAGTCAAAAGTACCGGCCAGCACCAACTTCGCGTCGAACGAGGTGGGGATCAACTCCATGGACCGGACCATCTCGAACACGCCACGGGCAGCGGAGATCCCACCCAGATATGCCGTCCGGAGGGGCCGCTCGTGATACGGGACGGCCTCACTGACGCTGAAGTCTTCCAGCGCTGGGAAGTTCTGCACGACCACGGTCTTGTGCGCGGGGAAACGCCTCGCGATCGCTGGCGTGGCGGTGACGATGCCGCTGAAAAGGAGAGATGCGATCTTCTCCGCGAGCGCCATTCCTTGGGCTATCACGCCACGGAAGACGCTCGGGACCCAGTCCTTGGTCAGGATCTGACGCGGGTAGTCCTCATGGACGTCGTACACGACACGCTTTCCCCGGACCTTCAGCAGGACCCCGACGGGGATGAGCTCGGGATCGTGGAAGTGGTAGATGTCGGCGTCAGCCGATACGGCCGAGCGGTATACGTCTCGCGTCGTGCGCGTTATCCGTTGCCAACGCGAGGCGGGCGCCGGGACGTGGAGCACGCGAACGCCCTCGGGCGCGGGCCGCGCATGGCGCGGTGCGATCAGCGTCACGTCGACGCCGTGCTCAGAGAGGGTCATGAGCTCGTGGCGCACGATTCGGATGTCGTCGGGCGAGTGCACGGACGTCATATGGACGACGCGCAACCGCCCCAGCCCGGTGTCGCCGCTCATGGCTCGACGGCCGGCATCGAACAGCTCACGCGCGATCCGCCTGCCTAGCGGAACGCACTGACGACGCGCTCCTGCACGCTCGGCTCGATGCGTGCCCACAGGGGCAGACAGACGATCTCCGTGGCGATCCTCTCCGCCACCGGTGCCCGTGCGCCGAGGTGTGCGTACACCGGCAGCTTGTGCACCGGCGTCGGGTAGTACACCGTCGTGCTGACGCCGGCATCGGCCGCGGCGGCACGGACGGCATCGCGCCGGCCGTCCCGCACGAGCAGGGAGTACTGGTGGTATACGTGGTGCTCGCCTTCGCGCTCGGTTGGCACGACGATGCCAGGAAACCCAGCGAAGGCCCGACGATACCGCTCAGCGGCGTCGCGCCGAGCGTCGTTGTTCGCGTCGAGGTGGTGCAGCTTGACGCGCAGGATGGCCGCCTGCATCTCGTCGAGCCGCGAGTTGTAGCCGAGCACCTCGTTGTGGTACTTGGCCTCCGACCCGTGCGCCCGCAGCATCCTTGCGACGCGTGCGACCTCGGCATCGTTCGTCGTGAGCATGCCCCCATCGCCGAACCCTCCGAGGTTCTTGGTCGGGAAGAAGCTGAATGCACCGGCGTCGCCGATCGCGCCGGCCTTGCGTCCCTTGGAGGCCGCACCGAACGCCTGTGCCGTGTCCTCGAGCACCTTGAGGCCGTGCTCCGCCGCGATCTTGAGGATCGGGTCCATGTCGCACGGGTGCCCGAACAGATGGACCGGCAGGATGGCCCTCGTGCGGTCCGTGATGGCCTCGGGGATCAGGTTCGGGTCGATATTGAACGTATCCGGCTCGACGTCGACGAATACGGGATCGGCGCCGACGTTGCTGATGGCTTCGGCGGTTGCGAAGAAGGTGAACGGCGTCGTGATGACCTCGTCCCCGGGCCGGATGCCCAGCGCACGGAGACCGATAACGAGCGCGTCCGTGCCGGAGTTGACGCCGATCGCGTACTTCACGCCCAGATAGGTGGCCACCTCCTCCTCGAAGGCCTCCACGTTGGGGCCCAAGATGAACTGGCCGCCGCGCAGCACGCCTTGGATGGCTTCGTTCAGCTCGTCCCACAGCTCCTCGACCTCGGGGCGCGGGTCGTAGAGCGGGATGGTTCCAGTGGCCTTCACGCGCGTCGCCGCTCCTCGATCTGGATGGGATCGAGAGGGCGGACCGCCTCGTCGCCGGAGCGCACGTATCGCCGCGCGCACTCGGTGCAGGTGGCGTCGTCCCCCTCGAGATCGAGCGTCTCGCCGCAGGCGCAGGCCCAGCCGATGCGCCGCGCAGGCACGCCGGCGACCAGAGCGAACGCGGGCACGTCTTTCGTGACGACGGCACCGGCTGCGACGAACGCCCACTCACCGACGGTGATGCCGCAGACGATCGTCGCGTTGGCGCCGAGGGACGCCCCACGCTTGACGAGCGTGCGCTGGTAGTCCGCGCTCGTGTTGCGGGGGAAGGCCGCGCGTGGGGTGCGCACGTTCGTGAAGACCATGCTTGGTCCACAGAACACGTCGTCTTCCAGGGTGACGCCTTCGTAGATGGAGACGTTGTTCTGGATCTTCACGTTATCGCCGATGGAAACGTTGTTGCCCACGAACACGTTCTGGCCCAGCGAGCAGTTCCGTCCGATGACGGCCTTGGGCATCACATGCGAGAAGTGCCAGACCTTGGTGCCGTCGCCGATCTGTGCGCCGGGGTCTATGCATGCAGTGGGATCGACGTAAGCCGCCATCCGCTTACCCCGCGCCTGCCGCACGCTCGAGCACGCGGACGACACGTGTGCCGTCCCATCCGTCCGAGAGCGGCCGGCCTCTGTCTCGAACGCGCGCGAGGAAGTGCTCCATCTCAAGCCGGAGCGGCTCGTCCTTCGAGGTGAACACGACCTCGGTGCCGTCATCGTGCTCGGCGAGGTCGGCATCCACCGTCTTGCGGTGAAGGGTGACGACGCCCGGGATCTCGTCATACGTCAACATGCCCTCCGAGCCGATGACGGTGAGTCGTCTGCGCGTCTCGGGCCAGAGCCACGATACGTGGAGGTGCGCCCGCACGCCGCCCTCGAAGCCCAGGTGCAGGTGCACGTCATCCTCGACTCCCGGCTGCAGGATGCGGTGGCTGGCGGTGCAGACGTCGGTTGGCTCGGAGCCGACCAGGTGCAGCAGGACGGCGATGTCGTGCACGCCGAAGCTCCAGAGCACGTTCTCCTCAGCGCGGACGCGGCCCAGCTTGAGGCGTTCTTGGTGCAGGCTGTGGAGCCGGCCGATGAGACCGTCGCGGAGCTGGCGTGCGATGTACTCGATCGCGGGCTGGTAGAGCAGCAGGTGCCCCACCATCAGCACGCGGCCCTCACGCTCAGCGAGGCGCGCCAGCTCCTCTGCGTCGTCGGGCCGTAGCGTCATCGGCTTCTCGACGAAGACGTCCTTGCCGGCGAGGAGGGCTTGTTTCGCGATGGCGTGGTGGGTCGCCGCCGGCGTGGCGATAGCGACGGCGGCGACGCCCGGCCCCAGCACGTCGGCCGGCGCGGCGTGGACCGCCACGCCTGGGTAGCGCGCTGCGACTGCCCGGCGCACGGACGGCGCCGGGTCGACGACGGCGCCAAGCGCGCTCAGGTCATGGAGGGTGCGCGCGAGGTTGTTGCCCCAAGCGCCAGCGCCCAGGACCGCGACCTGTGGCGTGCCGCCGGCTGTCATAGGAGGGTGATCCGCTCCCGTCCGGTCTCGACGTCCTTGGTGGCGTTCCGCGTGTCCAGCACGTGCCGTGCGTGCCGCACCACGAACTCATAATCGACCGCCGTGTGATCGGTGGTCACGATGACGAGGTCGGCCGCGGAGAGGGCTTCGGCGGTGAGGGCGATGCTGCTCAGCACGATGCCGTCCTGGGCGAGCTCCGGCACGTGGGGGTCGTGGTAGTCCACGCTCGCACCCTCATGCTGCAGGAGCTTGATGACCTCGATGGCTGGCGATTCACGGCAGTCGTCGAGGTCGCGCTTGTAGGCGACGCCAAGGACCAGCACGTGGGCGTTGCGCGGGACGACGGCGAGATGGTTCATGACGCGGATGGCCTTCTCGCGCACGAACTCGGGCATGTGGCGGTTGATCTCGCCGGCCAGCGCGATGAAGCGCGTGTTGAAGTTGAGCTCTTTCGCCTTCCACTCAAGGTAGTGAGGGTCGATTGGGATGCAGTGCCCGCCGACGCCGGGCCCGGGATAGAACGGCATGATGCCGAAGGGCTTCGTGAAAGCAGCGTCGAGCACCTCCCAGGCGCTGAGCCCCATGCGGTCGCACAGCAGCGTCAGCTCGTTGACGAGCGCGATGTTGACGGCGCGAAAGGTGTTCTCGAACACCTTCACGAGCTCGGCTGCCTTGGTGCTGGAAACCGGCACGACCTCCAGGATCGTCTGCCGGTAGAACGCGACGGCGACATCGAGGGAGCGCGGGCCGACACCGCCGACGATCGTGCTCGTGTTCTTCGTCGTGTAGCGCTGGTTCCCCGGGTCGACGCGCTCCGGGGAGTGCGCAAGGAAGAAGTCCTCTTCGACCTTCAGCCCGCTGCCTTCGAGGATCGGGAGCATGACTTCGTCCGTGGTGCCCGGGTACGTCGTGGACTCGAGCGACACGAGCTGCCCAGGCCGCAGGTGCTGCGCTATCTCCCTGGTCACGTTCTCGATGTGCCGAAGGTCAGGCGTGAGGTTCTTCGTCAGCGGGGTGGGTACGCAGACGACGATGACATCCATCTCAGCGACGCGCGAAAAGTCCGTGGCGGCGGATAGGCGGCCGTCGGCCACCACCGAAGCCAGGTCAGCGTCGGCCACGTCCGCGATGTAGTTCTGGCCCGCGTTGATCTTGGCGGCGCGTTGGGGGTTCTGCTCGACGCCGATGACCCGGAAGCCGACCTTCGCCTTCTCGACGGCGAGCGGCAAACCGACGTAGCCGAGGCCCACCACGCCGACGACCGCCGTATGGTCATTGATCTTCTGGA
>JADFRC010000035.1 GCA_022561455.1 Chloroflexota bacterium | reverse complement strand
TAATTCTTCGGGAGCGTACGTCGGCCTGGGACAGCGTGAGCGCGAGATCCAGCGACGTAGCTAGTTCACCAGCCGCACTCCCCAGTGCTCAGGACGGCGAGCGGGTTACGGTCCTCGCTTAGCCTCCACCACTTCGTGGGATAGGGAGACCGCACTACGAGCCGTCGACCTTCGTTCACGAAAACCGCCAATTGGTGGTCGTGCACTGCGGCTTTGTAGTTCCCCCTGGGCCGTACAGCGGTTCTCATCTGAGGACAACCCACGATATTGGCTGTCCTGAATCGGCGCTCCTATTGCGGGTAGTCCGGAGATAGTCCAGGTTTAGACCGATAGAGATTGGTGCCAGATCGGGGACAGCGGGATCGGCAACCCGCAGGAGGAACAGGACGTTGGCCGAGAGGCGCTTGCTCAGCCAATCTCCAACGTCCCCAGGGCGGGGTAGTTGGACGATCGCCAGATCGTCCTAACATCGGGTCCCTTCGCCGGTCCCCTGCCTGATGACCCCGGATGAGCTCTACGCATCTGCGTGGATCAGATTGGGACGGTCGAGAGTTTTCGAGAATTCTCAACCACCCAGCCTAGACATGACGTGCCCACGGCGTAACCGGGGCGTAACCGGGGCGTAACCGGGGCGTAACCGGGGCGTAACCACGGCGTAACCGGGGCGTTACCGGGGCGCGGACGCGCCTGCATTCAACGCGGCTGCGCTCCAGCGTGGGGATTCTCGTGTTCGGGGCAGTTGAAGACCGCTATACCAGGCCACGGAGCACTACAAAGCCAGTGTGCATCCCCATGAAATGACGGTTCTCACGCAGGAGGGTAGACGATGCGACACTCGGTCTCCCCGATCATTGCGGACTCCCCGGTAGCGGGCGCATCGAAGAGACGCCCGAGGCTCAGGCCGAGCCGACACCGACGCGCCTCTTGGAGACGACTGGCGATGCGGAGATCCATACCCTATGGGGGGAGATGGCCTACCAGCTCGCCGGGATGCCGGGCTACCGGCTCGTCGGGGACCATGACGCGCGTGGCGTTGCACCGGGCGCGGAGGTCCTCGGCCGCCTCTTCGACCTCGCGGGCCCGAGCGTGGTTCTCATCGACGAGCTCGTTGCTTACTTGCGCTCGGTGCCATCCACTGCACGCCGGGATACCCCGAGTGGGACCTACAACACGCACATCACTTTTTGTCAGGCGCTTACGGAGGCTGCAAAGCAGGCAGGGAATGTTGTCGTGCTCGCCTCGATTCCGGAGTCCAACATCGAGTACGGCGATGCCCAGGGCGCAAAAATCGCCTCCCAGGTCAGCAACATATTTGAAAGGGTCGGCGCGCCCTGGCAGCCCGTGGGCAGTCATGAGGCTTTCGAGTTCGTACGCCGGCGGCTCTTCGGCGAGATCAACGACCCTGACGCGCGTGACAAGACGGTCGACGCCTTCTATAAGCAGTACCGGCAGAGTGAAGGGGAGTTCCCCGCGGAGTGCCGTGAGCCGGCCTACGCGGATCGCATGCGCGCCAGCTATCCGATTCACCCGGAGATCTTCGAGCGCCTCTACCTGGACTGGGCTGGCGGCATCGACCGCTTCCAGAAGACCCGAGGGGTGCTTCGTTTGATGGCCGATGCCATCCACCGGCTCTGGGCCGAGAACGACCAGGAGCCGCTGATCATGCCGGGGTCGCTGCCGCTGCACGACTCGAACGTCCGCCAGCAGCTCGTGGGTTACCTCGACGACAACTGGAACCAGCCTATAGATGCCGACATCGACGGGGAGTTGTGCGAGGCTGCGAACATCGAGCGCCAAAACCAACGCTACGGGCAGATCCAGGCCTGCCGCCGGCTCACACGAACCATCTTTCTGGGTAGTGTGCCGGGCAAGGCTCATGCAGGCCTTGACGTCGGCCGCATCTTCCTCGGTACGACACAGCCGAAGGAGGGAGTACCCATCTACGGCGACGCCCTCCGCGCCTTGCGCGATCGCCTCAGTTACCTGTACGGATCGGACAACGCCTATTGGTTCGAGGTCCGGCCGAACCTCAACCGGATTGTAGGCGACCGCATTGCGCGGATGACTGATCAGGAGGCCCTGGACGAAGTCCGGACTCGGCTACGGCGGACACGGCAGTTCCAAGACACAGGAGACTTCGTCACGGTTCACGCCGCCACGGAGTCGCCCTCCGACGTGGAGGACACGGCGACGGCGCGCTTGGTCATCCTCGGGCCCGAATCGCCGCATCGGAATGATGTCGACGAGAGCGAGGCCGTCAAGCAGGCCAAGACGATCCTCGAGAGCCGCGGAACGACTCCCCGGACCAACCGGAACATGCTCGTCTACGTGGCCGCCGACGCGGAAACCCTCTCGAGCGTCTACGAGGACGCCAAGCGCGGTGGGACGTCCATCCTGGAGGTGCTTCCACCGCGGCGGCCGGACGCGGTCGTTCCCGGCCTTCGTCCCGACTGGGATCGGCAGCGCGGGGATGTTCCGATTCCAGAGCCGCCGGATGCGGTCCTGGTCGCCGACGGGTGATGTGGGCATCGAGAACACGACAGGCGTTGCAGTGTATGGAGCGTCGAGCTGCGCCTGCGTCGCCTTCCCTGGACGCTCGTATGGCGTGACGCTCACAGGCTGGACGTTCGGAGAGCTGGGGGACGCTTCGCCGTTGCGCTGGAAGGCACCAGGCCACGGCTGACGATATGCGGTGTCGAGCTTCCGCATCGCCGTCTGCTGAGAGTAGATGTCTCCCCGTGGCTGCTCCAGCTTCGCATGCAGATCACGCATAGCCTGGTCTGCGACGTCTCTACGTAGACCAACGGAAGCCATGGAGGCCGCAGCCTTTGACAGGGTGAGATCTCGGGCGCCGGCGGGGATCGACGCGCCGGCCAGGAGATCGCGGACGAGTTTGGTGAGGCGGGTTCGATCACTCTCTCGGCGGATGGATCGCCCGATGCTCATCGCGCCGCCTCCTCGGGGACCAAGAGGAGGTCGTCGGCAAGTTCTGCCACATGACGGCTACGCCGTTTCCGACGTGCCTTGCTGGATGCGAGCGCGAGCCGGGCGAAGTACGCCGAGCGGGCATGGCCGGCCCGACGGTGGCGTTCTTTGGACGAGAGGACGCGATCGGGGTCGACTTCATCGTCGAACCGCTGGAGGAACTTCGACCTGGCGTTCGCGGTGAGCTTGCGCGAGTCTCGTTGGGCGTGGAGGCTGTGGGCAGCGAGGCGGGCTCGAAGGGACCGCTGGGAGGGTGACAACAAAGCGCACGGCTTTCGGGTCGCTCTTCGGCCCAGATTCTCAGGGCGGTGACGAGCAAACCAGCCGTGCGTCGGCGATTTATTTTATTCGGTCGGTCAGAGGGTAGCGCTGTGCTCGGCGAACAGTCAAGCTCGCTCCAGGGGCAGAAGCAGTTCCCAGGCAACTTGGTTCCGAGTGCGGCATTCTGGGCAGATGACAACGGCGGGCAGATCCACCGGCCGGTATTCGCGGTAGGGATAGGGCGGGTCTGGATAGAGCCAGACCGTCTTCCCGCTCGTCGGTGTAGTCGGTGGGACAAGATGCATCACACCGGCTTCTCGACGACGTCTCCCTGCCGGGCGCTGGTGGGCGAAGTTCTTGATCGCGCGGCGGAATGAGCGCCAGATGACCTCTCCTCGTGGGCCTACATCCGCCCGGAGGTAGGGCATGAGCAGTACCGCCTCTTCCTCGCCGCTCGGGAACCCGTCGAGCACTATACCGAGCTGCCCGGGGCAACGGGCGTAGCCGCAGAGCACCTTGCTCTGGGTCTTCTTGTCCAAGCGAGCGCTCACCCCGGGGGTCACAGCCGGTCTCCAAGGGCCATCCGTCGGTGCGCTGCCCGTGCGCGCTCGTCAGCCGTGCTGGCCGCGTATCGACTGACCATCTGCCGGGACTTCCACCCCACCAATCGCATGAGGTCTGACTCCTGTCCCCCTTCCGCGAGCCATTGATGCGCGAAACCGTGCCTGAACATGTGGGCGTGCACCTTCCCGATCCCGGCTGCCGCGGCCCGGCGACCGACGACCTGCGCGATCCCGTTGTCCGTCATGGGGCCGCTGTGACCCCGCCAGCCGAGCCACAGGGCAGGGGAGGAGCTCATCGAGTGGGTGTCCCTGATGCGCAGGTACCGGTCCAACGCTTTCGCGGTCTTGGCACCGAAGGGGCACGCGCGAGGCCGGCGCCCCTTGCCCGTGACCCAGGCCACACCGGCCTCGAAATCCACGTCCTCGACCTTGAGATAGGCGAGTTCCGAGCGACGCATGCCGCTGTCGATGAACAACCGGATGATGGCCATGTCCCGGCGCTCGTTGAACCCGTTGCCTTCACACTCGCGCAGCAGCTTGCGTAGCTCGTCCTCTTTGATGACGGGGACCGGCTCTTCGGGCACGTACGGGGGCTTCATCCGCTCCATCGGGGAGGAGCGGACCTCTCCTTCGTCGATTGCCCAGCCGAAGAACACCCGGAGTGCCCGAAAACGGTTGCTGGCGGTGGCGGGCTTCCATCGAGAGAGCAGGTCCGCGATGAAGGACTCGACGTGTTCGCGCCGGATGCCGTCGATCTCTTGGGGCATGCCCATGGACGTGAGGAACGCGCTGAGCTGCTTCACCGCGTCGAGATACGTGGTGACAGTGCTCGGGCTCCTATTCTCGGCGCGCAGGTGCCGCTCGAAGGAGGTCGCTAACGAGGCCACGGTCGGGCTCAGCGAAACTGTTCTGGACGCCATTGGGACCACCTCCAAGACGGTCGTCTCAGAGATAAAGTTATCATCTCTTAGAGCGTTGTGCTACGGTGGGTCGGCGAGGGAATATGCTGTGCACAAGGTAGTAGACTGGCTGGCGTCCCAGGTGGGGTTCGAACCCACGACCCGCTGCTTAGAAGGCAGCCGCTCTGTCCACTGAGCTACTGGGACGCATCGAAGCCCTTCGACTATAGTGTCGGCACCCACCACGGTCAACCGCCTCCAAGGCGCCACCGCCTAGAAACAAGGGCACTGCCCTTGACCCATGAAGGGTAGCGCCGCCGACTGCGGGCCATCGCGATCGTTCAGATCGGGCCAAGGAGCACGCCATGTCCTATGCAACGCTCCGCTACGAGACCGACGGCCCGCTCGCCGTCCTCACGCTCCAGCGCCCCGAGCGCCTCAACGCGATCAGCCGCGAGATGGTCGCGGAGCTCGCCGACGTGGTCGCGGGCCTCGAAGCTGATGACGGCGTCCGCGTGCTCATCGTGACGGGCGCCGGGCGCGCCTTCTGCGCGGGCGCCGACATCAAGGAGCGCGCCGCCCAGCCCGGCGACATGGCCGTCCAGCGCACGTCGGCACACCTCTCGCCGGCGTTCCGGCGGCTGGAGCGCCTGCGCCAGGTGAGCATCGCGGCGGTGAACGGCCCCGCGGCCGGCGGCGGCCTCGAGCTGGCCCTGGCCTGCGATCTGCGCATCGCAGCCTCCGGGGCGACGATGGCGCTGCCGGAGGTCGCGCTCGGCATCCTGCCGGGCGCCGGCGGCACCCAGCGCCTGCCGCGCCTCATCGGCCCCGCGCGCGCCAAGGAGATGATGCTGCTCGGCCGGTTCGTCGACGCCCCGACGGCGCTGGCGTGGGGGCTCGTGAACGCCGTGGTCGAGCCCGCGCAGCTCATGGCGGAGGCGCGGACGTGGGCGGAGCGGCTGATCGAGGCGGCCCCGCTCTCGATAGCGGCGATCAAGGGCGCCGTCGACGTGGCGATGAGCGCGGACCTCGACGCGGGCCTGGAGCACGAGCAGCGGGCCTCGGCGTCCCTCGCAGCAACCGAGGACCGCCGCGAGGGCTACGCCGCGTTCGCCGAAAAGCGCAAGCCGCACTTCGTGGGCAAATAGGCGCGCCGCAGGGTGTAGGGGCGCGATTCATCGCGCCCTGGGCTTCCGTGGGCAAATAGGCGTGCCGCAGGGTGTAGGGGCGCGATTCACCGCGGCCCTGGGCTTCCGTGGGCAAATAGGCGTGCCGCAGGGTGTAGGGGCGCGATTCACCGCGGCCCTGGGCTTCGTGGGTAAATAGGCGTGCCGCAGGTGTAGGGGCGCGATTCATCGCGCCCTGGGCGCAATCAATTGCGCCCCTACATCAGGCGTTGGAGGCGAAGGTCGTCGCCACCCAGTGCACCGTGAGGTTGCCCACCTCGTGGCGGGAGACATCGTCGATGCGCATCCCACCGACGTCGCCCGAGGTCGTATAGCGCTGCTGCACGAGGCGCCCGAGCGGACGCGAGGCAACGATAGCGAGGACCGCGTTGGCGAACGCGCGGTTCACCCCCGCAAGCCCCCCACCGGCCAGGCGGTACCCGCCGAGCGTCGCCAGCGTGGCCAGCGCCGCGCCAACCACGATGTTCGTCCCGCAGAAGGGCGAGACCGCGAGGTCGGATTCGCCCGCCTGCATCCGGCGCAGCGCCTCCTCGGCATTCTCGCGCACGTCGGCCGTGCTCAGGCTGCCCAGCACCAGGAACCCGGCCGGGACCGAATAGCCCGCGAGCGGCTGTGGTGCCGTGGCGCGGCTGAGCAGGAGCGTGATCGTCCCGTGCTCCAGCCCGTGGTTCCGTTTCGTCCGTTCCCACCAGTTCATGCTCATCCTAACTGTACTGTGCGCTCGCTGACTGTGCGCCTACGCTTCGCTCCGGCTTCGGACTGAAGCTCACGGTTGGACACCGTGCCTCGGCCCGCCCAAAGCCTGTCATCCCGAGCGAAGCGAGAGATCTCTCACACCTTCCTAAACCGTGCGCCTACGCCCCTCAACCCGCTCATCCTGAGCCTGTCGAAGGACGGCTCCAGACTGAAGCTCACGGTTGGACACCGTGCCTCGGCTCGCCCAAAGCCTGTCATCCCGAGCGAAGCGAGAGATCTCTCACACCTTCCTAACCGTGCGCCTACGCCCCTCAACCCGCTCATCCTGAGCCTGTCGAAGGACGGCTCCGGACTAAAGCTCACGGTTGGACACCGTGCCTCGGCTCGCCCAAAGCCTGTCATCCCGAGCGAAGCGAGAGATCTCTCACACCTTCCTAACCGTGCGCCTACGCTCGACGCCTTCGCCTCATTCTAATCCAGGCAGACGAGTGCAGCCGCTCAGAGGAGCTTGATGAGCTCGATGCCCGCGAGCGTGAGGGCCGAGACGATGGCGCCGGCGATCACGATGCCGGTGCCGATCGCCAGGAGGCCGCGGGCGGGCGGCACGCCGAGCGCCCAGACCGCCAGGCTGCCGGTCCACGCGCCGGTCAAGGGTAGGGGGATGGCCACCAGAAGCACGATCGCCGGGAAACCCCGTCGCCGGATGCGCTCCCCCCACCGCGCCTCGATCCTTCGCGTCCGCCAGCGCAGCAGCAGCCCCAGCACGTTCTCCATGCGCTCGACCCGCCCGCCCACCGTCCGGAGCGCCCAGAGGAGGAACGGGACGGGGAGCATGTTGCCCGCGATGGACAGCGCGAGCACGAGCGGCCAGGCCAGATCGTACTCCCCGATGCCCAAGGGGATGGACAGCCGGAGCTCGCCGAGAGGCGTCATGGCGGCGAGAAAGGTCAGGAGCTCATCTGGCATGGGAGAGAGGGCCTCAGCGGCGCTGGATCGCACGCGGCAGGCAACGGCCTGGCGGAGACGTGCCGGCATCATAGCAGCCTTCGGTGTTCTGGAAAATACTTAGAAAAAGTATAAACAAAGGCTAGTATAAAGATGGGAACAAGGATAGGCTGATGGTTGACACTACGCTCAGCAAATGATATAGAAATGTTCAATGCTTCGCAGGAGGGAGTCTAATGGCGCGAAAGACTCGCTTGATGCAGCAGGTCGAGGAGCGTTTCAAGCAACCCTTGGAGCGTTTGCTGCCGGAAATGATCAACGAGCACGGTCTCTCGGCGACCGCCTCGTCGCTTGAGGTCAGCAAGGCCACCCTGGGCTACTGGCTGCTCAAGCTCGGCATCAACGTCCGCCGCGTGGCGCTTGCCCCCGGCGAGACGCTTGAGGTGAAGCGGGCCAGCTAGGTCCGTTCCTGGGCGCCGCACCGCGGCGCCCAGGCCGCCTCCGCACCGGTGCTCCTTGGGTGGTACCGCTGCCCGTGGAACCAGTACGTGATAAGATTCACATACTCGTTACCCTAGGTGTGCTTGCCCATGCTCCTCCGCCTCGCCCGCAGACGCGCCGCCCTCGTGGCGGCCTCGTTCGTTGCCCTCGCCGTGCTCGCCGCGGCCTGTGGCGCCGAGACGCCAACGCCTGAATGCCTCGAAGCGCAGGACGGCTCGCTCGTCCCCGCCGGCTGCGCCGTGGAGGGCCAGCCCACCCCCACGCCGACCCCGACGCCCGCCCCAGACACGGGTCCGACCGCTCAGCAGCTCTTCGCCGGCACCTGCGGCACTTGCCATGCCATCGACGGGCTCTCGACCGGCGCGGTCGGCCCGGACCTCACCCAGATCGGCGCCAGGGCGGACGCCGCCTACATCAAGGAGTCCATCCTCGATCCCAACGCGGTGATCGCCGGTGCTTGCCCGAGCGGCGCCTGCCCCGCTGGCGTCATGCCATCGAGCTTCGGCGCGCTGCTCAGCGCCGCCGAGATCGACGCGCTCGTCGACTTCCTCGCCGCCCAGCGATAGCCGCCTCCGCCCCTTCGCGCGGGTTGCCATCCTGAGGCCGCCACAGGTGGTCGAAGGGTCTCGTCCCCCGGCGGCCGGATGGTGGAGCCACGGACGGGCTGCGAGATGCTTTGCTGCGCTCAGCATGACAGCGCCCTAACCCGTCCCCCCACGCCCGCCGCCGCTGTTTCCGCGGTGGCGTTGACCGTGTTCCCGCTCGCTCCTATACTGGGCGCCACGCCTCCAATTACCACAACATGTTGAGGTTACGCGCATGCATCTGAACTGCCTGCAGGAGAATCTCGCTCAGGGCCTCGGTATCGTTCAGCGTGCCGTCGCGACCCGCACGACGCTCCCCATCACGCAGCACGTGCTGCTCTCCACCGACGGCGGCAGGCTCAAGTTCTCCGCCACCAACCTCGAGGTCGCCATCAGCACCTGGGTCGGCGCCGAAGTGCTAGAAGACGGCGCCATCACCATCCCGGCGCGGCTGCTCACCGATTTCATCAACTCGCTCGAGCGCCAGCACGTCGAGATCAAGACCACGAGCCCAGCCAAGGGCATCGAGCTCAAGGGCGAGCACGTCCAGGCCACCATGAATGGCGCCGATGCCAGCGAGTTCCCGCCGATCCCGTCGGTCGACGAGGGCATCTCGACCAAGGTCGCGCCGAAAGCGCTGCGCATGGCCATCCACCAGGTGGTCATGGCCGCGGCGGTGGAGGACTCGCGCCCGGTGCTCACCGGCGTCAACGTCGAGCTCGAGGGCACCAAGCTGGTGCTCGCCGCGGCGGACGGCTTCCGCCTCGCGGTGCACACCACCGAGCTGCTGGAGCCGGTCTCGGAGAAGGTGTCGCTGATCGTCCCCGCCAAGACGCTCCAGGAGGTCGAGCGGCTGATCGACGGGGACGACCCCATCGACATCGTCGTGACCCCACAGCGCAGCCAGATACTGTTCCGGCTCAAGAACGTCGAGATCGTCTCCCAGCTGATCCAGGGGACCTTCCCCAACTACAGCCAGCTCATCCCCCAGGAGCGCTCCACGCGGGCCGTCGTGAACCTCGGCGAGCTCCAGCGCGCCACGCGCACGGCCTCGATCTTCGCCAAGGACGGCAGCGGCATCGTGCGGATCGAGGTCTCCCCCGGCTCCGGCGGCGCCCCGGGCAAGCTCACGGTCTCCTCGCGCGCCGAGGAGCTCGGCGACAACACCGGCGACATCGCGGCCGAGGTTGAGGGCGGCGACGGCAAGATCGCGTTCAACAGCCGCTACCTGAGCGACGTCTTGGGCGTGCTGAACGAGGAGCAGGTCGCGCTCGAGATGACGACCTCATCGAGCCCCGGCGTCATCCGCCCCGTGGGCGACGACCACTACGTCCACGTCGTCATGCCCATGTTCGTCCAGTGGTGACCAAATCCACAGGCTGCCCAGCGCCTAGTGGGATCTCCCCAGCGACCTGAATGTGATGTCGCGACGCCTACCCCCCCAGGGCCGCCCAAAGCACGGCACGACGTAGGCGCGCCGCCTCGCCGTCTGGTAGCTCAGGAGCAAACTCGGAGTTAGGCCGGCAACGGGCTGGTCACGGATAAGGTTCCTTTTCCAGAGTCATCTCGGCCCATGGCCGCCAAGCCGGTCCTGGCCTTCCGGCTCGCTGACCCTTTTGCGAGAACGCGGCACGGTGGCCGCGGCGACGCATCGCGAGTAAAGTTTCACCGTCGGGCGAAGCTATACCCTCTGGCAGAAGTGGAGGCGAATCATGGCCGTACAGCCGTTGCACGGAAGAAGGCTCGAAAACCCGCCGTGGATCCAAGCACTCTTCGGCGATACCAGGTTCGCGTGGATCTGGCTGACCGTGCGGATCTACGTCGGCTGGATCTGGCTTCACGCCGGCTGGGAGAAGGTCACGTCAGATGGATGGATGGGCGGCGGTGCGGCCCTCCAAGGGTTCTGGGAACGGGTCGTGCTGATCCCCGAGGGCAGTCGGCCCGCGATCTCCTACGACTGGTATCGCGCGTTCCTGGAGTTCCTGCTCGAGTCCGAGACGTACACCTGGTTCGCGAAGATGATTGCCGTGGGGGAGGTGATGGTGGGGCTCGGGCTCATCTTCGGCGCACTGACGGGCATCGCAGCCTTGTTCGGCATGTTCATGAATTTCAATTTCATGCTGGCCGGAATCTCCAGCACGAACCCCATTCTCGCGCTACTCGCCGCATTGCTTGTGGTGGCCTGGAAGACGGCGGGCTGGTGGGGCGTCGACCGAGTGTTGCTTCCGGCGGTGGGTGCACCCTGGCAGCGGGGCAAGCTCTTTGGCGGCGGAGCGGACGTGGGTGGGGAGGCGCCATCATCCCGACCCGCGCTGATCGAGCAGTGGGTGCGGGTTCTGATATCGGTGGGCGTCGCGCTGACCGCGCTTATCCAGCTGTCGGGGGCGGCACAGATCATCACGCTGCTCGGAGCAGGCGTGCTGCTGGCAGTTACGGGGCTTGGCTGGCTCCAGGTGCTGGGCCGGCCGCGCCGATGAAAAACACGCAAGACGTGCCTCACCCTGGGTCGGGACCATCACTGGGGCGAGAGCGCGTAAGCGCCTTGGGTGGCGAGAGCGACGGTCCGGGCCGTTGACGGCACGAACTTACACCTCAATCGCGACTCGCACGTTAGCGCCAAGGGGTGAACATGCCCATGTTCGTCCAGTGGTGAGCGCGCTCCCGGAGGCACGCTCCCGCAGCGTGTAGCCGCACGCGTATTGCGCGGCCGCCCAGATACCCGTTAGGGTTGCGCTGCCGGCATGACGCCGCCGCGCGGTCCATGACCGGTCCTTAATCGCAGGGGGAGAACTCGATGGCTCAACAACCCGGAACGAAGGCACGCGGCCGCAGGCTTCCCTATGACGACTGGATGGAGGCCACAGGCCTCCCCATCTACCGGGGGCACTTCGTCGAGGACCTCCGCTCCGTCGAGCTCGAGTGGTGGGAGGAGCGCGGGTGCAAGGCCGCCTTCCTCAACCTCAAGGGCATGGAGGGCGTGTCGGAGGGGCGCGTGCAGGAGATCCCCCCCGGCGGCGAGCTGCCCAAGCTGCGGATGGCCATCGGCGAGCTCGTCTACCCGCTGGTGGGCCAGGGCCTCTGCACGGTCTGGCTGGACGAGGAAAAGCCGCCCAGGACCTTCGAGTGGAGTGCCCGTAGCCTCTTCCACATCCCGCGCCACAGCACCTACCAGCTCTCCAACGCCCGGGGTGACGCGCCCGCGCGTCTCCTCCACTACAACTACCTTCCCATCGCGCTCTCGGCCATACCCGACCCCGAGTTCCTCATCAACAACCACAGCTACCACAGACGGGACGGCCAGAGCCTCGACGAGGCGTTTTCCCGCGCCGTGGAGGTGAGCGACGCAAGCGCCAACATCCGCATCGGGGTGTACTGGCTGGGCAACTTCTTCCCGGACCTGGGCGCGTGGGACAAGCTTGCCCCGTACCGAGGCCGGGGGGCCGGCGGCTCCGCCGTCTACATGCGGTTCCCCGGTGGGGAGATGGGTGCGCACATGTCCGTCTTCGATGCGGGGCTGTACAAGAAGGCCCACCGGCACGGCCCGGGCCGCGTCATCGTCATCCCGAAGGGCGAGGGCTACTCGCTGTTGTGGAGGCAGGGTCCGGACGAGGAGAAGATCGTCTGCCCGTGGCACGAGGCATCGGTGTTCGTCCCCCCGGAGGACTGGTACCACCAGCACTTCAACGTGGGCACGACCGACGCCCGCTACCTGGCGCTCGGCTCGCTGCCGCAGTTCGCGCAGAAGGGCGAGACGCCATATGAGCGCGACTCCCGGCAGATCGAGTACCCGGACGAGGACCCGTGGATCAGAGCCCGGTTCGAGGAAGAGGTCGCCAAGCGCGGCGGCCGGAGCCTCATGCCCGAGGAGGCGTACGCCGACCGGGCGTGGGAGTGGGACTACGGCGGCGACGACTAGCCCGGTGCGTCCGACGGTGGGCGGGCGAGCACCAGGCGCGGCCGCGCGGATGCTGGCGGTCCTCCGGTGCCCTATACTCGCGGGCGGCGGCGGCGAACCATGACGACGAGAGGTGCCGAGTGTTCCTCGTGCGACGCATCTTCAAGGTGAAGAAGGGGACGGCCCGCAAGGCTGCGAAGCTGATCACGCAGATCGGCGAGATGTACGAGAAGGCGGGCCAGCGGACGCCCTCGCGCGTGTACATCAGCGGGGGAGGCGTCCCGGGCCCGGCCGACACCGTCTACATGGAGTGGACCGAGGAGGCCCTGCGCTCCGCCTATCGCGAGCAGAACCCCGTGCCGCCCGGCATGGACCCCGTCTACGCCGAGCTGCGGGAGCTCCAGGAAGAGACGTTCATCGAGTTCTACGACCTCTACAGCGGCTCGTAGCCCGCTCAGGTGGGGCCCAGCGGCGGCGCGGTCCCCAGGCGCTGGAGCAGCGCGTGCTCGCCGGGCCGTGGAGCGTGCTCGCGGAGGGACTGGGCTGGGTGACGGCGCTCGCCGTCGATTGAGCAAGTTGCGTGAGGAGGTAACCGGCATGCCAAGGATCCGTCACATCGCGATCGCGACGCAGGACCCGGAAGCGACGGCGCGCTTCTACAAGGAGGGGCTGGGGCTGCGCGAGGCCGGCGTGGTCAAATCCGACCTCGCCGAGGGCTACTACCTGACCGACGGCCACGTGAACATCGCGATCCTCAAGTTCAAGACGGACGAGGCCGCGATGACCGAGGGCGCCCCGCGCTACACCGGCGTGCACCACCTCGGCTTCGAGGTCGACGACATGGAGTCGGCCCGCAAGCGCATCGAGGACGCGGGCGCCGTCTTCCAGAAGATGGCCGGCGCACCGACGCCGGGGGCCGGCGGGGCGAAGGCGAACGTCGAGGTCAAGTTCAAGGGCCCGGACGGCGTGACCGTCGACCTCTCGGAGCACGGCTGGGCCGGCACCGAGCCCGACTAGTTTGACCACCGGAGCGGCTCTCCATCCCACGGGGAGTGCAGAGGGGAGTAGCCCCTCTCCCGGGGCACGAAGGTATCCCCTCTGCGGCTGTTCATGCCCTGGCCACCGTCCCACGGGGTGTGCAGAGGGGCCAAGCCCCTCTGCCGGGGGGGCACGGGGGTGTCCCCCGTGATCAACTTATCTCCCCCTTCCTGGCGAGGAAGGGGGCCGGGGGGATGGTCGAAAGGGCTGTGAGGAGCCGACCTACAGTCACGACAGAGGGCTTTGAGGCGAGCTGCCTCGCAGAACCCAGGCCGTCGGCAGCGCGGCCTACCCCTCGAAGACGAGCGACTTCACGACCACGGGGATGGCCTCGACCGCCTCGATCGCCTGCCCGAGGTCGACGAAGTTGAAGTCGCCCACCGTGATGGCGTCCACCACGATGACCTCCGGCTTCACCTTGTGCTCGCGCTTGAGCATGGAACCCACCAGGCCCGCAACGTCGGCGCTCAGGATGATGTTCCAGACGTCGGTGCGGTGCTTGAGGGCATCGGCGATGGCGTCGCAGAGCATCTTGATCGAGTCGTACGTCGGGACGACCGACCCGAGCAGCGCGAGGACCATCGGGCGGTCCAGGTCCTTCGGGTCGATGTCCATGCGCTCGAACCCGTGGGCGATGGCGTCCGCCACCCCCTTCTTGGTCAGATCGCCCGTGGGCAGCTGGGCCGGGACCACTTGGAGGTCGAGCTGTGGCAGGAGGGCCGGGTCGGACACATAGACCGTGCTCGTGGAGACCTGGACCGTGTACTGCGAGGCGCCGATCACCGTCGCCCTGATGCGCTCCGAGCTCCCGACCAGCGGCACGCCCAAGCTCGGGAGCCGTTCGCGGATCGCGGCACCCAACAGCGGGCCCAGGTCGCCGTAGTCCTGCTTGTCGTAGTCGTACACGTACTCGGCCACGCCGCCCGAGAAGCCGATCTCGTCGATGGTGTCGGCGAAGGCCAGCGGCTTGGGCGTGACGAGCAGCTCCATCATCAGCGGGGTGTACTCCTCGCGCTTCAGCACCTTCATCACCAGGTCCGCGAACGTCTCCGCCAGCGTCTCCTTCTGCTCCTGCGTGATGACGTTGCCGACCTTGAGGTCGATGCCGACGGAGGCAGCGATCTTCTTCCCCGGCAGCTCGATGCGCTGGATCTTGTCGTCTTTGTCCCATGCCACGAGACGAGCGCCGATGCTGATGGCGAAGGTCTCGGTGACCTCGCCTTTCTGGACGATGGCGACCTTGGTCGTCCCGCCGCCCATGTCGACGTTCATCCCCGCGCCGATCTCCATCGAGCGCACCACCGCGCCGGAGCCGTGCGCGCCCAGGATCGCCTCCAGGTTCGGCCCGGCCGTCGCGCAGACGAACCGGCCGCCCTGGGCCGCCAGCATCCGGACGATGGCCTCCGAGTTCACCTTGCGGACGGCCTCGCCGGTGCAGATCACCGCTCCGGTGTCGACGTCCTCTTGGGCGATGCCGGACTCGGCGTAGCTCTCCTTGACGAAGGCGCCGAGCGATTCGACGTCGATGGTGGTCTCGTCGATGAACGGGGTCAGCAGGATCGGGGAGCGGTAGAGCACCTCGCGGTGGACGACCTCGAACGCGCTCGACATCTCCGTGCTGCGACGCCGCATGATGAGCTTGGAGAACATCAGGTGCGAGGTCGACGAGCCGATGTCGATGCCGACGCTCGTCAGCCGGAGCCAGTCCGGGTTGACCGGGAAGCCGTCGTCGGCGATATCGCCGAAGATCGGATCCTCATCCTCACCGAAATGGCCGTGCTCGAATGGGTCGTCGTGCATGAAAGACCTCGCGGCGACCCCGGACGCAGCAGGAAAGGCGCACCCGCGCGGCGGGCGCGTCCCGCATGGCCGGAGGTCGAGAGTGGAAGGGCGGAGCCATCATGGTCTGCGCGTCCTTGGCTGTCAAGGCGTGCGCGGTCTCCCGGCGCGCATGGCCACAATGCCGCTTGCCCGCGACGCACGCCTGGCGCGGGCGTGGCTGGTCTGCGGTCCCGCCGAGCCCTGGGCACGTTGCCCTGCGTCCGTGCCGGTAGGGAGAGACTGCTTCACGACCCCTTTCGCGGACTGGACGGGGAGTGCAGAGAGCCTGCCCTGAGCTTGTCGAAGGGGGCCTTGCCCCTCTGCCGGGGGCACGCCCATTGTCGGGGGATACAGGGTGTCCCCCGTATCTGGTTGTGTCATCCCCCTCCCGGCAAGGGCTTCGCCTCAAAACCCCCTTTCGCGCGCCAGACGGGGAATGCAGAGGGGCTCTGCCCCTCTGCCGGGGGCACGGGGGTGTCCCCCGTATCTGGCTTTACCACCCCCTTCCTGGCGAGGAAGGGGGATGGGGGGATGGTCGAAACGGTCGTTGGCCGCCGACGCTTCCGCGCGACGGGGCGCTGGTTTGACCCAAAGCTGGGAAGGTCCCGGTTGACGCCCGCCACGCCCTGATGTAGAACGCGGCCCATCGGTCCACATTGGCCGTGCGAGCCCGGAAGGAGCAACCCATGACCACGAAGCCAGAGATACGTCCGGACCAGGAGCGGCTCGTCAGCCACACCGCCTACGACGACTTCCAGGCGCGCGAGGGGATACCCATCATCACCGGCTTCGCGGTCGCCGACCTGCGGACCGTGGAGGTCAAGCCCTGGGCGCGCCTCGAGTGTCTGGGCACCTACATCAACCTCGATGGGACCGGCGGGACCAACGACGCCTACGTCGCCGAGATCGAGCCCGGCAAGAAGATGGCTCCGGAGCGTCACCTCTTCGAGAAGAACATCTACGTCCTCGACGGCCGCGGCGCCACGCTCGTCGGCGAGGACCCGAACAGCCGCACCAGCTTCGAGTGGAAGCGGGGCAGCGTCTTCTCGGTGCCGATCAATACGTGGCACCAGCACGTCAACGGCTCGGGGACCGAGCCCGCGCGCTTCGTCGCGGTGACCACGGCGCCGCTCGTCATGAACTACTTCCACAACGACGACTTCATCTTCAACAACCCCTTCGTCTTCGAGGACCGCGTCGGCACGGCGCGAGGGTTCCAGGGCGAGGGGAAGCTCTATACAGGAGGCTCGGGGCGCACCTACGTCTGGGAGACCAACTTCATCCCCGACATCGAGACCTTCACGACGTTCACGTGGAAGGAGCGGGGCGCCGGCGGCGCCAGCGTTTTCTTCGAGCTGGCGGACAACACCCAAGCCGCCCACGTCTCCCAGTTCCCCGTGGGGACGTACAAGAAGGCGCACCGCCACGGGCCCGGCGCCCACGTCATCATCATCAGCGGCGTCGGCTACAGCCTGCTCTGGCCGATGGACGGGAGCCCGACGGACCGCATGGAGCGCGTCGACTGGAAGGTCGGCTCCATGGTGGTCCCGCCCACCAACTGGTTCCACCAGCACTTCAACGGCGGCACCGAGCCGGCCCGCTACCTGGCGCTCCGTTGGGGCAGCCAGAAACACAGCTTCCCGATGGGCTCGGCGCAGGAGGGCGGATACGACGTCAGCGTGAAGGACGGCGGCGCCCAGATCGAGTACGAGGACGAGGACACGGCCGTCCACGACATGTTCGAGGAGACGCTCAAGCGCGTCGGCGGCGAGTCCAACATGGCCGAGTTCATACCGCGCCTGCGGAAGTAGGCCGCCCCTGCGGGTCAAGGGCGCAGCCCCCGTTCGTCCTGAGGCTCTCGAAGGACGCACGCAGGTTGCGGTCGAACGAGGGTCCGTGGTTCGAGAGCCTCAGGACGAACGGAACCGGGAACCCGAGCTCATCCCGCGCCTGCGCCAGTAGCCGCCGGTCGCACGCGCACCCCACCGGGGCTTCGCCTCAGCGGATCCCGATGGGGTGTGCAGAGGGGCCTCGCCCCTCTGCCGGGGGCACGCCCATTGTCGGGGGATACAGCGCTGTCCCCCGTAGCTGGTTTTATCACCCCCTTCTTGGCGAGAGCCTGCCCTGAGCTCTGTCGAAGGGAAGGGGGCCGGGGGGATGGTCGAAACGCTCGCGGGGCACCGGCGTTCCAGGAGCAGGGCGGAGGTTCAGAGCCAAACCCGCCGGGGGGCACGGGGGGGGGGGGGGGGAAACGCTCGTCTACCGGTGCGCCGGGGGGCCACCGCTGAGCTGACCGCACGCGCTTTCCCTCGGCCTCCCGC
>JADFRC010000157.1 GCA_022561455.1 Chloroflexota bacterium | reverse complement strand
TCCATGACCATCTTGATCATGTCCTCGTCCTCGACCATCTCGATGCTGGCGAAGAACTGCCCGCCGGTCACGTAGTCGGTGATCTTGCGCTTGAGGTCGGCCGTGAAGCCGACGTAGTGGACCTGGTCCTCCATCCGCCGCACCCAGAAGGGGAGCCAGCCCACACCCGACTCCAGGATGCCGAGCCGCAGGTTGGGGTAGCGGTCCAGGATGCCGCCGCCGATGAAGGAGGCCATGAACTTCATGGCGCCCCACGGGTGCGAGCAGAGGCGCGCCAGGTAGCGGTTGTCGTCCATGTCCTTGTAGCCGGGGAAGTACGGCGGCACCCACGTCATGCTGTGGTGGACGATGGCGAGGTTCTTATCGGCCGCCGCCTTCCAGAAGGGCTCGAGCTGCGGGTGGTCGAGCGGCTGGCCGGGGCCGGGGTACGGCCACACGCCGGCCGCCCACGGCTTGCCGCCCCACGCCTCGATCTCGGCGACCGACTCCTCGATCGCGGTGCCCGAGACGACCAGGTGCGCCTTGAACCGGTCGGGGTGCGCGCTGCAGTAGTCGTCGACGAAGCGGTGGTAGGCGCGGATCAGCCCCATCTCGAGCGCGGGGTCGCCCAGGGTCGAGATGCCGATGCCGACGTCCGGCACCATCATGTGGACGTCCGTGCCCTCCTCGTCCATGTCGGCGATCCTGGCCTCAGCCGCGTCGTCGATCACGCCGACGGCCGGGAGCTTGTTGCCGGAGAACTCGCCCCAGTGCAGCCGCTGGTGCGTGTCCTTGTCCTCGCGCGGCTCCGCCTCGCCGAGGGGACGCCGGTAGCCGGTCAGGCCGAGCGCGTAGTGGTGGCGCGCGGGGTCCTCCCGTGGCGTCGTGGTCTGGTCCGAGCGGGCGCCGACCTTGTAGGGTTCGAGCTCCGGCAGCCGCGCCCGGAAATCGGGGTCGAAGTACGGCTCGAGCGTTTCCACGGACGGGTGGACGTGGGTGTCGGCGTCGAAGACCTTCTGGCCGTTCAGCATCTGCTTCCTCCAACAGGCGGGGACGGGGGCGGAGAGGCGCCGAGTATAGCGAGGGCGCGTGCAGCCCGCCATCCGCTCCTCTGCACTCCCGCGCGCGCGGCGCGCTTTGACGGCCCTATGGCGCTCCGCTACCATGCGCGCTCCGGAGCTTCGCTAGGAGAGACGACCATGGCGCTGCCTGAGATCAGCGGCATCATCGGGGCCTGCCTCACGCCGTTCAAGGACGGCGGCGGCATCGACTTCGACGCGCTCCAACAGGAGATCGACTTCATCGTCGCCGACGCCGACGGCATCTCCATCGGCGCGGTGGAGGCTGCCGAGTACACGATGCTGTCCATCGAGGAGCGCAAGGAGCTCCTGCGCATCGGCACCGAGATGGTGGATGGGCGCGTGCCGGTGCTCGCTGGGGCATCGCACCCCTCGCCGAAGGTCGTGCTCGATATGGCCGAGTACGCTGCGACCATCGGCGCGGACTACGCGCAGGTGCTCATGCCGCTGCGGCCGTGGGGCGGCCAGCCGACGATGGCGGAGCTCATCGACTACTTCACGTTCGTGGCCTCCCAGAGCCCGCTGCCGATCGTCGCCTATCACAACCCCGGCCCCGGCGCCGACCCGAACATCGAGGTGACGATCCGCTTCAGCGAGATCCCCAACGTGCAGCTCTTCAAGGAGAGCTCCCGGGACATCATCAAGATATCCAGGCTGATCGAGGAGATCGAGCTGGCGGGGAACGCCCGCTACTTCACGACGATGCAGCCGCTGCTGATGACGCTCATCATGGGCGGCTCGGGCGCGACGATGCCGCCGCCCGGCAACCGCATCGGCGCGCGCGTCGTCCGCGCCTTCCGCGAGGGCGACATGGACGAGGCGAAGCGCTGGCAGCGTTTCTACTCGCTCTTCCCCGCCAAGTGGGCCGCCTACGGGCTGCCGCCGGTGATGAAGTCGGCGATGCGCCACTTCGGCATCGACCTGGGCGACCCGTCGCCTCCGTACAAGCCGGTCACGCCCCGCGACCACGCGCAGATCGGCCAGTTCTTCCGCCAGATCGGGCTCCTGGGTCCCGAGGGGGCACGTCCGCTCTTCTCCGACGTCGTCGCGAACCTCGACAGCGAGGACACGTTCCTCCGGTGAGCGGATTTGCCTCAACACCTCATCTCGTTGCGGGAACGCCGGTAGCTCACGGGCGTTTCGACCATCCCCCTGGTCCCCTTCCCCCTTCGACTGTGCTCAGGACAGGCTTCGACAGGCTCAGGGCAGGCTCTGGCCGGGGAGGGGGAATAAAAGCTAGATACGGGGGACACCCCCGTGCCCCCGGCAGAGGGGCTGCGCCCCTCTGCACTCTCCGCCGGGTAGGCGATATGGGTTGGGTAGGGGCGCCATTGATGGCGCCCGAGGGCGCGATGAATCGCGCCCCTACGACCCGCCGGGTGTGCGAGATGGGTTTTGAGGCAGGTCTCCCGTGAGCCCTCTCGTGCGCATCGGGCTGGTCGTCGGTCTTGTGCTGGCGACGAAACGCGGCCGCGAGTGGGCGGCGGAGCTGGCGAGAGACGCCTCGGACCTGGCGCTCGCTGCCTTCCTGCGGCTGACGTCGGGCTTCGGGCGCGAGCTGACCGATACGGGGGCCGGCGAGCAGGCGGCGTGGCGCAAGCAGCGCGAGCGGGATGTGCGCGTGCGGCGCTCGCCAGGCGGGCAGTCGTGAACGGCGCTCGCCAGCGCATCGTCGTCCTGGGCGGCGGCAGCGGCGGCGTCGTGGCGGCGACGCGCCTCGGCCGCTCGCTCGGCGCCGAGCACGAGGTGACGCTCGTGGACCGGCGGTCGGAGCACATCTACATGCCCGCGTTCATGTTCCTGATGGTCGGCCAGCGCCGCCCGAGCGACATCTCGCGCAAGCTCAAGAAGCTCGAGCGGCGCAACGTGCGCGTCGTTCAGGCGGAGATCACGGGCATCGACGTGAAGCAACAGCAGGTGGTCCTCGATACCGGGCCGCTGCCGTACGACCACCTCATCATCTCGCTTGGGCTGCGGACGGCGCCTGAGCTGGTGCCGGGCTCGGCCGAGGGGGCGTACCACGCGTGGGAGCTCGAAGCGGCCGTCAAGACGCAGGCCGCGCTCGCGGCGTTCGAGGGAGGGCGCATCGTGGTCGGCATACCGCCGGGCCCGTACCGGTGCCCGCCGGCGCCCTTCGAGACGCAGTGGATGCTGCACGACTACTTCACGCGCCGCGGCATCCGCGACCGGGTCCAGATCGACTACTTCACGCCCAACCCGGAGCCGGCCGGCGAGGAGCACGACCCGGCGGTGTGGATGGACGCCCAGAGCAGGGCCCGCGGCATCGAGCAGCACTACGGCTTCACGGTGGAGTCGGTGGACCCCGAAGCCAAGGTGGTGCGGGCGCTCTACGGCTACACGCTGCCCTACGACCTGCTGTTCCTGGTGCCGCGCCACGAGCCCGCGCAGGTGCTGCTGGACAGCGGCCTCGTCGACTCGCGCCTGGGTATCGGCGTCGACTACGACACGCTCGCGACGCGGTGGGACAACGTGTATGCGATCGGGGACTGCGCGGATGTGCCGGCGTCGAAGGCGGGCATCGTCGCGCACCAGGAGGCGGAGGTCGTCTCGCACAACCTGGCCGTCGCGATCACGGGGCGTGGGCGGCCGGAGACGCTGCGGCTGCATACCATATGACTGCTCGCTTTCGGCGCCGGGAGCGCCGCCGCGAACCGCACCGTGTACCCGGCCGGGTGGCCTCCGTTCGGCGTGGGCAAGGGCCGCGTCTGGGGCCCGTCGCCGGCGATCTACCAGGCGAAGCTGGCCTTCGAGAAGTGGTGGCTCTGGCGGTACTTCTAGGGAGGACGCGGGCTCCAAACAAGCTAGGTCCGTGTGGGTGACTGGCCCACGGGGGCACCGAGCGTCGAACACGTCCGTGAACTGGCTGTAGC
>JADFRC010000156.1 GCA_022561455.1 Chloroflexota bacterium | reverse complement strand
GTCGCCGAGCGCTGGCTGGCGGACCACTACAACCGGCCGGGCCACGAGATCGTCGACCACCGCGTCTACGCCATCGTCTCGGACGGCGACCTCATGGAGGGCGTCTCGTCCGAGGCGGCGTCGCTCGCGGGCACGCTTGGCCTCGGCAAGATCGTCTACCTCTACGACGACAACGGCATCTCCATCGAGGGCGACACCGACGTCGTGTTCACCGAGGACGTCCCCGCCCGCTTCCGCGCGTACGGCTGGCACGTCGCCGGGCCCGTCGACGGCAACGACCTCGACGGCATCGAGACCGCGATCGCCGAAGCGCGCGCCGAGACGGGCCGGCCCAGCCTCGTGGTCGTGCAGACCACCATCGGCTACGGCAGCCCGAATAAGGCGAACACCGGCGGGGTGCATGGCGAGGCGCTCGGCGAGGACGAGGTGCGCCTGACCCGCGAGCAGCTCGGGTGGGAGCACGAGCCGTTCGTCATCCCCCAAGACGCCCTCGACCACATGCGCGAGGCGCTCGGCCGCGGTGCCGAGGCGCAGCGCGATTGGGAAGCGCGGCTCGAGGCCTATCGCGCCGCGTACCCCGCCGAGGCCACGCAGCTCCAGGCGGACCTGAGCGGCGAGCTGCCGGCGGGCTGGAAGGACGGCCTCGACGGCCTCTTCGACGGCGACACCTCCCTCTCGACGCGCGATGCGGGCAACCGCGTGATGAACGCGATCGCCCAGCGCGTGCACGGACTGACGGGGGGCTCTGCCGACCTGGCGCCGTCGACCAAGACGCTGCTTGGAGCCAACGCCGACGTTGGGCTCGAAGCAGCGGTCGACCACAACATGCACTTCGGCGTCCGCGAGCACGCGATGGGCGCCATCGCGGGCGGCATGGCGCTGCACGGGGGCGTCATCCCCTACACCGCCACGTTCCTGATCTTCTCCGACTACATGCGCCCGCCCATGCGCCTCGCGGCGCTGATGGAGCAGCGCGTGATCTACGTCTTCACGCACGACTCGGTCGGCCTCGGCGAGGACGGCCCGACGCACCAGCCCATCGAGCAGCTCCTGGGGCTGCGCGGCGTGCCGAACCTCACGGTCATCCGGCCGGCCGACGCGACGGAGACGGCGGAGGCGTGGAAGGCGGCGGTCGCGCGGCGCGACGGGCCGACCGTGCTCGTGTTCACGCGCCAAGGGCTGCCGGTGCTCGACCGCACGGAGTACGCGCCCGCCGACGGGCTCCAGCGCGGCGGCTACGTGCTGTGGGAGCCGCCGGCCAGCCCGCAGGCGATCCTCATCGCGACGGGCTCCGAGGTGTCGATCGCGCTGGAGGCGGCCAAGCTCCTCGATGACCGCGGAGTGGCCGCGCGCGTCGTCTCGCTGCCATCGTGGGAGCTGTTCGACGCGCAGCCGGCCGACTACCGTGAGAGCGTCCTCCCGCGCGGCGTGACGGCGCGCGTCTCCGTCGAGGCCGCGACGACCCTCGGCTGGGAGCGCTACGTCGGGCTGGACGGTGCCTCGGTCGGCGTCGACCGCTTCGGCGCGTCGGCTCCCTACAAGCGTATCTACGAGGAGCTCGGCCTCACGCCCGAGCACGTCGCGGACGAGGCCGAGGCGCTCGTGAGGCGGGGCCGGCCGTGACCGAGCGCGCCGCGCGTCCCACGGTCGCGTTAGGCTCCTACACCGCGGACGTGACCGATGCCCTCAAGCGCCTCGATGAGCAGGCGGTCGTCCAGCGCATCTGGTCGGGCGACCACACCGTCTGGCGGGACGACCCGGCGGAGATCGAGAACCGGCTGGGCTGGCTGCACACCGACGGCGACATGAAGCGCGAGGTCGACGCCTTGGGGACCTTCGGCGGCAACGTCCGCGACGGCGGGTTCAGAGACGTCGTGCTGCTCGGCATGGGCGGCAGCAGCCTCGGGCCGGAGGTGATCCGCGCGTCGATCGGCAGCGCCGACGGCTTCCCGGAGCTGACGGTGCTCGATTCGACGGTCCCCGCCTGGGTGCGGAGCGTCACAGCGGCCATCGACCCGCGCAAGACGCTGTTCATCGTGTCGTCGAAGTCGGGCAGCACGATCGAGCCCAACGTGCTCTACAAGCACTTCCGCGGCGTGGTCGCCGAAGCGGTCGGCGAGAGCGCCGGCGACCACTTCGTCGCCGTGACCGACCCCGGGAGCCCGCTGGCGAGCCTCGCCGCCGCCGACGGCTTCAGACGGCTGTTCGAGAACCGCACCGATATCGGCGGGCGCTACTCGGTGCTCTCGCACTTCGGCCTCGTGCCGGCGGCGGCGATCGGCGTCGACGTCGCCCGCCTGCTCGAGCGGGCGAACGACATGGGCGCGCGCTGCGACGCCGCCCTCGACGTGCCCAGCAACCCCGGCGCCTGGCTCGGCGCGATGCTCGGCGCGCTGGCGCTCAAGGGACGCGACAAGCTCACGATCGTCGCGTCGCCTTCGGTCGCGAGCATCGGGCTGTGGATCGAGCAGCTGATCGCCGAGAGCACCGGGAAGGACGGCACCGGGATCGTCCCGGTCGCCGGCGAGCCGTTGGGGAGCCCCGAGGAGTACGGCGACGACCGCGTCTTCGTCTACCTGCGCGTGAGCGGGGACGACAACGCCGTGCTCGATGTCGCGACCGAGCGGCTCGCGGGGGCCGGGCATCCGCTGGTCCAGCTCGTGCTCACCGACGCCTACGACATCGCCGCCGAGTTCTTCCGCTGGGAGTTCGCGACGGCGGTGGCGGGCTCCATCCTGGGCGTCCAGCCGTTCGACCAGCCGAACGTGCAGGCGGCGAAGGACGCGACCGACCGCGTGCTCGACGGCTACCGGGCAGCGGGCGCGCTCCCGGATGCCGCGCCGGTGAGCTCGGCCAAGGAGCTGCTCGCGGGCGCGAGGCCAGGCGACTACCTCGCGGTGATGGCCTACGTCGCTCAGAGCGGGGGCGTCGACGCCGCGGCCGCTGCGCTCCGCAAGCGCGTGATGGAGCGTTACAAGATCGCGACCACGTTCGGCTACGGCCCGCGCTTCCTGCACTCCACCGGCCAGCTCCACAAGGGCGGTGCGAACTCCGGGCTCTTCCTCCAGCTGACCTGTGATGCCCAGGGCGATGGCGAAGACGACGTCGCGATCCCCGGCGGCGACTTCGGCTTCCGCACGCTCGTCGCGGCCCAAGCTCTCGGCGACTTCGAAGCGCTCGGGGCGGCGGGGCGGCGCGTAGCTCGCGTCGACCTATCGCCTGATGCGGAGGCCGGCATCCTGCGCCTGCTGGCCGAGCTGTAGAGCGGCGATGAAGGCGGTCCTGTTCGACCTCGATGGCACCCTCGTGCAGTCCGAGCGGCTCAAGGCCCGGTCGTATGCGATCGCCGCTCAGCGCTTGGCAGGCCTCGCCGAGCCTGACGAACGCGCCGTCGATGCGTATCGCGAGATCGTCGGGTCCGAGCGCAACGTCGCCTCGCGGCACATCATGGAGTCGCTGGGGCTCGAGCCGCTGCTGCGGCCGTTGATGGCGGAGCACGGCGACACCGAGCCGGAGGCGGTGCTGACACGGATGCGTCTCGGTATCTACGATGCGATGGTGGCGGACCCGCAGGTCGTCCGCGACAACGAGTGGCCGCACACCGTCAGCCTGTTGCGCGTGGCCAAGGAGACCTTCTGCAGCACGGGGCTGGCGACGATGTCGCAACGCAAGGAGGCCCTCCACGTGCTCCGGGCGCTCGACATCGAGCAGCACCTGGACGTGATCGTGAGCCGGGAGGACGTCCAGAAGCCGAAGCCCGACCCCGAGATATACCTGCTGGCCGCATCCAAGCTCGACGTGCCGCCTGGCGAGTGCTTGGTGCTCGAAGACTCGGTGATGGGCGTCCGCTCCGGCATCGCAGCGGGCATGAGCGTCATCGCGGTGGCGACGCCCTTCACGGAGTGCAGCCTCCAGCGCGAGCTTCCCGTACCGGAGGAGTGGGTCGTCCGCAACTCCGACGCGTTGCCCGGCGTCGTGCGGCGCCGCATCGAGGC
>JADFRC010000155.1 GCA_022561455.1 Chloroflexota bacterium | reverse complement strand
AACGTCCAGGGCGAGGCCGTGCGCAACTTCGTGAAGTGGGACGACCAGCCGGGCAGCGTCCCGGCCGCCGTCGAGTCGCTGGTCCGCGCCCACCGCCTCCTCACCACCGAGCCCCAGGGGCCCGTCTACGTCTGCTTCGACGCCGACATCCAGGAGGAGAAGCTGGACGAGCCCTTCGAGCTGCCCGACTTCGCGAGCTTCCCCGCTCCCACCAGGCTCGCCGGCGACCCGGACGCCCTGGACCAAGTCGCGAGCCTGCTGCTCGCCGCCAAGCGCCCCGTCATCCTGGCGGAGATCATCGGCCGCTCCGAGTCCGGCGCCGCCGGACTGCTCCGGCTCGCCGAGAGCCTCGCGCTCCCCGTCGTCGCGACCGGCGGCCAGTTCAGCTTCCCCTCCCGCCACCCGCTCAACGCCAGCGCGTCGAAGAACGACCTGCTGGCCGAGGCGGACCTCGTCCTGGCCCTCGACCTCTACGACCTCCAGCGCGAGCTGACGCGCCAGGACTGGGCGACCCGTACCAACGACGACATCATGGCCCCCGACGCCAAGCTGATCGACATCTCGCTCCGGCAGCTCCAGGTGAAGAGCTGGGCCGACGACCACGGCCGCCTGTACCCAACCGCGATATCGGTGGCCGCCGAGACCGCCCTCGCGCTGCCCGCGCTCGCCGACGCCGTGGCGCGCAAGCTCGACGACGGCTCGGGGAGCCGCTCGGAGATCGAGGAGCGCCGCTCGCGCGTCACCGCGCTCCACGATGCGGCCCTCGCCTCCGCTCAGGAGACGGCGAGCGCCAAGGCAGGCGAGCAGCCGCTGCACCTCGCCACCGTCGCTCAGAGCCTCTGGGAGGTCGTGGGGGACGACGACTGGGTCATCGGCAACGGCAGCCTGCGGGGCTGGGTGCAGCGGTTGTGGGACATCAAGGCAGCGCACCAGAACCAGAGCGGCCTCGGCGGCGGCGGGCTCGGCATGGGGCTCGGCCACGCGGTCGGCGTCGCGCTCGCGAACCGCGACCGGGGCCGGCTCACGATCAACATACAGTCCGACGGCGACCTGCTGTTCACGCCGGCGGCGCTGTGGACCGCGGTGCACCACCGCATCCCCATGCTCATCGTGATGTACAACAACCGCACCTACGGCAACGACTTGGGCCACCAGGCGACGATGGCGCGGACCCGCAACCGGCCCGAGGAGCGCAAAACCATCGGCATCGACATCGACGACCCGAACGTGGACTTCGTCGGCCTCGCGCGCTCCTTCGGCGCGTGGGCGGAAGGCCCGATCGAGCGCGCGGAGGACCTCAAGCCCGCCATCGAGCGGGCCAGGCGCGAAGTCGTCGACAACGGCCGCGTGGCCCTCGTCGACGTCTACACGCAGGTGCTCTAGGCGGGCCAGCCCAAAGGGCTCCTATCAAGCGCTCCCCACTTGGTTTCCGGGGGAGTGCAGAGGGGCGAGCCCCTCTGCCGGGGGCACGGGGGTGTCCCCCGTAGTCTCTCAGGTTCCCCCTTCCTGGCAGGAAGGGGGCCAGGGGGATGGTCGAAACGGCCGTGTGGCGTCGACGCCCGAATCTAGTGACTAGTTGGAGAGCAAGCAGCATGGGCACCTACCGTATGTACACGGACGCAGACGGCGACACGACCTGGGAGCCGATCGACCTCGACGACCGCCCCGACTGGCTCGAAGGGCTCGACACCACCAAGATCCGCTTCGGCATCCGGCCCCCGGGCGTGGTCCAGGACTGGCACCCGGCGCCCCAGCGCCAGTTCGTGATCATCCTGTCGGGCCGGCTCCAGATCACCTACGTCGACGGCAGCACCAAGGTCTTCGGCCCCGGCGACGCCCGGCTCGTCGAGAACGTCACCGGCAAGGGGCATCAGACGATGGCCCTCGGCGACGAGCCGTGCATCACCGCGACCATCGGCCTCGCCGACCAGGGCTGAGGCTTCCGCAGGCACGCGCGGACCGGCAGATGGCTGA
This sequence comes from Chloroflexota bacterium, assembly GCA_022561455.1. Lineage (GTDB taxonomy): Bacteria > Chloroflexota > Dehalococcoidia > Lucifugimonadales > Australimonadaceae > JADFRC01. The sequence goes on along the minus strand of JADFRC010000155.1, from coordinate 2,051 downwards.
CCCGTAGGGGCACGATTTATCGCGCCCTGTTTCCAACGGCGGACGACCGGCGTAAGACGTGGGCGATCTCTGGCAGGCGCCAGGGCGCGATGAATCGCGCCCCTACCGAGCCGCGCTCGGCCCTCCGTTGAGCACCTGCGATACAATCGCTGCTGACTCTCGCCCATGGGAGCGTGCCCATGCTTTCTTCCGAGGACAACGAGCTGCTGACCCGTGTGGGGCCCGATACCCCTATGGGCGCGCTCCTCCGCCGCTTCTGGTTCCCCATCCTGCTCGGTCCCGAGATCGAGGAGCCGGACTCGGAGCCGTTGCGCGTCAAGGTGCTCGGTGAGTTCTTCGTCGCCTTCCGCGACACCCAGGGCCGGCTCGGACTGCTCGATGCCCGCTGCCCCCACCGGGGCGCGGACCTCTCCTTCGGTCTGAACGAGGAGGGCGGGCTGCGGTGCGCGCAGTGCGCCTGGAAGTTCGACGTCGAGGGCAACATCCTCGATCTGCCCATGGAGCCCGAGGACAGTCCGCTGTGGAAGGAGGCCACCGCCCCGGCGTTCAAGATCCGGGACTACGGCGGCCTCGTCTGGGCGTACATCGGGCCCCAGGACGACGTCCCCGACCTGCCGGAGTTCGAGTGGACGCGGGTCCCCGCGGAGCAGCGGTACCTCTCCCGGTTCGCGGTCGAATGCAACTACATGCAGGGCGTCGAGGGCGGGCTCGACGCAGCCCGCGTCAACGCGCTCGCCGCGGCGGAGACGGGCGAGCCCCCATCCCCTGGCTCGGGTGCAACCGGCCTCGGAGACGACGAGCCGGCGCACACCGTGCGGGCCATGGCCACCGACTACGGCCTCATCATCGGCACGGCGCTCGATGCGGACGGCCAAGCGCCGCTGGACGTGCAGGTCACGCACTGGCTCATGCCCTTCTACACGACCGCCCCGGCCGACGAGGCGGGCGTCTTGGAGGGCGTCGCTTGGGTGCCGACCGACGACGAGAGCACGATGGCCTTCGCGGTCACCTACAGCCCCAAGCGCCCGCTCAGCAAGCGGCTGCTCGCGGACATCCGCCGCGGCAAGCGCATCCACCCGCAGCTCGCCGAGGACAGTTACCGGCGCAAGCGCAACAAGGACAACGGCTACTCCGGCAGCTCCAAAGCCAGCTTCGCGCCGTTCGCGTCGCGCTTCGCCTCCACCTTCGAGCTCGCCGTGGCATGTCAGGAGACGATGGGCACGATCGTCGACCGCTCGGCCGAGACGCTCGGCGCGAACGATGCGGCGGTCGAGGCGGCGCGCAAGCTGCTGATGACCGCGGCCGTCGATCTGATGGAGGGCACGGTGCCGGTCGTCGTGCGCCACGGCGAGGCCTACCGCGTGCGGTCCTACGCCGCCACGGTCGAGCGCGGCAAGCGCTTCGACGAGGACGAAGGCGTCCGCGCGGGCATCGCCGCGCAGGTGTAGCGGCAGGGCTGACGATATCCGGGTCTGCGTGAGGGCGCACGCCGTGCGCCCCTACATGATGAGGCAATGGGGTGCTGGCCCATGGAGAGGGGGCGCCCACCACCGGCGGCCCGCTCGTAGGGGCGCACGGCGTGCGCCCGCGCGCTAGCCCACGGCGACGGCCGGGTAGAGGCGCTGCACGTTCTCGCGCACGAGCTTGCGCAGCGTGTCCATCGGCAGGTGGCCGAGGTTCTGCTCCAGCAGCTCGCGGGAGTGCGGCCACGACGAGTTCGGGTGCGGGTAGTCGGTCGACCACATGCAGTTGTCGGCGCCCCACCAGGACAAAAGCTTGCCGCCAACCGCGTCGTGGAAGAACGTCGCATGCACCTGGCGGGCGAAGTACTCGGAGGGAAGGGCCTCCAGCGGCACCGGCCGGTCCGTGCGGAAGCGCTTGAAGTAGTAGTCCCACTGCTGGAGGACGAACGGCATCCAGCCGATCTCGCTCTCGACGATGACGAGCTTGAGGCGGGGGAACCGCTCGAGCACGCCCGAGAAGATGATGTCCATCAGCGAGTTCGTGATGCCGAGGAGCTTGAGGTTGACGGAGCCGCGGTGCGCCTCGAT
>JADFRC010000154.1 GCA_022561455.1 Chloroflexota bacterium | reverse complement strand
CCAGCTGGTCGAAATCGCCCACGGAGAAGTAGCGGTCGAAGACGTTGAGGACCGACTTCTTGACGAGGTCCTCGAGCACGCGGCCCTCGCGCTCCTCCTCCATCGTCTCGAGCTCGACCTTGCCGACGGTCGATGCGACCATGAACGGGAGGTCGGTCATGCGCGGCGTGGCCTTGGCCTCGTGGCCGATGAGCGAACGGCGCAGCGCGTTGGCCAGCACCGTCTCGTAGTTCGCGATGGACACGCGGACGCTGACGCCGGAGCGCTGATTGATCTCTGGGTGGCGGCGGGCGAGGGCGGTGTACTCGGCGATGATCTCCTTGATGTAGCTCGGGATCGTCACGCGCTCATCCGTGTCCGTGAAGCGGCGGCGCTCCGCCTCCATGATCTGGATCTCGTGCGCGGCCTCGCGCGGGTAGTGGGTGCGGATCTGCGCGCCGTAGCGGTCCTTCAGCGGGGTGATGATGCGCCCGCGGTTCGTGTAGTCCTCCGGGTTCGCACTGGCCACGACGACCACGTCGAGGAAGAGGCGCACGCGGTAGCCCTTGATCTGGACGTCGCGCTCCTCCATGAGGTTGAACAACCCCACCTGGATGCGCTCCGCGAGGTCCGGCAGCTCGTTGATGCAGAAGATGCCGCGGTTCGTCCGGGGGATCAGGCCGTAGTGGATGGCGAGCTCGTCCGAGAGGTAGCGGCCTTCCGCGATCTTGATCGGGTCGACGTCGCCCACCAGGTCGGCGATGGAGATGTCGGGCGTGGCAAGCTTCTCGCTGTAGCGCCGGTCGCGTCCGATCCACTCGACGGGCGCGTCGTCGCCCATCTCGGCGACGAGGTCCCTGCCCATCTTGGATACCGGGGCCAGGGGGTGGTCGTTGATCTCGCTGCCCTCCAGGATCGGGATCTCTTCGTCGAGCAGCGCGACCAGCCCCCGGATGAGGCGCGACTTCGCCTGACCGCGCTCGCCCAGCAGGATGATGTCCTGCCCAGCAAGCACCGCGTTCTGGATCTGCGGTATCACCGTGTCGTCGAAGCCGACGATGCCGGGGAAGAGTGGTTCGCCGCTCTCGATGCGGGTGATGAGGTTGCGCCGCATCTCCTCGCGGACCGAGACGATCCCGTAGCCGCTCTTCTTGAGCGCGCCGAGCGTGCTGGGCTTCTGTTTCGCGGTGGGCAAAGCGAGTCTCCGGAGGGGCGAGTGGTGGCTCGCCCATTCTACGGATGCGGAACCCGGCCCACAACAACGCGAGTGGCCGGCCGCTCCGGCTCCTCGGCGTCTCGCCTTACGAGTAGACCTCCGTGGCCGCGAGGACCGTGACCTCCCGGCGCAGGCCGCCGGAGTGGGCGCGAACGCGCTCAAGCCGCGCCGTGCAACTAGTAGTCTGCCCCCAACTGGATTGGGTGCCTTCACCCATGGTGGTGAACGCGGCTCATCCCAAGGGATGAATCCTGGGGAGCGTGCAGCGCGCCTGGTAGCATGGGCGGACCGCCGCACGCGACCCGGACCGGAGCTGCCTCATGACGTGGGTCGCCGCCGCGCTCATCAGCACGACGCTGTTCGCGGTCGTCTCGATCCTCGATAAGCGGCTGATCGCGCACGTTTTCCCGAGTGCGCAGTCGTTCAACGTCGCGTTCGGGCTGCTTCAGGCCCCGATCGCGGCGCTGCTGTTCGCCGTCGTCGTGCCGACCGTCGGCTTCGACGGGGGCGCCGGCATCCCGTGGGCCATCGCGAGCGGGCTGCTGTGGGCGGGTGGCATCACGCTGTTCTTCCACGGGCTGCGGCTCGAGGAGGTCTCGCGCGCGACGCCCATCCAGATGACCGCGCCGATCTTCACCGCGCTGCTGGCGGTGACGTTCCTCGGCGAGTCGCTGAGCGCGCTTCAGTGGGGGGCGATAGGGATGGTCGTGCTCGGCGGCGCGACAGTCACCGTGCGGCCCGAGCTCGGTTGGTTCCGCATCGGGAACAGGCGGGCGCTCGTGATCCTGCTCGGCGCCAGCTTCGTGATGGGGGTCGCCTTCGTCGTCAGCAAGGAGGCCACGAACCAGATGAACGTCTGGGCGATCCAGGCCTTCCGCGCCGCCGCCATGGGCGCGGGGGTCCTCGCGCTCCAGGGCAGGGGGCGGGCGTTCCGTGAGGCGCGCCTGATGCTGAGCGACCGGGGAGCGATGGGCCTGCTCGTGCTCACCGAGGGGATACTGGCGCCCATCGCCGCGTTCATGTTCGTCGTGGCGCTATCGATGGGGCCCGTGTCGCTCGTGAGCGCCGTCTCGTCGTCGCGGCCGCTGATGGTGCTGGCTGCCAGCGCGGCCCTGAGCATGCCGTTCTGGAACGTGCTCGGCGAGCCGCTCGACCGGCGGACGCTGGGGGTCAAGCTGGCGTCGACGGTGCTTATCGTGGGGGGCGTCGTTGCGCTAACGCTGGCGTAGTGCCAGACACCGGGTGCTGCGTTGGATGGGGAGTGCAGCGGGGCGAAGCCCCTTTGCCGGGGGCACGGGGGTGTCCCCCGTATCTGGCTTCATCACCCCCTTCCTGGCCAGGAAGGGGGACGGGGGGATGGTCGAAAGGGCTGTCCGAGCGGCCGACGCCACGGAAGCGCGCGGAGAGCTTGGGGCAAGGCCGTAGCGTGAGGGCGGCGCGAGGTCGGGGAGCCCTAGCCGCCGCCGACGGGGCGCACGATCTCCAGCCGGTCGCCGTCGCTGAGCGCGACCGCGCCGAACGTCGCTCGGTCGAGCACCTCGCCGTTGTGCGCAACCGCCACGTAGCGCCCGTCGTAGCCCAGCGACTCCAAGAAGCCGGCGACCGTCAGCGGCGCCTCGACCTCCCGCTCCTTGCCGTTGACGATGAGCCGCAGCATCAGCCGCGGCTCCGGGCCGCCCATGCGTGCTGGACGGACTCGCACAGCGTGCGTGCCGCCGCCTGCGGGTCGCCGGCCGCGAGCACGCCCGTGACGACGGCCACCCCGGTCGCGCCCGCGGCGATGACGCCGGGGGCGTTGGCGGCCGTGATGCCGCCGATGCCGAGGAGCGGCAGGCTCACCGCTCCGGCGATCTGCTCGACGAGGCCCGTCCCGGCCGCCGGCTGTCAACCACAACTTGTGCTCGCCGTTGGAATCCGGGTCGTATTTTTCCCGGCGTGCCAACAGCAGCCACTGTCCTGCCCATTCCGCGAACCCACTCCATGCGATATCCGCCAGTTCTGCAGGCTCGCCGGCGTTCACCCGGGTAGACGATCTCGTATTGTGGTGAGCGATAATCGGGGTACATCCCGTTCGTTCCCCCAACTTGGATAACGGTTCGAGGAAACGGCCCATAGCGAAGATGCTGCCGGCATCGTCGTTCCCCAGGTTTCGCATCGCCAGATAGGTCGGATCGATACCCAACAATTCGATTTCGTTTTTTTCTATGAATCGCTCGAGCGCTTGGATGTCCGATTTCGATCCGAGATTCGGGACGTCAGTGCAAATACGAAACCAGTCCTCAATGCCGGTAAGACTCCATCCCTTCGCATGTGCAACACGCTGGGCAAGATTCTGCAATGCGAACCCGCCGGACTCACCGGACATGAACGCAACGCGGGTCTGTTTCGAGACCGGGAAGTGATTCAAAAACCGGCTGCCCGTCGCCATACTGATCAGTAGGTCCATTAGAATCGACGTCTTCAGCGTCTTGAACGCGCCTGCCAATACGGTAGGCACCGGGCCGGCTGCCAGAATGTGTGGAATGTGGTATTCACGTCGCAGGTCGAGTTCGTTGAATTTGTAGGTCGTGACGTCATTGATGCCGGGGGCGACGTGGGTGAAGGTCGACGCGATCGGTGTGGGTTGGGGACTGTGCGGGATGTTGGAGGAGGCGCTGGCTGGGAAGGATGGGCCGGTGATCCATGCGGTGAACGTCGGTACGGTCGCGCCGAACCCTGAGCGGTTCCCGAAACTGCGCGACGCCCTGTGGTTCGAGCTGGGAAGAGAGCTTAGCTGTGACGGCGCTTGGGATCTCTCCAGCCTCGATGACGGCACCGTTGCTCAGCTCATCGCGCCGCGCTACAAACTGG
>JADFRC010000153.1 GCA_022561455.1 Chloroflexota bacterium | reverse complement strand
GTCGCAGCCGTCCGCATCGGCGGCAGCGCTCGGAGCACGGAGGCCAAGGGCCAGGCCGCCGAGGCGCGCAAGCCGGACGAGCGCAACTGGGGCTTCATCTGCCTCATCAGCATGCGCACCGGCGAGCTGCTCGCCATCATGCAGGAGTTCGTGCTCTCCGGCCTGCGCGTCGGCGCCACCTCGGGGCTCGCGGTGAGATACATCGCCCGCGCCGACGTCAGCACGGTCGGCATGTACGGGAGCGGCAAGCTCGCCAGGACCGACCTCGAGGCGTTCGTCCGCGTGCGCCCCATCCGGCGCGTGAAGGTCTACAGCCCGACCCCGGCGCACCGCGAAGCCTTCGCGTCGGAGATGAGCGCGCAGCTCGAGATCGAGGTCACGGCCGTCGACGACCCGCGCGAGGTCGTCCGCGGCGTCGACATCGTGTGCTGCGCCACCAACGCGGGCTACGTCAGCGGCGAGCCCGTCCTCGACGGCGATTGGCTGGAGCCGGGGCAGCTCGTCATCTCGCTCCAGAACTCCGACCCGAACTTCCTCAAGTCCGAGGTCGACGACAAGACGCTGGCCCGCTCCAGCGCCATCGTGCTCAACGACAAGGAGTCCGTGTACGCGAACAACCAGCAGGAGCTGCTCGGACCGATCGAGCGCGGCCTCGTCTCGTGGGACCAGATCGCCCTCCTCGGCGACATCGTCGCCGGCAAGACACGCCTCGACCCACCGTCGGGAGACCAGATCGTCTACTACAAGAACAACACCGGCATGGGCATCCAGATGGCCGCCGCCGGCGCGAAGATATACCAGAAGGCCAAAGAGCTGGGCGTCGGCCACGAGATACCGACCGACTGGTTCGGGTCCGACCTCACGGCGTGGTACGAGCGCGGTTTCTCCCCGTCCGCATGACGGCGGCGCCATGTGGCGTGATACACACGCTCGCCCATAACGAGCGCTTGCCTCAAGGTCCCTGCCGCGCATCGGGGTAGCGTCGGCGGGTATCCCGATGGTTGGGGCTAGCGGGTGAAAGCGCCGTTGTCGGCAGTTGGCCGCGGGCACGCGAAATAGCTAGGTCGCGCTTTCGTCCCTGGACGAGCGCTAGCAGCCACGTGAGCCCTTGGCGCCCGAACAAGCTGTGGCTTGTTTCGCCGGCCGCTCAGGCGGTAGCGAAGTCTCCGGATAGGCGACTGATTGACTGACATTCGTCAAGACGTACAACGGGTACTTTTCCAACACGGGTAGTGGCTTCCACTTGGTACTAAAGTTCTACATGGACCGTACTTTCGGACGAAAAAGGCACGGATTTGAGTGATTACGATATTATATTGCCGAGCGGCTCGAACGCCGCCCAACGCCGCGGCGTGGGGCGGCGCTCATGCCCAGCCTGCATCTCACCCCGCCAACGCCGACGGCGGCGGTCCTGCTGCGGCCAAGCGATATCAGCTCTGTGCTTGCCAGGAGTTACCCATCGCCATGAACCGTTCGCCAAGTCTCTCCGCTGAGGAGCGCAGGCGCGTCCTGAGAAGCGGGCTCTGGATCAACCTCTTCGCCGCCGCAACGCTCGGATTCGCCTTCGGCCTGGCGTTGTGGGTCTGGGTGACCGGGCGCTGGGAAACGCTCGCGGTCACGCTGGGCGTTGCCGTCTCCCTTACTCTCGTTACGTTCATCATCGTGGCGGCGTCGGCTCGATGGCTCGTGAGGTGGTTCCCCTCGATTTCACCGGTGCGCCTGGCGACGGTAGTTCGAGGCCTGATCGCCTACGTCACGTCCCTCCCCGTCGTGTGGGCCCTTCCATCACTCCTGGGGACCAGCGTGATGCCGCGGTCGATCGTGCAGACCTATCCCTACCTGGGCGGGGTGGTGGTCCTCATCGCGGTGACGTCGTTGGGGCTGTATTCTCGCTTGCAGGCAGAAGTCACCGAGCGCAAGAAGGCGGTGATGGATCTCGAGGCGGCCCTCGATGAGCTGGGGTCGACCCGAGGACAGCTCATTCAATCGAGCAAGCTGGCCGCCATCGGCGAGCTGGTCTTCGGCGTGGCCCACGAGATCAACAACCCCTTGGCGGGGATATCGGGCCACACCCAGCTGCTGCTGCGCCGCGACCTCGATGCGACCGTCAAGGAGGGCCTGGAGCTGATCTACGGCGAAACCCAGCGGATGGCCCGTATCGTTCAGAACCTCCTCTCGTTTGCCCGCGAGCAGCCAGCGCAGGAGCTGCCTTTGTACATCAACGAGGCGGTGACCCGGACACTCGAGATGCGGAGTTACGACCTGGGCCTGGACAATATCGAGCTGGTCACGGACCTGGACCCAGGGAATCCGGCCGTGTTTGGAGATGTGCAGCAGCTACAGCAGGTCTTTCTAAACATCGTGAACAACGCCCAACAGGCCATGGTCGCCGCTCACGGACGAGGCAGGCTCGAGGTGAAGAGTCGTCGCGCGAAAGGCAACGTCCGGGTCACCTTCACCGACGACGGACCGGGCATTCCGGCGAGCGCCGTCGATCGGGTGTTTGATCCGTTCTTCAGCACCAAAGAGGTGGGGAAGGGGACCGGGCTGGGGCTCAGCATCTGCTTCGGCATCGTGAAAGCGCACGGGGGGAGCATCTCGGTGGAGAGCCCGCACGGCAAAGGAAGCACCTTTACCGTGGAGCTGCCTCTGGCCAAGGTAGTCCCCCCCGGGGGAGGGGTCGTGGGAGAAGAGGGACCAAGCGAGTGACGCCGAACCGCGATGGATGACGCGCAAGGGGAGGTGATCGGTGGTGACCGCGATCGCCCACGTGAGCACTGCAGTGGACGCGATGAAGCTGGGGGCCTACGGCTACGTGGTGAAGCCCTTCCGGGTGTGCGGGGCAGATAGCGGAGGACGCTGACCCGCAGATCGCGGTCGGCGAGCGCTCGCGGCTCCTGCGAACTAGCTAGGTCCGGATCCCGCCAAGCGCTAGACGCCCGTCGACGTCCCCCGTCGGCCGGGATAGCTTCGTATCGCTAGTCCGGCCGCTGTCTCTACAATGCCCCCATGCGGTTGCGTTGGCTAACTATCGTGCTCATGGGCCTCGTGCCGCTGGCGGCCTGCGCCCCGGTCGATGCGACGTCCTCTTCAGCGCCCGCACTCCCGGCGCAACGTCCCTCGGAGCCGGAGCCGCCAGCGCTAACGCCGACGGCCCTCACGCCTACACTAGCGCCCGTTTCGACCGCCTCCCCTGAGCCCACCCCACCACCGCAGGACCACGGCGCTGAAGAGGTGGAGACCGAGCGAACAGACCGACAGCCTCAGGACAGGGACAGGCAGGGTTGCACGAGCGACCCGTCTCCCCTGCTCACCGCGCCTATCACCGACTTGAGCAAAATAGAAGTGATCCTGCCTCCCTTCGTCATAAGCGGCGACAGGTTCAAGAGCCGGTCGTATGTGTCGATAGGCAGGGACGCGAACGGTGAGTTTTACGAGGTGCCGGTCTACGCCCCGATCGACTCGAAGCTGATGTCGATAACCTACTACGTTGAGCCCATGCAGAACGAGCAGGGCGAGTGGTTGGACGTGGAGCAGTACAGTCTGGACTTCCAGGTGAGCTGCGAGGTGTCCTACGGCTTCGACCACCTCTGGCGCCTGGCCGAAGACGTGGCGGCGCTCGCGCCCACCGAGCCGGCGCGCTCGACCCGCGGCGACTTCAGGCTGGCGACGCCCCTATCGATGCAGGCGGGCGAACTGATCGGCTACACCACCGGCACCATACAAGCCCATAACTGGGACTTCGTCTTTAGCAACTCGTCGAGGCGCAACTCCTTCGCGAACCAGGAGCGCTACGAGTACACCGGCGATCTGGGGAACCTGCTGATCGGCGATTGCCCTTACGACTACTACGATGAGGAGGTGCGAGGGGCCTACTACGCGCTCCTCGACGGCCTCGATGCGATGTCCGAGGGCGGGGGATGCCTCCGACACCGCGACGTGCCTGGGACCATCGCCGGCGGCTGGTTCAGTGAGCCCTTCGTCAAGGAGTCCGTGGTGGGGCCAGAACCGGGCTGGGCGCTGGCGGTGGGCACCTCAAGCGATGAGCAGGT
>JADFRC010000034.1 GCA_022561455.1 Chloroflexota bacterium | reverse complement strand
TGAAGTCGGTCGCCGTGCTCATCGCGATGCCGTAGCCGTGCGTGTAGACGAGCCGCCGGTTGACCCAGTTCTGCGCCGTCTCGTCCAGCCCGGCTTGCAGCACCTCGCGCGTGCCGAGCAGCACCTGGCGGTACTCGCCGTCGATCACGTAGCGGTCGACGTCGACGTCGAGGAAGTTGTAGTAGAGCCGCAGGTGCTGGACCTGGTTGTACACGTCCTCCAGCGGCCGGGGGTCCCAGAGCCTGATGTTGTTGATCGTCTCCGGGTTCGCGGCGATGTCCGCGGCGAGGTTCTCGTCGTTGACGACGTAGGAGCGCTCGGAGACGCGGTCGAGGTCCAGGTCGAAGCCCATGCGCGTCCACTCGATGTTGCGCTCGATGTAGGGGCGCTCGCGCTCGAGCTCCGAGGGGTCCACGGCCAAGCGCTGCACCATCGCCGGCCACAGCACGCCCGCGAACAGCGCCGCGAGCACCCATAGCCCGAACGCCACGAAGATGAGGCGCACCGACTGCCGCAGGTTCTGGACGCGGATGGCGAAGAGCATGACGCTGCCGGAGATGAGCGCGATCACCGTCAGCACCCACAGGGCGGGGATCCGCGCCGTCACGTCCGCGTACGTCGCGCCGGTGACGGCGCCGGAGGACGAGAAGAGCGTCTCGTAGATGTCCAGGAAGTGCGCGAACGCGATCGTCGCCATCAGCGCCGCCCCGGCGACCGCGAGCTGCGTCCGGATCGCCGGCGTCGCGGACGCCACCGTGGGGCTGAGCCCGCGCGCCGTGAAGATCAGCAGATAGACCGCCGTGGTCGTCACGCCGGTGACGATGATGAGGCCCATCAGCCAGCCCTGCACCGTGTGCAGCACCGGCATGTTGAAGACGTAGAAGGCCACGTCGTTGCCGAACTGCGGGTCGTCGATGCCGAAGGGCTGTGCGTTCGCGTACTGCAGCAGCAAGAGCCACCGGTTGGCGAGCGCCGAGGCGAAGCTGAACGCGACGATGGCGCCGACGACGGCCATCCCCGTCACGATGGCGCGGTGGATCCAGACCACCAGCTCCGGCGAGAAGGGAAGCTCGGTCGGGCCCCACGACGTCTTGTACGCCTGCCAGTACGCGAACCCGACCACCGCGCCGGCGGTCACGAACCCCAAGACGAAGAGGAAGACGCGCGTGACGAGCATCGTGCGGAAGACGCTGCTCAGCTCCAGATGCGAGAACCAGAGCCAGTCGGTGTAGGCGCCGCGCAGGAAGTCGAGCGCGACGTAGAGGGCCAGCAGCGCCGCCGCCGCGAGCGTGACCCGCAGGTACATGTTCGTGCGCGCGGGCAGCGAGGCGTACGCGTCCTCGTCCGGCGGCCCACCGCCGTTCCCCCTGCCGCTGTCCGTCCGTTCCATCGCCATACGCTTGCCCTCGCCTACACGACCGTCGTACCGGGGGACGCGCCGTTCACGCACGCGACGAGCGCGTGCGGCACTGTGGCGTTGATGATATGCGGTTCGACGCCGGCCATGCGCGCGTCGATGCACGCCTGGACCTTGGGGATCATGCCGCCCTTGACGATGCCGGAGGAGATCAGCGCCTCGGCCCTCGCCACGGGCAGGTGGCCCAGGAGCCGGCCGTCGTCCAGCACGCCGTCCACGTCGGTGAGGAACACCAGGTGCGTGGCGCCGAGCGCAGCCGCCAGAGCGCCGGCCACGGTGTCCGCGTTCACGTTCAGCAGCCGGTGGCCCTCGCTCTCGTCCACCGCGAGCGGTGCGACCACCGGGATGTAACCCGGCCCCATGAGCGCCTCCAGCGGCCCCACGTCCACCTCCACGCTCCCCGCCACGAGCCCGAGGCTAGCGTCGGTGACGCGGCCGCGCAGCATCGCGCCGTCGGCGCCGGAGAGCCCGACCGCGCGGCCGCCCTCGGCCAGCAGCCCCGCCACGAGCCGCTTGTTGATGAGGCCGGCGAGCACGGCCGAGGCCACGTCCAGGCCCGGGGCGTCGGTGACGCGCAGGCCGCGCACGAACTCGGCGCGGAGCCCGAGCTTCTTCATCCACGACGTGATCTCGGGTCCCCCGCCGTGAACGAGCACCGGGCGCCGCGCCTCCTGCGACAGCGCCACGACGTCGGCCAGCGACGTGTCGTCGGCGCCGAGGGTGCTGCCTCCGATCTTGATGACGACGGTCGGTGGGTTGGTGTCTGGCATGCGGGGTTGTCTCAAGGATGCGTTGAGGGACGTGTGCGCTACGTGGTGTACGCGCTGTTGAACTGCACGTACCCCTCCGTGAGCTCGCACCCCCAGGCCGTGGCGGAGCCGTCGCCGATGCCCAGCTTGACGGTCAGCGACACCTCGGGGTTGCTCATGATCGCGATCACCGCCTCGCGGTGGAAGGAGATGGGCGTGCCCGCCTCCATGATAGCGACGTCGTTGATGAAGAAGCTGACCTTGTCCACGTCGACGTCCGCCCCGCTGTAGCCGACCGCGGCGATCGCGCGCCCCCAGTTGGGGTCGCTGCCGTGGATCGCGGCCTTGACGAGCGTCGACGACGCGACCGCCCGGGCGGCGAGGCGCGCGTCCTCGCGGCTGCGCGCGCCTTCGACGTGCACGGTGAAGATCTTGGAGGAGCCCTCCGCGTCGCGCACGAGCTCGGCGCTCAGATACCGGCTGAGGACGGCGAGGGCCTCGACGAACGCCTGCGCCTCGGCGCTGCCCGCCGCGACCGGCTTGTTGCCGGCGGCGCCGTTCGCGAACAGCACCACCATGTCGTTCGTGCTCACGTCGCCGTCGATGTCCACCATGTTGAACGTGTCGGCGACGACCTCCGTGAGCGCAGCGGCGAGGAGCTCTTTCTCCACGTTCGCGTCGGTCGTCAAGTAGGCGAGCATCGTGGCCATGTTCGGGTGGATCATGCCCGAGCCCTTCGCGCACCCGCCTATCGTCACCTTCTTGCCGCCCAGCTCGAGCTGCACGGCGGCCGACTTCGGCACCCGGTCCGTGGTCAGGATGGCGCGCGCGAACTGCTCGCCCCCGTCGCGCCCGGTCTCGATGCTCGGTATGCCCGAGCGGATCAGCGCCATGGGGAGCTCGACGCCGATGACGCCGGTCGTGCCGATGATCATCTCGCCGGGCTCAAGCCCCGCCTGGGCCGCCGCGAGCGCGACGGTCTCCTTCGCGTCGACCATGCCCTGCGCGCCGACCCCGGTGTTCGCGATACCGCTGCTCACCACGAGCCCGCGCACGCGGCCCGCGTCGACGTTCTGCCTGGTCAGCGTGACCGACGGCGACACGAATTTGTTCTGGGTGTACACGCCGACGGTCACGCACGCCCGCTCCGAGACCAGGATGCCGAGGTCCCACTTGTCCTTGGCGTACGTCTTGATACCCGCGTAAGCAGAGCCGGCGACGAACCCCTTGGGGGTCGTAACCGTCCCGTCCGTCATGATGGGGGGCTCATCGGTCATGCCGGCTTCCTCGTGGACCAGATGGTCAGGCCGTGCGTCAGTGTGGGATTCTACCATTGCTCTTCTCCTCTCAGATCGGGGTCCGTTTCACGGCCAAAACAAGAAAGCCCGCCGTGCTGGCGGGCTTCGCGGGTGCGAACGTACGTGAAAAAGCTACGGGCCAGCAGCGGCGTCTGCGGTGGACAGGCGTCGTCGGTCAGCCCTCGTGGCGATGTCGCTCTGCTGCAGATCGCTACGCGTCATAACGCTCTTGATCCTACCACAAGGGCCTCGCCCTTGACCCACTTGGGGTAGAACGCCGGCGCTCGGCGAACGCTGTCATTCCGAGCCCTTCTTGGAAAGGACGAAGAATCTCGCCCCGGCCCGCGCTGCATCCCGTTCGTGGTGAGGCTCTCGAACCACGGACGCGGGCCTGCCCGCAAGCCGCGCGTTCGTCCTTCGAGTGCCTCAGGACGAACGGGAGCCGGGCCGCGAGCTTCACCGCCACCCCCACCATGGCCCTCGTCAAGGGGCTCTTGCTTCAACAGGTCTTTCGTGCACCGAAGGGGGAGTGCAGAGAGCCTGCCCTGAGCCTGTCGAAGGGGGCACAGCCCCTCTGCCGGGGCACGGGGTGTCTCCCGTACGTGGCTTCACCACCCGCTTCCTGGCAGGGGCCTTGCCTCCTAACCCCTCCATGCACCGGGGGGGAGGGAGTGCAGAGGGGCACAGCCCCTCTGCCGGGGGCACGGGGGTGTCCCCCGTATCCGGCTTTATCACCCCCTTCCTGGCGAGGAAGGGGGACGGGGGGATGGTCGAAACGGCAGTGGGCGATGGACGCTCTTGCCGCCAGCCTCGTTTCGAGGCAAGCCCTCGCAAACGAGATTCTTCGCGGAGCCCGTCCTGAGCACAGTCGAAGGGCTCAGAATGACAGCGTTGGGCGGGCATCGGCCTTTCTACCCCAAGAGGGTGCAGGGCCGTGCCCTGCTTAGATGAACCTGGTGCGCTTGCTGCGGTCCTTCTGCGAGGTCGTGGCCGGCAGCCCCTCCGCCGCCAGCAGCTCGTCCACGAGCTGCGCGAAGTGCGTGCGGTCGCTCGTGCTCACCACCGCCTGCTCGTGCGCTTCTTGGAGCGCCAGCGGGTAGCCGTGGCCCTTCGCCGCCTGCGCCAGCAGCGCCCCGTGCGCGAGGTCGAGCGCCTCGTCTCCCACCCACTGCGGCAGCTCGATGCGCGCTATCTCCTCGCCCAGGTGCACGTAGAAGAAACGCACCTGGTGCGGGCCGTAGTGCTCTTCGACGATCGAGGACGTGGTGCGGTAGAGCGGCGAGCGCTCGCCCGGGCGCAGCGCCTCGGCGAAGAGCTGCGCGTCGGTCACGCCCGCGACCACGTCGCAGTTGCGCTCGCCGCGTCTCAGTGCGCCGCAGTTGCGGTCGCAGTTCACTGCCTCCCAGCGGCAGACCTCCGGCGCGATGCGCAGCGCGCTCACGACGTCCGTGCTCCGCGGCAGGCTGACGTGGCTGGCCACCGCGAGCGTGCGCTCCGCGGCGAGCGTGCGCAGCCGGTCGAGCGCGGGCAGCAGCCGGTCGTCGATCAGCGCCGTGCGCACGAAGTCGGGGTAGCCGCTGCCGCTCAGCCCCCACAGGATCAGCGAGCCGTCCAGCAGCGCGAGGACGGGCAGCCCGGCGGGCACGGCCTCGACCAGGTCGGCCAGCGCCTCGATCTCCATCACGGCGCGCAGCATGCCGAGGACCGGCCCCTCGACCGCCTGCTCGCGGTTCCCCTGAGGCCCGCGGAGCGCGAGGTCGTCGTCGGATGCGAACAGGCGGGGCGTATTCCAGAGCGCGGCGTCCGGCAGCTCGCCGTACCGCAGGCTGACGTAGCCGATGTTGACGAGGTAGCACCGCACCGGGGAGTGGCGGTCCACGTCGATGTGCGAGCCGTCGACCGCGACCACGGCGTGGTCCGGCGGCAGCGGCGCGGGCGCGACGGCCCCCGCGAGCAGAGCCTGTCCTGAGCCCGTCGAAGGATCGAGACCGGCCGCGAGCCACGTCACCTGCCCCGCCCGCCGGCGCGCCTCGACCTCGTCCGGGTCGGCGGAGGCCAGGTGCGCCAGCGCGGCCGCAAGCGCCGCCGCATGAGCGTCGCGCTGGCCGCTCATGTGGCGTGTGAGCTCCTCGAGCTGGGTGATGGTCTTCGAGAGGTCTAGGGCCATGGCGCGCCCATCATCGCACGCCCCGCGCTCCGCGGCCGGGGCAGCGCTAAGCCTCCGCTCTGATAAAGCGACGTCCCGTTCGTCGCGTCACTCGATCCCGTTCGTGGTGAGGCTCTCGAACCACGGACGCAGGTTCGCCCGCAAGCCGTGGGTCCGCCCTTCGAGAGCCTCAGGACGAACGGGTAAAGGGCCGCGAGTTCCATTCCTGGCAGGGTCTTGCCTCGGGGCTCGTTTCATGCACCAGAGGGGAGTGCAGAGAGGCAGAGCCCCTCTGCCGGGGGCACGGGGATGTCCCCCGTATCTGGCTTAACCACCCCCTTCCTGGCCAGGAAGGGGGACGGAGGGATGGTCGGAACGGTCGTGGAGCGCCGACGCTCTCGCAGCGATCAACTGAGGTCTTGAGGCGAAGCCCCATCGGGGGAGGCGATTCGTTCAACCGGCCGCTAGCCCCCGAGCAGCACGCGCTCGTCGCCGACGCGCCGCGTCACGTGCTCCTCGTCCAGGTGCTCCAGCACCGCCAGCGCGTACTTGCGGGAGGTGCCGAACATATCCCGCACCTCGGCGACCGTCACCTTGCCGTGCTCGCGCAGATGCTCCGTGATGCGCTTCGCGAGCGCGTCGTAGGTCGGAGCGTCGAACGCGATGCCGTCGGTGGCGCGCACCACGCGGCGCTGGTCGACGAGCAGTGCCAATAGCTCTGGCGTGATCGGCGGCTGCTGCGCCGGGAACGGCTCGGCCGCGAGCGCCGCCACGTAGTCGTCCATCCGGCGCTGCTGCTCGGCGCTCACGCCGACCTCGTGGCCGGGCAGGCGCAGCGTGCCGGACTCGTCGACCACGGCCCCACCGCTCGAAAGCTCGCTCAGCACGAGCTGGGCGACCGCGCCCTTCAGGCCCAGGCGGCTCCGGAGCTCCTCGCGCGTCATGCCGAGGCGCAGCGGGTGCTGCTCGTGGTAGGCGCCGAGCGCCTGGCGGGCCTTGGCCGATAGCCGGTTCCAGCCGGCGGTGGTGTAGAGCTGCGTCGCCGGTCCTACCGCGCTCTCCAGGGCCACCACGGAGCCTTCCTCGACCGCCTGCCGGGCGAGGGCGACTGCCTCTTGCTCCGAGACGTTGGCGCGCTGGGCCAGCGCCCGCGCGTCGGCGGGCTCGCGCGACTCCAGCGCGGTCAGCAATTGGGCCGTCGGACTGCCGAGCGCGAGGCGCTCCAGCCGCTCGAGCGTGGGGGCGTGGTTCCGCCGGTGCCGCTTCGCGTCCACCTCCACGACCGTGCCGCCGCCGAGGGTCGCGTCCGGCGAGCGCACGACGAACCGGTCGCCCCGGGCCAGCGCGACGGGGTGCTCCAGCCAGATCTGCGCCCACGCCTCGCCGCCCGGCTCCAGCAGGTCGCGGTCGAGCAGCCGCACCTTGGCCGGCGTCTCGGCCGCGAAGGCGTGGAAGGTCAGCGGGTAGTTGTGCTTGATGCCGTGCGGGGCGTCGTGCAGCAGCCGCAGGCGCGCGTCCACCGCGTGCGTCGCGCGGAGCCAGCCCGGCGTCGTCACCACCTCGCCGCGCACCACCTCGTCGGACGCGATGCCCGTCAGGTTCACGGCGACCCGGCTGCCCGGTGCGGCGGCCTCCAGCTTCTTGCGGTGCGATTGCAGCCCGCGGATGCGGCTGCGGCGCCCGCTGGGCACGATCTCGACCTCCTGCCCGATCTGGAGCGAGCCGTCCACCAGCGTGCCCGTCACGACCGTCCCGAAGCCGGAGATCGTGAACGAGCGGTCCACCGGCAGCCGGGGGCGGCCGAGGTCGCGCCGTTGCTCCGTCGAATCGAGCGCCCCGTCGATCGCCGTCAGCAGCTCCGGCAAACCCTCGCCCGTCGTGGCCGAAACGCTGAGCACGATCGAGGCTTCGAGCGAGGTGCCTTTCAAGACATCCTCGACCTCGAGCTGCACGAGCCCGAGCAGGTCGTCGTCGACCAGGTCCTTCTTGGTGATGACAACCAACCCGTGACTGACCCCGAGCAGGTCCAAGATAGCGAGGTGCTCCCGCGTCTGCGGCATAACGGACTCGTCGGCGGCCACGACGAGCAGCGCGAGGTCGATGCCGCCGACGCCGGCGAGCATGTTCTTGATGAAGCGCTCGTGGCCCGGCACGTCGACGATGCTGACCTCGCGGCCGCTGGGCAGCGTGAGCCAGGCGAAGCCCAAGTCGATGGTCATGCCGCGGCGCTTCTCCTCCTCGAGGCGGTCCGGATCGATGCCGGTCATGGCCTGGACGAGGGTGGACTTGCCGTGGTCGACGTGGCCCGCGGTGCCGATGACATACATGGCAGACCGAGCATACCAGGGGAACGGCACAGCCCTTGGCCCACGCACTCCGGTGCCGACCGCAAGTCTGCCCCCCCGTTCGTGCTGAGCCCGTCGAAGTACGGACGAGCGCTCGCCCAAGGCGACCGCCTCATGTGCAAGCCCTCTCTCGTCCTTCGAGAGCCTCAGGACGAACGGGGGAGGGGCTGCCGTCCTCCCGAGACGACCGCGCTGTCGTGGAGCGCGGAGAGCCGGCGAGATCCTTCGCCTCGCTCTGCATGACAACGCAACGAGTCCACCGGCGGCCCTACCCCTGAAGGGTCAAGGGCTGTGCCCTTGTGGTACGCTTGGGCCGCGTGCCCGTGGCGCCCATGCGGGCCGCACTTGCCTACCGGAGGGAGACCGCTGATGCCAGCCCCGCTTGTGGACTCGACCCCTGCTTTCGTCGCGGACGTCTATGCCAAGATCGAGGAGCGCTTACAGGTCGTAAGACGCCGCCTTGGCAGGCCGATGACCTACGCCGAGAAGGTCCTACTCGGCCACCTGGACGACCCCGAGAAGGCCGAGCTCGAGCCGGGCGTGAGCTACATCGCGTTGCGGCCGGACCGCGTGGCGCTCCAGGACGTGACTGGGCAGATGGCCATCCTCCAGTTCATGCAGGCGGGGCGTGCGAGAACCGCCGTCCCGACGACCGTGCACTGCGACCACCTGATCCAGGCACGGGTCGGCGCCGAGTCCGACACCAGCGAGGCGCTCGTGGAGAACAAGGAGGTCTTCGACTTCCTGCGCGCGACCTCCAACAAGTACGGGATGGGCTTCTGGAAGCCGGGCTCCGGCATCATCCACCAGGTCGTGCTCGAGAACTACGCCTTCCCCGGCTGCCTGCTGATCGGCACCGACTCGCACACGCCGAACGCCGCGGGCCTCGGCACGGTCGCCGTGGGCGTGGGCGGCGCGGATGCCGTCGACGCCATGGCCGGCTTCCCGTGGGAGGTGCTCTATCCCACGCTCATCGGCGTGCGGCTGACGGGGGCGCTCACCGGCTGGACCGCGCCCAAGGACGTCATCCTGAAGCTGGCCGGCATCCTCACCGTGTCCGGCGGCACGAACGCCATCGTCGAGTACTTCGGGCCCGGCACCTCCTCCATCAGCGCCACCGGCAAGGCGACGATCTGCAACATGGGCGCGGAGCTCGGCGCGACGACGTCGCTGTTCCCTTACGACGAGCGGATGGCGACCTACCTGCGCGCCTCCGAGCGCGCCGAGCTCGCGGACCTCGCCGACGCCCACCGCGACCTGCTGAAGGCCGACCCGGAGGTGGAGCGCGACCCGGAGAAGTACTTCGACCGCATCGTCGAGATCGACCTGAGCACGCTCGAGCCGCACCTCGTCGGCCCGCACACCCCGGACCTGGCGCGCCCCATCGCGGAGGTCGCCGCCGCCGTCGCCAAGGAGGGGTACCCGGACGACATCTCCGCCGCGCTGATCGGGAGCTGCACGAACTCCTCCTACGAGGACGTCTCCCGCGCCGCGGACGTCGCGCGCCAGGCGCAGGCGCACGGGCACAAGGCCGCGACGCAGCTGCTGGTGACGCCGGGCTCCGAGGCGGTCCACGCGACGATCCAGCGCGACGGTCAGATGGCGGACCTCGAGGGGGTCGGCGCGGTCGTGCTGGCGAATGCCTGCGGGCCCTGCATCGGCCAGTGGCGGCGCCCGGCGTTCAAGAAGGGCGACGTCAACACCATCGTCACGACCTTCAACCGCAACTTCCCCGCGCGTAACGACGCCAACCCGAGCACGATGAACTTCATCGGGAGCCCGGAGATCGTCATGGCCTTCGGGCTTGCGGGGAAGCTGTCGTTCAACCCACTCACCGACTCGTTGGAGGGCGCCGACGGCAAGCCCTTCAAGCTCGTCGCGCCGGCCGCGGCGCCCGAGGTGCCGCCCGGCGGCTTCGCGAACCGGGGCTACGGGTACGAGCCGCCCGCCGAGGACGGCAGCTCGGTCGTGATCGACGTCGACCCGAAGAGCGACCGCCTCCAGCTGCTCACGCCCTTCCCCGCGTGGGACGGCAACGACCTCGATGGCCTCCAGATCCTCGTCAAGGCGAAGGGCAAGTGCACGACCGACCACATCTCGCCGGCGGGGCCCTGGCTCCGCTTCCGCGGCCATCTCAACCTGCTCTCGGACAACACCTTCTCGGGAGCGGTCAATGCGTACACCGGCGAGATCGGCGAGGGGCTGAACCAGGCCACCAACGAGCGTGGCCCCTTCCCGAAGACCGCCCGCTACTACGGCGACCACGGCCTCGGCTGGGTCGCCATCGGCGACCGCAACTACGGCGAGGGCTCGAGCCGCGAGCACGCCGCGATGTCGCCGCGGCTGCTCGGCTGCCGGGCCATCATCACGCGCAGCTTCGCGCGCATCGCCGAGACGAACCTCAAGAAGCAGGGCGTGCTGGCGCTGACCTTCGCCGACCCCGACGACTACGACCGGGTGCTGGAGACGGACACGATCAGCATCACCGGCCTCGCAGGCCTGGCGCCCGGCTCGCAGGTGAGCGCGACGCTGCACCACGCCGATGGCTCGTCGGACTCCCTCGTCCTCGACCACACGCTGAGCGCGGAGCAGCTGGAGTGGTTCAAGGCCGGCGCCGCGCTGAACATCCTCGCCAAGGCCGGCTAGCCGGGTTCACTGTCATTCCGAGTCCTTCCCCGGAAGGGCGAGGAATCTCTCACACCGCTCCCCGAGAGATTCTCACGTCGCCCTTCCCTGGTGGGAAGGACTCCTCAGAATGACAGGGATTGGGCGGGCGCGGGCCCATGCTGTGTCAACCAGTGTCATCCTGACACGTCCAGCTCGATGCCGACCGGACAGTGGTCGGAGCCTTGCACCTCGGGCATGATCCACGCGTCCTTCACGCGGCTGCGTAAGCCTTCGCTGACGAAGAAGTAGTCGATCCGCCAGCCGACGTTCCGCTCCCGCGCCCGCGACTTCATGTCCCAGTACGAGTACTGCTCGGCCTCGTCGTTGAACATCCGGAAGGTGTCCACGAAGCCGTGGGAGATGAACGTGTCGATCCAGGCGCGCTCCTGGGGCATGAACCCGGATATCTTCGCGTTCTCCTTGGGCCGTGCGATGTCGATCTCGCGGTGCGCCGTGTTGACGTCGCCGCAGACCACGAGCTGCTGCCCCGCGGCGGTCAGGCCGTCGGCGAACGCCAAGAAGGCGTCGTAGAAGCGCATCTTGTAGTCGAGCCGCTCGGGCGACATCCTCCCGTTCGGGTAGTAGATGTTCATCAGCACGAAACCGGGGTACTCGGCGATCAGCACGCGGCCCTCGCTGTCGAACTCCGGGATGCCGAGGCCGGTCGTGACGTCGACCGGCTCCTGCTTCGTGTAGATGGCGACGCCGGAGTAGCCCTTGCGCTCGGCCGATGCGAAGTAGGCGTGGTAGCCGTCGATGCGCTGCAGCTCCGGGACGAGCTGCTCGACCATCGACTTCGTCTCCTGGATGCACAGGATGTCCGGGGACTCGGACGTGAGCCAGCCGGGGAAGTCGCCGTGGCGGTGGATGGCGCGCAGGCCGTTGACGTTCCAAGACAGCGCGCGCAGGCTCAAGGCTTGGCCTTGCCCTGCGCGGCGACCGCGGCCGTGGCCGCCGCGATGGCGTCCGGGTCGCCCAAGTAGCGGTGGCCCGTCGGCTTGAGGTCGTCGTCGAGGTCGTACACCAGCGGCGCGCCCGTGGGTATGTTCAGCTCGACGATGTCTGAGTCCGAGACCGAGTCGAGGTGCTTCACGAGCGCCCGCAAGCTGTTGCCGTGGGCCGCGATGAGCACGCGCTTGCCGGAGCGGACGGCCGGAGCGATGGTCTCTTTCCAGTAGGGCAGGAAGCGCTCGCCGGTGTCCTTGAGCGACTCGGCAAGCGGCAGGTCGCGCTCGGCGAGGGCGGCGTAGCGTGGGTCGCGCTCGCCGCCGGGCTCGATGGCGGGCGGCGGTACATCGAAGCTGCGGCGCCAGATCGCGACCTGCTCGTCGCCGTGCTTCGCGGCCGTCTCCGCCTTGTCGAGGCCCTGGAGCGCGCCGTAGTGGCGCTCGTTCAGCCGCCAGGAGCGCTCGACCGGGACCCACATCAGGTCCATCTCGTCGAGCACGAGCCACAGCGTCCTGATGGCGCGCTTGAGCACCGACGTGAACGCCACGTCGAAGACGAAGCCCTCGGCCTGGAGCAGCGCGCCGGCCGCGCGGGCCTCGCGGACGCCGGTCTCGCTCAGGTCGACGTCGACCCAGCCGGTGAAGCGGTTCTCGAGGTTCCAGGTGCTCTGGCCGTGGCGTAGCAGGACGAGCTGGTGCATGGCGTGCTCCTCGCGGACCGCCTCATTGTTCCATAACGCGTGGACGTTGGCTAAGCGCGGCCCGCGCCACTCGAAGCTTCAGATGCCGCCGCGACGAAACGGCCGAACGCCTCGTTCCCGAGCAGCCGTCCGGGCTCGGTGAGGCGGAGGCGGCCGCCGCTCCATTCCAGCAGCCTCAAGCTCAGGCACTCGGCGACGGGGCCGGGGAAGCGCTCCGCGATGCCCGCCCCGAAGCGATCCCGGAACGCGGCGTCCGACACGCCTTCGTTGAGGCGCAGGCCCATCATCATCGTCTCGCCCGCCGCCGTCGCCTCCGAGAGCGCATCGGCCGTCTCGACGGCGCCCGCGCTCGCCAGGGCACTCGCGGAGACGACGCCCGCCGGCTCCCACGCGGAGACGCGCTCGATGTAGGTGCGCGGCGAGCGCAGGTTGGCGAAGCGGACGCCGTGCGGCCCCAGCGCGTCGCCGAGCAGGTGCGAGTGCGCGCCCGGCCCGACGCCCAGGTATGGCCGGCCCTCCCAGTACGCGAGGTTGTGGCGGCTCTGCATGTCCGGCTTCGCCCAGTTCGAGATCTCGTATTGCTCGAAGCCCGCCGCGCCCAGGCGCTCCTGCGCGAGCAGGTACATGTCGGCCGCGAGGTCGGCGTCGGGCTCGGGCAGCGTGCCGCGGGCCACGTCGGCCTCCATCGGCGTGCCGCCCTCGAGCGTCAGCGCATAGACCGAGACGTGGTCCACGTCGAGCGCGGCGGCCTCGTCGATCGAGCGCGCCCACGCATCGAGCGGCTGTCCAGGCAGGCCGAGCATCAGGTCGATGCTCAAGTTCGCGAACCCGGCCGCGCGGGCACCCCGCACGGCCGCGCGGGCGTCGCTGGCCGAGTGCCGCCGGCCGAGCAGCCGAAGCTCGCCGTCGTCGAACGATTGCACGCCGACACTCAGGCGGTCGAAGCCGGCGGCCCGCATGGCTCTTAGCTGCTCGGGCGTGCAGTCGCCGGGGTTCGCCTCGGCCGTCGTTTCGATCGCGTCAGGCCATTCGAACGCAGCCCGAATGGCCTCGGTCAGCTTGGCGAGGTGGGGCGCAGGGAGGTAGGACGGCGTGCCCCCGCCGAAGAAGACGCTGGCGAGCGGCGGGCGTCCGAGCCAGGCGCCCCACGCCGCGATCTCGTGGGTCAGCGCGCCGACGTAGGCGGGCATGAGCGGCTCGATGGCCGCGTACGTGTTGAAGTCGCAGTACGGGCACTTCGTCTCGCAGAAGGGGATGTGGACGTAGAGGGCTAGCGGCGTGCTCACGACGCCATTATAGGATCGCCTTGGCCAGGGCCGTCCGGCGTTGTAGGGGCGCACGGCGTGCGCCCTGCCCCCCGCCCCGAGCGGGCGCACGCCGTGCGCCCCTACATGGGGCGGGGGACTCTGCCTCACACGTTGAACAGGAAGTTCACGACGTCGCCGTCGCGCATGACGTAGCCCTTGCCCTCCGAGCGCAGCGTGGCCTGCTTGCGCGCCTCCGGCAGGCCGCCCGCGCGGACCAGGTCGTCGTAGGCCACGACCTCGGCGCGGATGAAGCCGCGTTGGATGTCCGTGTGTATCTTGCCCGCCGCCTCCAGCGCCGTCGTGCCGTCGCGGATCGCCCATGCGCGCGTCTCGTCGGGGCCGGTCGTGAGGAACGCGATCAGGCCGAGCACCCCGTAGCACAGCACCGCCGTGCGGTCGAGCCCCGGCTCTCCGGCGCCGAGGGACTCGCGGAACTCGGCCTCGTCCTCCGGCGACATCTCCGCAAGCTCCGTCTCGAGCTTGCCACTGACCGCCGCGGTCGCCGCGTTCGGACGCCCGAGCCGCTCGGCCATCTCGGCCTCGATCTCGGCCGTGCGGCCGACGTCGTCCTCGTCGATGTTGAAGACGATCATCAGCGGCTTGGCGCTCAGCAGCGCGAAATTCCGGAGGAACGGGGCCGCCTCCTTGGGGAGCGCTTGTGCGCGCACCGGCACCTCGGCTTCCAACGACTCCCGTATCGAGGCGAGCAGCGCGATCTCCTTGCGGAGCCCGTCGCGGTCGAGCGTCTTCGCCGTGCGCAGCTGCGACTCGACGCGCTCCTCGCGCCGCTCGAGCACGCCGATGTCGGACAGGATCAGCTCCAATTCGAGGCTCGCGGCGTCCCGGTACGGGTCGACGGAGCCCGTGACGTGCGCGACCGCTGGGTCGCTGAAGGCGCGGGCGACCATCAGCAGCGCTTCGCAGCCGCCCAGGACGTTCAGGTACTCCGCGCTGATGCCCTTGGGCCCCTCGGCGCCCCCGGCCGGGGCGGGCACGTCGAGGTACTCGATCTCCGCGTGGACGATGCGCTTGGGGTGGTCCATCTCGGCGAGCACGCCGAGGCGGGCGTCGGGCACCTTGACCACGCCGAGGTTCGGCCCGGCGCGGCCCGAGCGTCCAGCGGCCCCTCGGGTGGCCGCGTTAAAGATCGTCGTCTTGCCCGCCTGCGGCAGGCCGAAGATGCCGACGGCCATCTATCCACTCCTCGCGGCCGCGATCACGACCACCACGCCGAACGTCAGGAGCACGGCCGCGAGCGCCACGCCGAGCGGCGGCCGGCCCACCACGCTGGCCCACTCCTCGCTCGGCCCGCTCGCCAGCGCCACGACGCGCGCGGTGACGGCGCTCGTCGCTCGCTCGGCCGCCGTGAACACGGCCTCGACCGGCGCTTGGACGAAGAGCCGGACCTGGCGGTAGGCCCAGTCGGTGCCGAGCGTCAGGCCCGCATGCTCGCCGAGGCGGTCCCGGAGCAGCCATATGCCGATGCCGGCGGCCGTGAGGATGCCGATCCCGGCGGCGGTCAGGAGCTCCAGCCTGTGGACCAGGCTCGCCGTCTCATCTTCCACGATGGCCCCCGCCTCGGGGAAGACAGCGTGCGCGGCGCTCTCCGCCAGCTCGCGGAAGCGGAAGCCCAGGTCGGGCTCGATGCCCCACGCCAGCGCGCCGGCCGCCGTGAGCACGAGCGGGACGACCATGCGCAGGTCGGCCTCGGCGTAGCGCGGGCGCACGACGTTCCGCCCGACCCGGAACGCGCGCACGACGACGGGGAAGAGATACGCCGCGCTCAAGACGCCGCTGAGGAGGTAGAGGACGGTGAAGACTTCGACGCCCGAGTCCGCCGCACCCCAGGCGAGGTAGCCCTTCGAGACGAACAGCACGAAGGGAGGGATGCCCGCCAGGCTGAGCGAGGCAAGGGCGAACGCGCCCATGGTCAGCGGCATCGCCCAGCCGATGCCGTCCATCTCGCTGACGTTCTCCTTGTGCGTGCGCACGTGGATGGCCCCGGCGCAGAAGAAGAGCGTGATCTTCGTCAGGCCGTGTCCGACGATGTGTAAGAGTACCCCGGTGAGTGCGATCGGCCCAAGCACCGCGGCCCCGAGCACGATGTAGGACAGGTGGCTGATCGTCGAGTAGGCGAGGCGGCGCTTGAGGTTGTCGTGCCGGAGCGCGAGGACCGACGCGACGATCATCGTGGTGCCCGAAGCTACCGCGAGCACGACCCAGGCGCCCATGTCCGCGAGCAGGGCCGGCCCGAACACGAACGCGACCACCCGCACCATGCCGAAGACGCCTGCCTTGACGACCGCGACGGCGTGCAGCAGCGCGCTCACCGGCGTCGGCGCGACCATCGCGGACGGCAGCCAGCTGTGCAGCGGCATGACGGCAGCTTTCACACTCACGCCAGTGGCGAGCAGGGCGAAGAGGCCCCAGCGCGTGGCGTTGCCGAGGCCGGCGTCGCCCAGGAAGCCGCCGGCCGTGAACGTAGCGTCGATGCCGAGCACCTGGACCCACGCCGTGGCGCCGATCAGGACGAGCCCGGCCGAGAGCGTGTACGCCAGGTACTTGCGGCCTGCGCGGATCGACTCGTCCGTCTGCCGGTGAACCACCAGCGGGTACGTCACCAGCGTCAGCAGCTCGTAGAAGAGCACGAACGTCAGCAGGTTGCCGGCGAGGGCCACGCCCATCGTCGCCGCGATGCTCAGGCTGAACGCGGTTGAGAACCGCGTCTGGTTCGCCTCGCCGAGGCCGCGCATGTACCCGATCGTGTAGACGGAGCTCGCGAGCCACAGCATCGAGGCCAGCAGCGCGAACATGATGCCCGCCGCGTCGGCGACCAGGACGGCCGAGATGCCCGGCGAGACCTCGATCAGGATCGTCGCCTGCGGCACGCCGTCGGCTGCATCGGCCAGCATCGCAGCCACGACGCCGAGGAGGAGTGCCGCTCCGGCGATCGGCCAGGCGTCCCGCACGTTCGGCCACCGTCCGGACGCTGCGACCAGCAGCGCGACGACGAGGGGGATGGCCACGGCGAGCCCGGGCAGGGGGGAGAGGCCGGCGAAATGCGTCACACGCCCGGCTCCAGGACGTTTGTGACGATCGCGACGTTGAGCACGCCGAGGACGATGGTCGCCGCACCGAGCGCCAGCGCCGGCAAGACGACGTCGGCCGGGGACTCGCCCGCCGCTCCCACGTCCGGCGCATCGGGCGCCGCGCCGGCCACCAGCGGCGCGCGGCCCAGGTGCCCGTCTGGGGGATGCCCATTCGGGGGATCAAAGTACGCGCGCTCGAGCACGCGGAAGAGGTACACGGCCGTCATCAGGCTGCTGCCCAGCACCACGACCGCCACGAGCCACTGCCCGTCCTGGAGACCGGCCTGGGCCATGTACCACTTGCTGAAGAAGCCCGCGGCCGGCGGGATGCCGACCATCGAGACGGCGCCGAGGGTGAACGCGGCCATCGTCAGCGGCATGCGGCGTCCGAGGCCCGCCAGGCCGCCGACGCTCGAGGAGCCGGTCGCGAGCCGCACCGACGCGACGGCCGAGAACAGCGCCGCCTTCATGACGGCGTGGTTCATGACGTGCAGCAGCGCGGCGACGAGCGCCAGCGGCGTGCCGATGCCGAGCCCGACAGCGATCATCGCGAGATTCGCGATGCTGCTGTACGCGAGCATGCGGCGCAGGTCCGTCTGCGCCATCGCGGCCACGGAGCCGAGCACGATGCCGGCGAGGCCGAGCACGAGCAGCGCGTCCGCGACGGGGACGGCGTCGCGCAGATAGCCGTCGGGGAAGACGCTCAGGAACATACGCAGCATCGCGTACGCGCCGACCTTCGTCATGACCGGCGCGATGAGCGTGCTCACGGACGACGGCGCGTGCGTGTAGGCGTCGGGCAGCCACAGGTGCAGCGGGACGAGCGCCATCTTTATCCCGAGGCCCGTGAAGATGAGCACCGCGCCCGCCTGCACCGCGCGTCCGGACGAGTCCACTTCAAGTATCCGGGCGACGTCCGCCATGTTGAGCGTGCCGGTGGCGAAGTACACGAAGCCGACGCCGAGCAGGTAGAGCGCGCCGCCGATGGTGCCGAGCACCAGGTACCGGAAGCCGGCCACCATCCCGGCGCGCCCGCCCATGAACACGAGCGCGTAGGCCGCAAGCGACGATATCTCCAGGAATACGAACAGGTTGAAGAGGTCTCCCGTGACCACCATGCCCAGGAGCCCAGCGAGCAGCAGCAGGACGAGCCCGTAGAAGGGGCCGAGCCGGTCGCCCGCCTCGCGCACCGCCCAGCGGCGCGTCCCGACGATGACGAGCAGCGAGACGCTCGTCACGACGACGCTCACGTATGCGGCGACGTGGTCGACGACGTACTCGATGCCCAGCGGCGGTGCCCAGCCGCCCAGCGCATAGGACATCGGACCGCCGTCCAGCACGGCGGCGAGCGCGAGGGCGGAGGCCGTCGCCGACGCCGCGGCCGCGGCGAGTGCCAGCGGGAAGGCGGCGCCAGGGCGCGCCAGGGCGGCCAAGGGGACGACCAGCGCCATCACGAAGAGGGGCAGCGGGATCAGGATCGGTAGCTGGCCCATGTCCATCAGCTGGCCTATCGCCGCACCTGCTCCAGCAGAGATTCCTCGTCGAGCGTGCCGAACTCCTCGCGCAGGCGCACCAAGAAGGCGAGCGCGACGCCCGTGATCGCCACGCCCACCACGATCGCGGTGAGCATGAGGACGTGGGGCAGCGGGTTCACGAAGTCCTCCGCGCTCGCTCCCCGGCCCGCCTCGAACAGGATGGGGACCGACGCGCCCTCGCGCAGGCTGCCCGCGATGAAGAAGAGGATGATGGCCGACTGCATGATGTTCATGCCGATGAGCTTCTTGACGAGGCTCCGCTTGGCGATCATGCCGTACAGCCCAATCACGATCAGCGCTGCCGTGGCCCAGTACGGGAAGCGTGCCGCGATCTCTTCAATCATCGGTGAACCGCTCCGTGAGGTGGTCGTACAGGATGACGAGCACGCTGAAGACGCCGATGAAGATGCCGACCTCGACG
>JADFRC010000152.1 GCA_022561455.1 Chloroflexota bacterium | reverse complement strand
GCGTGCTCGGCAGCCCACGTAAGCGCCGGGGGGAGCAGAGGAGAGGTTGGACAGCGATGCAGGGTGATGCTGGAAGGTGGAGACAAGCCCCCGTCACGCCGGAGACACCCTGCATCTTCTGCAAGATCGGGCGCGGAGAGATCCCGTCCGAGAAGGTGTTCGACGACGCGACGGTCTTCGCCATCCGCGACATCAACCCCAAGGCGCCGGTCCACCTGCTGCTGATCCCCTACGCCCACGTGGAGGCGTTGGCCGACGCGGCCGGCGAGGGGGCCGCCGCCGCCGCGCACTGCTTCGAGGTCGCGCCGGCGCTCGCGCGCCAGGCCGGACTCGCCCCCGGCGGCTACCGGCTCGTCGTGAATCAAGGCCCCGACTCCGGCCAGGAGGTGCCGCACTTCCACCTGCACGTCCTGGGCGGCCGGCCCCTCGGCCCGATGGCCTCGGCACCATGACTCTGGAGCTCCCACCCACGCTGCAAGCCCGGCTCGACGCGCTGCCGGCCGGGCTGCGCGCGCACGTCGGCCGCGTCCGCGAGATCGCGCGCGAGCTTGGCAAGGCGCACGGCGTGGACGCCGACCTCTCCGAGCTCACCGCCGCCGCCCACGACGTCGCACGCCACATCCCCGGCCCACGGCTGATCGAGGAGGCGGAGCGCTTCGGCGTGGGCGTGAGCGCGGTCGAGCGGTACGCGCCCGTCCTGCTGCACGGCCCCGTGGGGGCCGCGTGGCTCGATGCCGACGGCGCGATCGACGACCGGGACGTCATCGAGGGCGTGCGCTGGCACACGACGGCGCACGCGGACCTCGCGCCCGTGGGACAGGTCGTGTTCCTGGCCGACAAGCTCGACCCGCACAAGGCCGCGATGTACCCGTTCCAGGAGAGCGTGCGCGAGGCCGCGTTCCGGAGCCTCCCGGACGGCATCCTGGCGTTCCTGGACGGCGCGCTGCGCCTCCACATCGAGCGCGGCGAGCTCGTACACCCCACCAGCACGGACACGCGCAACGCGCTCCTGCTGGCCGCGGCCTGCTAGACGGCCCCCTCGGCCCGAGTGAGGCCGCGCCGGAAGCAGCCCTCCACCAATCCCAGCACATCCGTTCCGATCTGGGCTTGACATGCCAGAACGGGCGTTCTATTATGGCGCAACTCTAGAACGGATGTGCTGACTCCGATGCAAGAACTAGCGCCCTACCAGACCGAGATCGCCCACGCGGTCCTCGACAGCGTGCTGCATGAGCGTGGCCTCACGATCACCGTCGAGATGGCCCGCGGCGCGGGCGCACGCGAGGTTGCGGCCCAATTAGAGGTCCTCTTCCTCGGCCTGCACGTCAACGAGAGCGTCCGGCTCCTCCACGTCGGGCCCGCTCACCGCCATCCCGACGCCGACCGCCTCGCACGCCACCTGCGCGCGGGGGCTGCCAGCGGGCTCACCTGGGTCTACGGCAACCGCGTCCGGCTCGGCCGGGCGGAGGTCTGCTTCCTCACGCCCGAGGAGGCGGCGGAGGCCCACGGCCCGTTCGGGCTGCTCCAGGTCACGAACGCCGAGGCGCTCGATCCCACGACGCTCGCCCACCTCGAGCTGCTCGCCGCCGCATCCGGCGCGACGACGGTCCTCTACGGGACCGCGTGGAACGGCGAGACCGCGTTCGAGGCGCGCAAGCAGGCCAACCGCCGCTCGGAGAGCGCAGGGCTCCCCAGGCGCCACTTCCGCGTGCCGTGGCAGCAGGCGGCGGACGAGCTGCCCGGCTACGGCGAGCGCGCCCGCGCCGCGATGGCCCGCCTCGGCGGGGCGAGCCCGGAGTTTCAGGCCCGCTACGCGCTCGTCCCCGTTCCGGCCACCGGCCCACTCGTCCCAGAGGCGCAGCAACGCGCGCTCGACGGCGACCATGCGCGCCGGCACGCCCCGACCCCCGGCGTGCCGGCGCGCGCCTCAATCGTCGTCACCCGGCTCCCGCAAAGAGCCACGCTCGGCAAGGCCGGCCTCGGCTGGGACGCTCCCGCGCACGGCGCGACGGCCGTCGTCACGATCGCCGAGGACGCACCGGGAGCGCTGCGCGTCATCGAGCACCGCTGGCTCCAAGCCCCCGACGCTCAAGCACTGGCCCAAGGCATCGCCGAAGTCGTCGGCGAGACCTGGGGCTGCACGCGCATCGCCGCCGACGCACCCGGCGCGAGCCCAGCCGCGGCCAACCAGCTGCGCTATCTGCTCGACCGGGCGCTCGGGCGCCCGCGGGTTGCGTGGACGACCGGCGCGGAGCACGAGGGCTCGGCACAAGCCCTCGGCCTGATGGCCGCGGCGCACACCGGCCGCGTCCGTCTCTATCGCGCCGACGGCTCGCCCGAATACCGCATCCTGCGCCACGAGATCGAAAGCGCGTCCGCCGCGTTCGCAGCGGGCGGGCACGTCAGCGTCGAGCTGCCGTCCGCCGACGAGGGCTTCCTGCGAGGGCTGCTGCTCCTCGCGAGTCCGCCGGACCACACGGCCGCGGTTGCTACCGAGCGCGAGGCCGCGCTCGCGTCCTGAGACGACCCAACCAACGTAGGACAGCCGATTAGCACGGAGAAGCTGAAAGGAGATGAGGGAGATGCGCACATACGCCAGGTCACGACGACGGCGCCACGAGCCTGTCCTGGACGGGCTGCCCGAGCTGATGCACTACGCCGACACCGGCTGCGAGGTCGCGCTCTCGTGCCTCCAGTGCCCCCTGCCACAGTGCAAGTACGACGACCCCGCCTGGTACCAGGCGTACAAGCAGCACAACCGCGACGACGAGGTCCTCGCCGCGTACCGCGAGGAGGGCTTGAGCGTGTTCCAGGTGGCCGAGCGCTTCAGCGTCAGCCCCCGCACGGTGCACCGCTCGCTCAAGCGCGCCCGCGTGCCCGCGGCCGCGTAGCGGAATCGCGGAGTGCGGCGGCCGTGGGCTCTCCGAAGCCACGCGACGGGCTTCCTCCACTGCTTCCTCCACTCCGGGCCCGCTGATAGGATGTGGGTCGCGGGGTGTGGCGCAGCACGGTCAGCGCGCTTGCCTGGGGGGCAAGAGGTCTCCGGTTCGAATCCGGGCACCCCGACCATCCGTCCGGTCTTCCGATACACGTGCGCGGGGCCACCATGCGGTGCCCGTGGTACAATCGGAGTGTCCGGCCACGTCCGGAACCCGACCTCGGAGCGCCGCCATCGAAGAGTTGCGAGAACGTCTCACCCGGTTGGCGGCGCACGTCGCCGACATCATGGTGCGGCTTTGACCTCCCCACACGCGAAGCAGAGGCGGAGCGCCTCGAAGCGCTAGCCGCCGAACCCGGCTTCTGGGACGACTCGCGCCGCGCCCAAGCGGCGATGCGCGACCTCGCCCGGCTCCGCGAGACCATCAGCGGCTGGCGGGGCCTCTCGCAGCGCATCACGTCCACCGTCGAGCTCTTCGACCTCGCCATCGAGTCCGGGGACGCGTCGATCCACGCCGACCTGGAGGAGGAGGCGTCCGTCCTGTTCGCCGAGGCCGAGGAGCGCGAGTTCGAGCTCGTGCTCTCCGGCGAGCACGACCACCGTGGCGCCCTCGTGGCGATCCACGCCGGCGCCGGCGGCACCGACTCCCAGGACTGGGCGGAGATGCTCGTGCGCATGTACACGCGCTGGGCGGAGCACCGCGGCTACAAGGCGGTCATCCTCGACCTCTCCCCCGGCGAGGAGGCGGGCATCAAGAGCGCGACGCTCGAGCTCACGGGCCCGCACGCCTACGGCTACGCGAAGGCCGAGCGCGGCGTGCACCGGCTCGTGCGGCTCTCGCCGTATGACGCCGCACACGCGCGCCACACCTCCTTCGCGCTCGTGGAGGTGCTGCCGGAGGCCGAGGGCGACGTCGACGTGCAGATCGACCCGGACGACATCCACATGGACGTCTTCCGGGCGAGCGGGGCGGGCGGGCAGCACGTGCAGAAGAACTCGACCGCCGTCCGCCTCACGCACCTGCCCAGCGGCCTGGTCGTCTCCTGCCAGAACGAGCGATCGCAGCTCCAGAACAGGGAGGTCGCGCTCAAGATCCTGCGGTCCCGGCTCATGGAGCGGGAGATCGCGCGCCGGGCGGCGGAGCGCGCGAAGCTCAAGGGCGAGCACATCTCGGCGGGCTGGGGCA
>JADFRC010000151.1:2143-4133 GCA_022561455.1 Chloroflexota bacterium | reverse complement strand
GAGCGGTCCTCGTCGAAGGAGAAGCACACCGAGGTCTTGTCGTTGCCCGTGGGGGCGCTGTCTTCGGTGGCGAGCACCACGAAGCGCGTCATGTTGCTGTCGTCGTCCTGTATGCCCTCCGCGAGCAGCGTGGCGCCGTAGAGATCGGCGGCGCGCCTAGGAGCGATGGCGGCGGACGGGACGTCGGCGCCGATCGCCTGCTCCACGGCGCCCGCGGTGCTGATGGCGGCCGTGGCCTCGGCGCCCGGCAGGTGGTCCGCGAGGTAGCGAGCGCACTGCCCGAGCGCTTGGGGGTGCGAGTACACGCGCTTGACGTCGCTCACCTTCACGCCGGGGGCCGCCATCAGGTTGTGGACGACGTCGATCGCTAGCTCGTGGCTGATGTGCAGGCCCTCGCGGTGGATCAGCAGGTCGAGGGTCTCCGTCACGGCGCCCTGGAGGCTGTTCTCGACCGGCGCGACGGCCACGTCGGCGTCGCCCGAGAGGACCGCGAGGGCGCTGGCGGTGATCGTCGGGAACGGCACGAGCTCGGCGTCCGGTGCGAAGCGCACGGCGGCCTCCTCCGAGAACGTGCCCGGTGGTCCGAGATACGATAGGCGCATGCTCAGGCGCCTCCGGTCAGGGCGCGCCACAGCTCGTCCTCCTGCTCCGGCGGCGTGATGGCCAAGACCTCGTCGCCGGCTTCGAGACGCAGCCCGTTGCTGATGGTCCGTGGCTGGCCGTCCTTGCCGATGACCACCGCAAGCGTGGCGCCAGGGGGCGTGGCGAGCGCCGAGAGCTCCTGTCCGATCGCCGGAGACCCCGGCGGCACGCGGACGGAGACGACGGTGGCCGTGGCGCCGTGCAGCGGCAGGAGGTGGACGACGCCGCCGCCGGTGAGCTCCTCCTCCATGTGGGAGAGGATGAGCTCGGTGGTGCTGACCGCGACGTCGACGCCGAGCGTCTTGAACAGCGGGACGTGGTCGGGGTCCGTGACGACGGCGATCACTTGCGCGATGTCGAACGACCACTTGCCGACCTGGCACGCGACGAGGTTCGTCGCGTCGGCTCCCGTGGTCGAGATGAGGACGTCGCACCGCTTCGCCCCGGCTTCGCTGAGCACCGTGGGCTCGGTGCCGTCGCTCGCGACGACGATGCTGCCGAACTCCTCGATGGCCGACTCGGCGCGGCGGGCGTCGCGCTCGATCACGACCACCTCGTTGCCGCTGGCGAGCAGCGCCCGCGTGAGGTGATAGCCGATCTTTCCACACCCGATGACGATGACGTACACGGCTAGCGCTCCACCGCTTCGAGGACGAGGTCGGTCATCACCTGCGACGGACTGACGGTGCGGAGGCCGAGGCCCTCGTACATCTCGCGCCGGACGGGGTCGTTGATGCGGCAGACGACCTTGCTCACGCCGAACGTGAGCTGCGCGGCCTGCGCGGCCAGCGCGTTCACCGTGTCCTGGGCGGTCAGGGAGATGAAGACGTCCACGCTCTCCACGCCGGCCCGCCGCAGGTCCTCGTTCGACGTGCCGTCGGCCACGATCATGCTCAAGCCGGGCTGCTCGGCCAGCCGCCGGAAGTTCTCGGCGTCGGTATCGATGATGGTCACTGAGTCGCCGCGATCGACGAGCGCGGTGGCGACCATGGCGCCGAGGCGCCCGCAGCCGACGATGAGGATGTTCGCTGCCATAGGCGGTCCGCTAGGCCGGGACCGGCGCCGGCTGCGCTCCGCGGTACACGAGCACGCGGCAGGGGCTGCGCTTCAGGAGGTACGGCACGAGCTCACCCAGCGTGGGCGAGCCGTAGTGCTCCTGGTAGTCCACGCCGGCGATCAGCAGCTCGGCGTCACGGTCG
This sequence comes from Chloroflexota bacterium, assembly GCA_022561455.1. Lineage (GTDB taxonomy): Bacteria > Chloroflexota > Dehalococcoidia > Lucifugimonadales > Australimonadaceae > JADFRC01. The sequence goes on along the minus strand of JADFRC010000151.1, from coordinate 2,292 downwards.
ACGGCCTCTTGGACGATGGCGGGGCCGGCGTCGCGGGCCTGGAGTATCTCGCCATCGATCCTGCACTTCTTGGACCGCCCGAGTGCCTCCAGGTGCTGGAGCACCTGCTCGCCGCGTGCGGTCTGGATCGGGACCTCGGCGTCCAGCGG
>JADFRC010000151.1:0-2043 GCA_022561455.1 Chloroflexota bacterium | reverse complement strand
GGCCGGCGTCGCGGGCCTGGAGTATCTCGCCATCGATCCTGCACTTCTTGGACCGCCCGAGTGCCTCCAGGTGCTGGAGCACCTGCTCGCCGCGTGCGGTCTGGATCGGGACCTCGGCGTCCAGCGGGAAGGTCCGTGCCACCTCGATCACGTACAAGACCCAGACGGTGCCCTTCTTGTGGTCGACCATCTCGCAGGCCAGCGACACGATGTCGTCGTCGAGCGCGGACCCGTTGACGGGGACGAGGACGCGGGAGAGGCCCTTGCCGGCGCTCACTGCTATCGCTGGCTCATGCGCTCGAGGACATTCTCGGGCCCGGCAAGCACGAGCTGGTCGCCTTCCTGGATCACCTCGTCCTTCGACGGCGAGAGGATGGGCTCGCGCCCGCGCCGGATGGCCACGACCGCCGCTCCGTACTTGTCGCGGGCCGAGCCGAAGCCCGCCTGCTCCAAAGTCTTCCCGGCCATCTCGCGCGTGACGTTGATCTTGGCGAACCCGAACTCGCTCGTGAGCTCCATGTATTCGACGACCTTGCGCTGGAACAGGCTGTGGGCCGTGCGGAGTCCCGTCTCGTACTCGGGGTAGACCACGCGGTCGGCGCCGACGGCCTCGAGCGTCTTGCCGTGCAGCTCGTTGGTGGCCCGTGCGATGACCTGGGCGAGTCCGAACTGCTTGAGGAGCACGGTGGTGAGCACGCTTGATTGGATGTCCGTGCCGATGGCGACGACCGCCGTGTCGAAGTTGCGGATTCCCGCCTCCTCCAGCAGCTCGGAGGAGGTCGAATCGCCGGTGACGGTGTACGTCACCTGGCCCATCATCTGCTGCGAGAGGGACTCGTCGCGGTCGATGGCGAGGACGTCGTGCCCGATCTGGTACAGCTCGCGGGCGAGGCTGATCCCGAACCGACCCATGCCGATCACCGCTACTTGGTGTGCCATGACTCTCCAGCCGGCAAGGACGGGCTTCCCGACTAGCCGATTCTAACGCGTTCCGTCGCGTACCGGTACGGGGCCCGCCGCTCGTGCAGCGCGAGGCCGAGGGCGATGGTGAGCGGGCCGAGCCGGCCCAGGTACATGGCGAGCGTGACGACGATCTTGCCCGGGTCAGAGAGCTCCGCCGTGATGCCGCGCGAGAGCCCCGTCGTCCCGAAGGCCGAGACGGCCTCGAAGGCCACGTCGGCGAACCGGAACAGCCCCGCTTCGATCTTGGCCGACTCGGTGGTGGCGAGCGCGACGATGAGTCCGAGCAGCGCTGTGAGGGTCAGCAGGAGCAGCGCCATCGCCCGCGCGACCTGCGCGTAGGGGACCTCGCGCTTGAAGACTTCGGGCCGAGGGCGCCCCTGGATCGCCGCGAGGCCAACGACCACCAGCACCATCACGGTGTTGATCTTGATGCCCCCGGCCACCGAGCCCGAGGCGCCGCCGACGAACATGAGCAGCATGTAGACCGCGTCGGTGCCGTCGGTGGTCTGGGCGAAGTCGACGGAGCTGAAGCCGGCCGTGCGCGCCGTGAGCGCCTGGAATGCGCCGTTGCTGATCTTGTCCACGACCGACATGCCGCCCAAAGTCCCGGCGTTCGTCGTCTCGAACGCCGCGAACACGATGCCTCCGATGATCCAGAGTGCGAGCGTCCCGACGACGACCAGCCGCGTGTCCAGCGCCCACCGGCTCGGGTGGAGGCGGTGGTACAGCTCGTTCACGACGGGGAAGCTCATGGCGCCGAGCACGATGAGGATGCCGATGGCCCACAGCACCAGGGGGTCGCTCTGGAAGGCGGAGAGGCTCTCGGAATCGGGGAAGATCACGAAGCCCGCGTTGTTGAACGCGGAGATGGTGTGGAAGAGGCTCTGCCACGCCGCCGTGGGCGCGTCGTACTTGAACACGAGCCGCCCGAAGAGCACGAGGAACCCGACGACCTGCGCGCCGACGGCGAAGAGGACGACGTAGCGCCCGACGCGCATCATGCTCCCCAGCGACATGCCGCCCATCGCCTCGCGGACCACCAGGCGCTGGTTCAGGCTGATGCGCCGGCCGATCGTCGTG
>JADFRC010000033.1 GCA_022561455.1 Chloroflexota bacterium | reverse complement strand
GTGGTAAGCTCCCCGCGGTCGTCCCTCGCGGCTGCTCTTCTACGCATTGGGGGGCAGTGAGGGGCGACCACTCATTCCCGCCGCCTCCGTGGCTTCTTATCGGGTCCGCGCTTGCCGATGGGCTTGCCCTAAGTCGAACTGCTTGTCCGCTTTTTACGTGTGCCACTGATGGGTTTACGATAGTACGAGTTGATCCATGACCTCAGCGTAGTTGTCTGGTTTCATCACCCGCACCTGTTCAACAATTTCCTTCGCGTGAGCAACCATGGCGTCCACCCCGGCTTGGGTCTTCAATTCCTGGTACGCATCTTTCGAGTTGAGATAGGCGTGGATGGGCCCAAGGACGGCTTCGACAAGCTTCACGAGCAACGCTCGAGAGGCTTCTGGGTCAAGCAGGGTATCGTCGGCGAAGGTGACCGCGCGTTTGAATCTAGGATCCTTTGAGGCGAGCCAAAGTCCAAGTACTTCGGCACATGCGTGCATTACAGCGAACGCGAAGGCGCCGTACCTGAAGTACTCGTATTTCTTCTTGTCATCGTCACTCGCGGCACCTTGGTCAAGGCGTGCCCGCAGTTCGGCCTTGGCTGCTGCCACAGCGTCGGCAAGTCGATAAATAAACAACAGGTTTCTAACGCTGGACTCTACGGAGAATAGGCCGCGGTACTTGCCTTCGTTCTCGAACAGTTCTGCCTTGTTCTTGTGGGCTGCGATGGGATCGCCATAGAACGCGCTCAGATTAGGCCCGAGCCGATCGTAGATCACGTCGGTAGCGCGTCGTCGTTGTGCGGAGCGCCGGAGTTGATAAGTGATACCCAACTTGTCAAATTCGGCCTGAATCGACTTCTGGATGGGGTCACTGGCGCGAAGCTCCCAAGCTTTGATCGGATTCTGGGTATTGTTGTAGCGGGTCACTAGTGCGGCTAAGTCGGGGTCATTGCACTGAATCACTCGAACCTGAATTTCGACATTGCCGATACTACCTCGGCTCGCGGCCTTCGCTAGGCTGCCCGTGGTCTGAGCGCCGTTGATGATGGCTACTCCCGAGAGAGTGATGGTGTTTCCCTCGACATGCACGGCGGTGGTGAGCAGTGTGATGCCATTGTTGAATACCCAGAAGTTTGAAGGGTCCTCTTGGGCTGTTGCCTCGATCTGATGGTTGATATTGCCGGTACTCACCCGGCTCCCCAGATAATCGCGGACATTAGCGCTGAACAAATTTTCGCCATACTGGCGTGTAATTCGACGAGTCGAGGGCCGGGGATCGATCCGACGACCGCGCGCCATTGGGGGGTGTCGATCTCCAGAGGTTTTACGGTCGATTTGAGTTCCACATCATCGTGGACAGTGATATTCGCGTGCTGCGACACGCGCCACTCGTCAACTGTGTGGGCGCTAGCCTGCCTGACGCTCGCAGTCGGAGGCCCACCCGCTACATCAGGATATTTCGCAAGGAGCGCTTGGGCCGTCGCTTCGACAGTGGCGAGCTCCTCGTCGACCTGAACGGAGGCGTGGAGGTTATGGACGTAAAAAAAATCGATCCGGCTAATCTCGCCCGCGTGAAGTCCGTCGCGCAGTTGTTTGATGTAGGCCTGGATCTCCGGTCGCGGAATCGACTCAACATCGCTTTCGAGCGCCCAGGCAACAGCAGTATTAAGATCGGCTGCCTTGTTAGCGGGTGGGGCGGGCCGTTCCCAGTTCTCTGCCTGGTACGACTGCGCGATGGTGGCAACACCGGTGTCGAAGTCCAAGTGGAAGAAGTCGATCTTCTTGTCGTCGGGGCCGTCGACTAGATTGTCGGCGGCGAGTTCTTGGTAGTCCATCGTGCGGAGGCGCAGCCCCATGGCGTACAGAAGGAATGGTTGGGTTGGAAAGTCTTCGGTTAGACGGTCGACTTCGGTCTTGAGTGCGTCCGCTGGTGGTTGAGTCATGTGTCCCCCGCCGAGAATGACTTTGCCCGACCTATGGCGTCGGTGGGTGGTCAAACGCAGCGTAATTGTAGTCCTGTGCTCGCCTGAGTGGCTACCTGGCGGACCGGCTCTGCAAACAGCCGAGGGCGCGGGGCGGCCTCAGTGGTGGGGTGCAGTCGGCCGTGTGAGGGGTGGGTAAGGTCTGCTTGCAGCCCGGTTAAATCTTGCTAGTGGTACACGCCCGCCTGCGGCAGGAGCAGGACCTCTTCGAGGACCTGGGTGTCCGAGACCGTCATCGCGTGGACGATCGCACGGGCGACCTCGGCGGGCGTGAGCATGTCGGCGCGCTCGAGCGGCGTGGGTTTGCCGTCCCACAGCGGCGTGTCGACGGGGCCCGCGAGGACGGTGACGACGCGCACGCCGTCCTGGCGCACCTCGTTCGTGAGCGCCCGCGCGAAGCCGGTGACGGCATGCTTCGTCGCGCCGTACCCCGTCATGTTCGCGAAGCTGCGGTGGGCGGCGACGGAGGAGAGCACGACGATGAAGCCGTGCTTGCGCGCGAGCATGCCGGGCAGGACCGCGCGGGTTGGGAACAGCGTGCCGCTCACGTTGGTCCGCCAGAGGTCGTCCCACTGCTCGTTCGTGAGCTCTGGAAGCGCGGCGGCGAGGTAGACGCCCGCGCAGTTGGCGAGGATGTCGATGCGTCCCCATGCCGCTTCGATGCCCGCGACCGTTTCGCGCACCTGCGCGTCGTCCCGCACGTCGCACGCCCATGCCGCGGTGGCCTCGGCGCCGAGTCCCGCCGCGGCGCGCTCGAGCCGGCCGGCGTCGCGGCCGACCATGGCGACGCGGACGCCTTCGGCGGCGAGGGCGTGCGTGAGCGCCTTGCCGATGCCGGAAGAGGCGCCGGTGACGACGGCGGTCTTGCCCGCGAGCAGCGAGGGCGCCATCAGACCGCCGGGTACTCGAAGCGGTTGTTGCGCGTCTCGTCCACGACGACCCGGCGCAGCAGGCCGCCGAGATCGCCTTCGAGCCGCTCCCACACGCGCCGGGCGATGTTCTCGCCGGTGGGCACGAGGTCGAGGTAGTCCTCGACGTCGAGGTTGAGGTAGCGGTGGTCGTAGGCATCGAGCACGTTTCGGCGGACGATGGCGTCGAGCTCGTCCAGCGGCATGACGTACCCCGTCGGCGCGTCGACCGGCCCCGCGACCGTGACCGTCAGTCCGTAGTTGTGGCCGTGGCCGTTCGGGTTGGCGCACTTGCCGAAGATCGCCTCGTTCTCCGCAAGCGAGAGGTGGTCGGTGTAGAGCCGGTGGGAGGCGGAGAAGGAGTAGCGGCGCGAGAGGTGGACGACCGGCGTGCTCATGCGGTCTCGCCGAAGTATTCGACGAAGAGGTCCTCGGTCTCGTGCAGCCGGACGCGGGCGAGCCTCCAGCCGCTCGGCATGCCGGGGCGGGCGGCCAGCGCGGCTGCGACCTCGTCCCACAGGACGGTCGCGAGGTTCTCGGTGGTCGGGATGCGCTCCGAGAAGTACGGCGTGTCCAGGTTGAGGTGCTTGTGGTCGAACCGCTCGAGCACCCCATCGACCGCGCCCCTCAGATCGACGAGGTTCATGACCATGCCGGTGTCCGGGTCGGGCTCTCCGGAGACCGAGACCTCCAGCGTGTAGTTGTGGCCGTGGCCGTTGGGCAGCGCGCAGAGCCCGAACACGCGCGTGTTCTCCTCCTCGCTCCACTCCTCGCGGTAGTAGCGGTGGGAGGAGGAGAAATCGAAGCGCCGGGAGATCGTGACCTCTGGCATGGTCTTCTTCGCGCTACGTCCCCGACGGACGGATGATGCCGCCGACCATCACCTGGTCGCCCTCGACCTTGGCCTCGTACACAGCGATGGAGTGGCCGTCCTCGTGGTCGGGCAGGCCGGTCGCCGCATAGTAGGTCCAGCCATGCCACGGGCACTCGATGACTCCGTCCTTAATCGTGCCCTCGCTGAGCGGACCCCCCATGTGAGGACAGATGAAGTTCGTGATGTAGTAGTTTCCGTTCTCGCTGAATACAGCCATGGGCTTGGCCCGCCATCGGCCGCTGGTCGGCCGGAACTGGCGGCCCTCGCCGGGGCGCAGGTCGCTCGTCTTGCACAGCGGTACGAAATCCGGGACCTCTTGGGTCGTCACTCGGCTCCTCCGCTCGGGGATGCCTTGGAGTCTACCAGCAAGGGCACCGTGCCTAGCGCGGGTCGATGGCGATGCCCTGGTAGAGGGACTCGTAGGCATCGACCATCCGCTGGTAGGTGAAGCGCCCGGAGACATGGCCGCGCACGAGGCGGCGGTCGAGGGAACCGAGCCGGCCGATGGCCTTGACGGCGTCGAAGTCTGACTCGACGAGGAAGCCGGAGACGCCCTCGGCCACGAGCTCGGGCATGGCCCCCCTCGGCATCGTGATCACGGGCGTCCCGGTGGCCATCGCCTCCAGTACCGCGAGCCCGAACGGCTCCTCCCCCTGGAGCGGGAAGAGGAAGCCCTTGGCGCGCGAGACGAGCTCCAGCACGCGCGTGTTCGGCGCCTCGTGGATGTGGACGACGCGGTCGCCGTCGACGTGCGGCCGGACCTGCTCGTCGTAGTAGGTGCGGCTCCAGGGGATGTAGGGAGCGACGGGCCCGATGAGGACGAGACGGTCGCCCGCCCTCTCCGCGATGCGGATCGCGTCGGCGATGCCCTTGGCCGGCAGCATGCGGGCCACGAGCACCAGGTAGTCCTCGGGGGTGTCGTTGAAGGGGACGGCGTCCATGTCGAGGCCGTCGTAGACGACCGGGAGGTCGGGCTCGCCGAGCATCTCGGCCTGGCGGTGGCTCACGCAGACCGGGTGGACGTTCGGGACGTGCTCGCGGTAGTAGTCGTGCGTCTCGCGCTCGATGTAGTGGTAGGTGAGGAGCGTCGGCGTCTTCGTGGTCGAGGCGAAGTAGGGCGCGAGCGTCGGCCAGTGCGCGTGGATGATGTCGTAGAAGTCGGCGTCGCCGTAGAGCTCGAAGGCGCCGCGGGTCTCCAGCTCCTTGTCCACGTAGACCGTCGAGCCGGCGTCCGTGAGGGTCGCGCGCTCGTTGACCGCGTGGAGCACCGCCGACGTCTTCGAGTCGCCGCTTGCGTACAGATGGACGTCGTGGCCGCGCCGCACCAGCTCCTCGGTGAGGTAGTGGACCATGAGCTCGGTGCCGCCGTGCGTCGGCGGTGGGACCGGCAGGTAGACGCTCGTGCTTTGCGCGATGCGCATGTGGGGGAGGCTAGCACAGCCTCTTGTCTCCGGTCTGGCGAGGGCCTGTCTCCACCGCCCGAAGTCAGCCCGCCGAGGGCATATGCCTGCTCACCATAGCCTTTCCTACGGACCACATTGTGGGCTTAAGCAAGCCACCCGGCGCAAAGAACCCAGGGTATCCGCTTGCAGCGTTCGCTTGGCCCAATTCCACGGTCAAGCGGCACTGTCGCGGGCTCTTCAGCCCCGGCTGGCGGCACCAGCTCAGAGCAGAGCTTCGACGCGTCCCGCGCCTCCATGACTTCCCCTCCTGTCTGGCCCCGCCCCCGGGCCGCCGACCACGGCCAAACGAACCCGAGCCCCGCGCGTGGTGGGGCTCGGTTCGTTTGATTGGCACTGCGGTTCCGTCGACGATCAGCCTGTGGATCGAAGGCGTTCACTCCGTCTGCACATTGATATTGAGCGCCTCGTCTATAAGATCGACGACACTGAACACATCTCTAGCGCTTGCGCCCCCTGGGCAATTTCCCACATGTCCGCCATAGGCGGTCTGCCCGAAGTACCAGGGTCCACCGCTATCGCCGCCGATCTGCGTATCACCGTCCATCCGCACCAGGCGCTTTGTCAGTATGCCGTCGAAGGTACATTCAACGGACACGTTTTCCACTTGAAGACTGCAATCTCGACTGTTCGAGGCGCGTCCGTACACACAAACCGTCTCATTCAAGGTGATGTTACCCACGGGCTCGATCGCTGATACGTTTCGGATCACGGTCTCTGATGCATAGAACTTGGGGGGCTCTGCGTGGGTGGTCGTATGCCACTCGATGTCCCCGTAGTCACCACGGTGCTGACCCTGGAAGGTTAGATCCCACGTACCGCCCCCCGTACCGGGCTGAACGATCTCATTAACCCCGGTACAGTGCCCAGCGGTCGTAACGCCGGTCGTGCCGAACGCATTTTCTACCGCCCACCCGCTAGTACATTCGTTCACCCCATCATCGCGCACCCACATCCCGCCGAATGCGTGCTCAAGGACAGCGACAGGGACGTCGCTCACCGTGAGCTTGACGCTTGCTTGCAGATCGCTAGGAAGGCGTGACAGGATCTCGTCCACGTTAGATGGCGACCCTCGCTCCATCGTCACCTCAGCTTCTATCTGTCCACCGAAGCTGAACGAGGTGGCGATGTACCGGAAGCCCTGAGCCGCCAGCGCGCGGTGGACTCGGGTCTGGCGCTCCTCGAGCTCGCTGAACGAGAATGGTTCCCCATCGACGATCTTCACTTCGATCTCGGCGCCGTTGACAAGATCGCGAACGAATTGATCTGCAGGCCCCTTTATGTGAAGTGCCGGCGCTCCGCCCGGTGCAAGCGCAAGCGCCGATCCAACGAAGATCTCCGGCCTCTCCGCAGCTACTTGTTCAGCGATGCGCCCGACAACAGCCGCGGCCTTATAATCAGCCACGGCCTCTTCAATCGTCCAGCCCCTGGCCTCGGCGGCTAGTGCAAGGTCCGTAGCCAGTGACTCCTCAGCAGATTGCACCGGCTCTAACGAGTCGGGGTCTTCCAGCGACTGAGCGCCCACGGCTATGACTGCAGTCGCGAAAACGACCGCTGCGACCAGCACTCCACCTCGCACACTTATCCGATTTTTCATCATCCTCTCCTTTTCAATCAGCTCGCCACACGTTCGCTGTGCTGCTTCGTTGGTCGTCCGGTGAGGCCCCTTCCTTCGAGGGCTCGCGGAGCAAATGCCACAAGAAGCACTTCTTGGATGCTGAACCCCAGCACCGTTTCCATCTCGGTGAACGATTCATCGGACGGCAGACGGGCACCACACTCCCAGCGCTGGACGGTCTGCGACTCGACGCCGACCGATGCTGCGAGCTCTGCCTGGGTCATCCCATTGGCGAGCCTGCCATCTTTAATCGACTGGCCCACGCGCCGAGCCAACTGTCGTACCAGTCGTAGCTTCGTCCGCACTAAAGTGCCTCCTGCGACAAACAATATTCAACTAATCAGACTCGTTTCGAGAAGGGCCAACAACGGTGGTGGTAGTTCAGCCGCGAGCCATGTTGAGTTCTGATAACGTCGTTCTAAGCCACCTCATCTACTAATGACGTAAATCGCGTTCGATTGGTTCCCGCTCCCAAGGCCGCAGGCTCCCGGCTCTACACGAGGCGCCACCCGCTGTGAGGTCATGGGGCCGTATCCGGAATCCCAATTGGCTTCATGAAGAACCGGCACAGCGCTCCGTGCGGCGAAGCATCCCCGCGGGTAGAATCGGCTGGCCACCGCCTGATCGGCGGGCCAGCAGCGAGAGGGGAGCACGCATGTCGCAGCGGAGCAGGTTCAAGCCTATCGAGCGCAACCTGGCCATGGAGCTCGTGCGCGTGACGGAGGCGGGGGCGCTCGCCGCGGCCCGCTACATGGGGCTCGGCGACAAGGAGCTGGTCGATCAGGCGGCCGTGGACGCGATGCGGCACACGCTGGACGGCATCAGCATGGACGGGGTCGTCGTGATCGGCGAGGGCGAGAAGGACGAGGCGCCCATGCTCTACGTCGGCGAGCGCATCGGCGACGGCTCCTCGCCCGCGGTCGACATCGCGGTCGACCCCATCGACGGCACGACGCTGCTCTCGAAGGGCCTCCCCGGCGCGATCGCGGTGATCGCGATGTCCGCGCAGGGGACGATGCACGTGCCCGGCGCGGTCTTCTACATGGACAAGATCGCGGTCGGCCCCGACGCCAAGGACGCCATCGACATAACGGCGCCGGTGAAGGACAACCTGGCGGCCGTCGCCAAGGCGCTGGGGCGCAAGATGGCGGAGGTGACGGTCGTGGTGCTGGACCGTCCGCGGCACGCCCAGCTGCTCAAGGACATACGCGAGGCGGGCGCTCGGGTGAAGCTCATCACGGACGGCGACGTCGCGGCCGGCATCCAGGCCGCGCTACCCGGCTCCGAGGTCGACGTGCTGATGGGCATCGGCGGCACGACCGAAGGCGTGCTCACGGCCGCGGCGTTCCGCTGCGTCGGCGGCGCGATCCAGTGCAAGCCCTGGCCGCGCGACGACGACGAGCGCAGGGCGGCTGCTGCCGCGGGCCTGGACCTGGAGCACGTGTACCCGGCGGAGGAGCTCGTGAGCGGCGACGACGTGTTCTTCGCGGCGACGGGCGCCAGCACCGGCGAGCTGCTCCGTGGCGTGCGCTTCTTCGGCGGCGGCGCGGAGACGCAGTCGCTGGTGATGCGCTCGCGCTCGGGCACCACGCGGTGGATCGAGGCCACGCACAACTTCGAGCGGCTCGACAAGATCCGGTACGCGACGAACGGCTAGCCGATGGTGAGCATCGGCACGCCGCTCACGGCCTCGGCGACGCGGATGCTGCTGCTCGGCTCCGGCGAGCTCGGCAAGGAGATCGCGATCGAGGCCCAGCGCCTGGGCGTCGAGGTCGTTGCCGTCGACCGCTATGCCGACGCCCCCGCCATGCAGGTCGCGCACCGCTCCCACGTGATCTCGATGCTGGACGCGGCGGCCCTGCGCAGGGTCATCGAGGACGAGCGCCCCGACCTGATCGTGCCGGAGGTCGAGGCCATCGCCACGCCGACGCTGGTCGATCTCGAGCGCGAGGGCTTCCGCGTCATCCCGACGGCCCGGGCCGTGCGGCTCACGATGGACCGCGAGGGCATCCGGCGTCTGGCAGCCGAGGAGCTGGGCCTGCGCACGTCGGCGTACCGCTTCGCGGGCAGCGAGGACGAGTTCCGCGAGGCCGTCGATGCCATCGGCACGCCGTGCGTCGTCAAGCCGGTCATGAGCTCGTCCGGGCGGGGCCAGAGCGTCGTGCGGGACCCCGGCGGCGCCGCTGGGGCTTGGGCGAACGCGATGGAGAACGCGCGGGGCGGCGGGGGCCGGGTCATCGTCGAGGGGTTCGTCGACTTCGACTACGAGATCACGCTGCTGACGGTGCGCCACGCCGGCGGCACGTCGTTCTGCGAGCCGGTCGGGCACCTCCAGATCGACGGCGACTACCGGGAGTCGTGGCAGCCGCAGCCGATGACGGACGAGCTGCTGGGCGAGGCCAAGCGGGTGGCGGAGGTGGTGACGGGCGCGCTGGGCGGCGCGGGGATCTTCGGCGTGGAGCTGTTCATCAAGGGCGGCGACGTGTATTTCAGCGAGGTCTCGCCGCGCCCGCACGACACGGGGATGGTGACGCTCGTCTCGCAGGACCTCTCGGAGTTCGCGCTGCACGTGCGCGCCGTGCTCGGCCTGCCGGTGCCGGCCATCGAGCAGCTCGGGCCCGCCGCGTCGTGCGCGATCGTCGTCGACGGGGAGTCGGACGAGGTGCGCTTCGGCGGTCTGGATGCGGCGCTCGCCGAGCCGGGCACGAGCTTGCGGCTGTTCGGCAAGCCGGGGCTCTCGGGCCACCGGCGCATGGGCGTCGCGCTCGCGGTCGGCGGCTCGATCGAGGAGGCCCGCGAGAAGGCGCGCCGCGTGGCGGCCGCGGTGACGGTCGCACTCTAAGGGCGCTCTGACGCGCGCCTAGACCGCCGCTAGCTCCTTCTCCATCGCTGGCTCATACGCGCCCTGGCGCGCCGCGCTCGTGACGCGGCAGCGGTGCAGGAAGGCGCGCTGCGCCTTCTTGACGTTCGCCGACTCACCGGCCCACGTCGCCAGCGGCAGCGCCTGGAGGCCGCGGCCGTAGGAGTACGTGAGCTGCCAGGGAGCCTCGGCCTTGGCGCCGGCGACCGCGATGGCTTGCAGGTTCGTCGTCGCGTCGTCGTCGCTCTGCCCGCCGGACATGAACACGACGCCGGGCATGGCCGGCGGGATGATGCGCAGGAAGAGCGCGACGGTCCGCTCCGCCACCTCCTGAGCCCTTGCGCGGTTGGGCGCGCTTGAGCCGGAGACGACCATATTGGGCTTGAGCAGCATGCCATCGAGCGCGACGCGCTGGACGGCGAGCTGGCGGAACACCTCGCGCAGCAGGGCCTCCGTGGCCTCCTCGCAGCGCTCGACGTCGTGGCCGCCGTCCATGAGAACCTCGGGCTCGACGATGGGCACGAGGCCGGCTTCCTGCGCGAGCGCTGCGTACCGGGCTAGCCCGTGCGCTGCGACCTCGATGGCATAGCTGCTGGGGATCGCGGGGCCGACGTTGAGGAGCGCGCGCCACTTGGTGAAGCGTGCGCCGAGCTCGCGGTACTCCGCGAGCCGCTCACGGAGGCCGTCCAACCCTTGTGTCGCCAGCTCGCCCTCGGCGCCGGGGAGCGCGGTCAGACCCGCGTCCACCTTGATGCCGGGGATGACCCCCTGGGCCTGGAGCACCTCGACGAGCGGCGTGCCGTCCGCCGCCTTCTGCCGGATCGTCTCGTCGTAGAGGATGACGCCGCTCACGTAGTCCGACGCGCCGACGGTGCGGAACAGCATCTCGCGGTAGTCGCGCCGGTTCTCCTCGGTGCTCTCCGCGCCGATGGACTCGAGCCGCCGGGCCATGGTACCGGTGCTCTCGTCGGCCGCGAGGATGCCCTTCGCGGGCGCCACGAGCTGTTGGGCGGTTGCCCTGAGCGCCTGGATATCCATGATGATCCCCCCTTGCTCCCGCCGCCTATGGTACCCTCCGTCCGGCCCCGAAGCCACCGGGGTTTCCCCCATCTTCTCCCACCGAGCGGTGCCCTTGGACCTCGCCTGGGACAACCTCGCCCTCTCCGTTCCCGTGTTCCTCGGCAGCGCGGTCGTCGTCGTCATCGCGGGGGTCGCGCTCGCGCGCTTCGGCGACCAGATCGCGGACATCACCGGCTGGGGCGCGCTGTGGGTCGGCACCATCTTGGTGAGCGTTGCGACGTCGCTGCCCGAGCTCATCACGAACATCTCCGCGATCGTCATCGAGGACGCGCCCGACCTCGCGCTGGGCAACGTCTTCGGCGCCGACATGATCAACATGTTCACCATCGCGGTCGTCGGCATGGTGTTCGGCGCGAGGAACCTCTTCAGCGGCCAGGGGCGGGCCACGCAGACGCTGGTGCTGGTTGCCGTGGGGATCGCCATCATCGCGATCGCCGTCGGCGCGACGGGAGATGCCGCGCTCGGCCCGACGAGCGTGGGCGGGCTGCTCATCGCGGCCGCGTACATCGGCGGCATGAAGCTCGTCTACGACGCCGGCAAGGCGGGCGCCGCGGCGGACGACGCGCCGGCGTCTTCGGCGAGCGCGCTGCGCGCATGGGGCGGCTTCGGGCTGGCGGGGCTCGCGATCCTCTTCGCGGCGCCGCTGCTCGCGAGCAGCTCCGTCGGCATCGGCAATGCGACCGGCCTCGGCTCGAGCTTCATGGGCGTGCTGGCGGTCTCGGTCGTGACGACGCTGCCCGAGGCGTCGGTGACGTTCGCGGCGGCGCGCCGGAAGTCCTACGGCCTGGTGATCGGCAACATCTACGGTAGCTGTGCGTTCAACCTCTTCGTCATCCCGATAGCGGACCTCTTCCACACGGAGGGGCCGCTGCTCGGCGAGATGGGGCCTTCGCACTTCGTGGCGGCGGGCGCGGCGATCGTGCTGATGAGCATGGGCTTCCTGGTGATACGCAGCTATCAGGACCGGCTGATCTCAGGGCTTCGGCGGCTCGTATACGTCGTGCCGCCGACGTACGTGGGCGCGCTGCTGTGGGTGTTTCGGGAGTCGCGCTCCTAGGGCCCTGGCCAGCCCACTTGCCGCTGTGCGGGCCTCCGTGCTCGGCAGCGCTTTCGACCATCCCCCCGTCCCCCTTCCTCGCCAGGAAGGGGGTGATGAAGCTAAGTACGGGGGACACCCCCGTGCCCCCGGCATAGGGGCCTCGCCCCTCTGCACTCCCCCTGCGATTGGTGAAGACGGTCTCTGTTCTCCGTTGTGCGGGCCTCCGTGCTCGGCAGCGCTTTCGACCATCCCCCCGTCCCCCTTCCTCGCCAGGAAGGGGGTGATGAAGCTAAGTACGGGGGACACCCCCGTGCCCCCGGCAGAGGGGCCTCGCCCCTCTGCACTCCCCATCCGGCAAACGACCGGTGGGGGGTGATGGAAGCAAGGGTGGCCGCCGCATGGGCATTCGCTGCCGCATGGCCCGAGCGTTCCGGCGAGCGCTCAGCCGTGGCTTGCAGAGGTTGGCGGCTGGCGCGGGCGCATGGGTGCAGGGCTGTGGCCCGCCTCGAGGGCGAGCTGCTCACGCTGCTCGAGGCGCACGGCCATCGCGAGGTCGATGACCAGCGCCGTGCCGATGATGAAGGAGCCGGGGATCCACATGATGACGCCGGCGAGCTGCTGGTCCTCCAGCCCCGTCATGCCGTAGCGCGAGGCGCTCGCCGCGTAGACCCCGTACCACGCGTCCGGCGCGAAGGTCAGGAAGGCACCGAGGATGAAGTTAGGCACGACCGTCATGAAGATGTACGGCACGCGCGCCAGGTAGGTGAGGTTCGCCTTGAGCGGCAGTGGGTCGATGATGTTCCACCAGAACAGATAGGCACCGATGGCGAACGAGGCGTGCTCGAGGACGTGCACCGCCTCGTTCGTCGCCGCCGTCTCGAAGGCGAGTGCGAAGTGCCATCCCAAGAAGCTCCCCACGAACAGCGACCAGGCCACCAGTGGCTGCGAGATGAGCCGCAGCATTGCGCGCACGGGGCGCAGCTTGAGCAGCGGGATCAGGGCGTTGCGGCGCACCACCCGCGGCACGCCCCGCATCATCGGGATCACCGGAGCGCCGAGGAGGACCAACGGAACGGCGACCAGGATCAGCACGACGTGCTGGACCATGTGCGCCAGGAATAGCTCGCCGGCGAGGTGGTCGAGGGGCCCGACGAGCGCCGCGAGCGCGGATGCCAGCCCCAGGTAGAACGCCAGCGGGCGCCAGCCGTCGTGGAAGCGGCGGGGGGAGCCGAGCGAGGCGAGGCCGCGTGCGTAGAGCAGCGCCGCGAGGGGGATCAGGACGAGCGCGGCCGGGTCGGCGCTCCAGACGAGGAACTGCGGTCCCAGGTCCCAGCCGCCGTGCGCTTGCATGATCCGGCTAGCGGGTGAGGGTGGAGAACAGCGCCATCAGCACGACCACGAGGCTCACCATGATGAGCAACGGGAAGAAGAAGAGGAGCGCGAAGCGGCGGTCGTCAAACTTGAGGTGCATGAAGAAGCCGACGACGATCAGGAACTTCGCGAGGGAGCTCAGTATCAGCAGCCACACGATGAGCGCGGCGTTGGCCTCGATGTAGAAGAGGCCCACCTCGATCCCCGTGATCACGACGAGGATGATGCCGATGATCACATACTGGCGCGGACCGGGGTGGCTCTCCTCGTGTGCCTCGATGTGCTCCGTGGCCATGCTCGTCTCCTATCCCCCGAGGGCCGAGACCGGTGGGAGGAGCCGGTCCTCGGCGCCGTAGGCGCCCACCAGGTAGACGATACCGAAGATGACGACCCACACGATGTCCACGAAGTGCCAGTACAGTCCGGCGATCTCCACGTGCAGCGCCGTCTCCGTCCCGGCCTTCCACTTGAACGACGCGAAGAAGAGCGACCAGAGCCAGATGACGCCGATGGTCACGTGGGCCCCGTGGAAGCCCGTCATCGTGAAGAAGGTGCTGCCGAAGAGGTTGGTGCGCGGCGTCAGTCCCTCCTGGACGAACTCGTGGAACTCGAACATCTGGAAGCCGACGAAGATCGCCCCGAAGATGGCGGTGACCGCTATCCACAAGCGCATGGTCTGCAGGTTGCCGCGCTGGATGCCGGAGAGCGCCAAGACCATCGCCAGGCTGCTCATCAGCAGGACGAAGGTGCTGATGGACGTGATCGGGATGCTGAAGATGTCTTCCTGGTGCCCGACCAGGCTCTGGCCCCGGTACACGAGGTGGGTCGCGATGAGCGTGCCGAAGAAGAGCACGTCGGAGCCCAAGAAGGCCCACATGAGCATCTTGCGGTTGTTGAGCCCGGTGGAGGTCCGGTGCGGGTCTACGGTCGTGTCGAAGTACATCGTTCCTGGTGCGTCCTTGCGCCCAGCCTGGGCGTGCCTGGCTTATGTGTGTGCGTGGACGGCTGCTGGGGCCTCGACGGCCGGGGGCTCGTAGACCCAGCCGTAGATGCTGCGCAGTCCGAGCACCATCATGACGACGATGAATCCGATGCCGATCAGCGCGTGCCACTGCCAGATGAGCAGCCCCACGGCCAACATCACGATCGAGAAAGCGAGCATGAGCGGCCAGTAGGACGGCGAGGGCATGTGCGGCTCCTCGTGGGGGGGAAGCGGTGGCGGCTCGACGACGTTGGCTTCCTCGTCCCACAGCGGGTAACGGCTGCGCACCGTCGGCACCACGGCGAAGTTGTAGTGGTGCGGCGGCGATGAGGTCGCCCACTCGAGCGAGGGCGCCTCCCAGGGGTTGTCCCCCGCCTTCTCGCCCCGGCGGAGCGAGATCGCCAGGTTCACGAGCAGGAGCAGGACCGAGAACGTAAGGACGAGCGAGCCAGCGCTGACGAGCGCGTTCAACGCCGCCCATCCCTGATCGGCGTCGTAGGTGTAGATACGCCGCGGCATGCCAATCACGCCGAGGAAGTGCATGGGGAAGAAGGTGATGTTGAACCCGGCGAACATGAGCCAGAAGTGCCATTTGCCGAGGCGTTCGCTCAGCATCCTGCCCGTCATCTTCGGCCACCAGTAGTAGAGCCCAGCCATCAGGCCGAAGATGCTCCCGCCCACGAGCACGTAGTGGAAGTGGGCCACGATGAAGTAGGTGTCTTGCTGCTGCGTGTCCACCGGCACGACGGCGTGCATCACGCCGCTCAGCCCGCCGAGCAGGAACATGGCGATGAACCCGACGGCGAAGAGCATGGGCGTCTTGAACCGGAGCGACCCGCCCCACATCGTTCCCAGCCAGTTGAACAGCTTCACGCCGGTGGGCACCGCGATAACCATGGTCGAGCCCGCGAACGCGGCGCTCGCCCACCCGCCCAGGCCGGTGGTGAACATGTGGTGCGCCCACACGCCGAAACCCAGGAACCCGATGACGATCCCCGCGAAGACGATCATGGGGTAGCCGAACAGCGGTTTGCGGGAGAACGTCGGCAGCACGTCGGACACGATGCCCATGGCCGGCAGGATCAGGACGTAGACCTCCGGGTGCCCGAATATCCAGAACAGGTGCTGCCATAGCAGCGGATCGGCACCCGCGGAGACGTTGAAGAAGTTCATGTCGAAGAAGCGGTCGAACAGCAAGAAGGTGAGCGCGATCGTCAGTGGCGGGAAGGCGAGGATCAGCAGGAACGCGACGATCAGCGTCATCCAGGTGAAGAGCGGCATGCGCATGAGCGTCATGCCCGGCGCGCGCAGATTGAGGATCGTGACGGCGAAGTTGAACCCCGCGGCCAGCGAGCCGATGCCCATGACCTGGAGCCCCAGCAGCCAGTAGTCCGTCGCGCCGGTGGTGGTGTACTCGTTCGTCGTCAGCGGCGCGTAGCCGAACCAGCCGATGTCCGGGAACGCGCCCACGAAGAAGCTGAAGTTCATCAGCAGAGCGCCGAAGAGGAACACCCAGTAGCTGAAGGCGTTGAGGCGTGGGAACGCGACGTCACGCGCGCCGATCTGAAGCGGGACCATGTAGTTGAAGAACGCGGCTCCGGCCGGCATGACGACCATGAACACCATCGTGGTGCCGTGCATGGTGAACAGCGAGTTGTACGTCTCCGGGCTGACGATCGACTGGTTCGGCGCGGCCAGCTGCGCGCGGATGATGAGCGACTCGATCCCGCCGAGGATGGAGAAGGCCAGCGCGGTGAAGCCGTACAGGAGCCCGATCCGCTTGTGGTCGACCGTCGTCAGCCAGCTCCACACCCCGGTGGGATGGACCGGCCGCGGGATCAAGCCTATGTTCGCGAGCGCTACCATGCCTGCCTCTCTCTTGCTCCCCTTGTTCCATTATCGCGCTGGGCCGGCTGCCGATCCATCAGGGCACCCTCAGGCTCTTGAGGTACGTCACGACGTCTGCTATCTGCGCCTCCGACAGCGTATCCGCGAACGTCGGCATGAAGCGCGCGCCCGGCTTGACCGACCGCAGGTCGCTCACCCACGCGCGTACGTTCTCGTCGGTGGCCGGCAAGATCCCGGCGCCGACCGTCGTGCGCTCGCCGAAGAGCGTCAGGTCCGGGCCGATGCGTCCCGCCGCCGCTGTCCCGGCGATGGTGTGGCATGCCGCACAGCCGCCGAGGACCTCGAAGACGCGCTTCCCGCGGGCCTCGGCGCTGCCGGGCTCCGGGTCGGCGCGCGTCTGCTCGTTCATCTCCGCGACCCAGGCATCGAAGTCGGCCAGGGATTCGACGTGCACGCGGAAGCGCATGTTGGCATGCGCGACGCCGCAGAACTCGGCGCACTGCCCCCAGAACTCACCGATCTCGTTCGGGACGAACGGCTCGAGCCGGTTCTCGCGGTTGGGCACCATGTCCGTCTTGCCGATGAGCGCCGGCACCCAGAAGCTGTGGATCACGTCCACGGAGCGCAGCTCGATGGCGACTTGGCGGCCCACCGGCAGGTGGAGCTCGTTCGCCGTCACGAGCGTCCCGCCGTCGGGACCGAGGCCCTCGTACTCGAACTCGAACCACCACTGGTAACCGGTCGCCGTCACCAAGATCGCGTCGTCCGCCACCGCCCGGCTGGAGCTGGTCGCGATCCAGACCATCGTGGGGATGGCGATGGCCACGAGCACGAGGATCGGGGCGATGGTCCATGCGATCTCGAGCTTGTTGTTGCCGTGGATCTGCTGGGCCTTGCGCCCAGGACGCGCGCGGAACTTGATAAGGATGTAGGCCATCGCGCCGAGCACCAAGATGCCGACGATGCTGGCGGCGACGGTGATGAGGATGTAGAGCGACAGGATGCGGTCGGCGGCGTCGGAGGCGGGCTCGAAGGTCGTCAGCGGACTGGTGCAGGCGGCCATCCCGACGGCGATAGCCATGAGCGCGACGGCCAGGAGGGTCGGGCGAATGAGCGTCGGCCGGGGCATGGATTCGGGAGTCCTCGCGGGCCAGCGGGGCCGTGTTGGCCTGGTAAGTGAGCTTGTTACGTGTATCACAACCCCCTACTCCGGTCAAGGCGGGCCCGCACCCATTCGCGCGGTGCTGGGCGGACGGCAAGCGGGCCGATGGCGCGTTGACACGGCTCCGCCGCGTTCCCTATACTGGTGGGGAGCGCGTCAGTCGGACGGCACAGGAGCGCAGCAGCGCATTCATGACGACCGGTACCACGCATATCTGAAGTCCAAGCTGACGGATCAGCTACCGACAATGAGGGCGGTGGCACGCGACAGCGGCCGCCGCCTTTGCACGTTAACAAGGGAATATCGAGCGAGTACGAGCCAAGGAAGGTCCTCTACGGAGGACCGGTAGAGTTGGGTCAAGCTATTAAGGGCCCACGGTGGATGCCTTGGCGTCAAGGGCCGATGAAGGGCGTAGCACGGCTGCGATAAGCCTCGGTTAGCCGCCAAGCAGGCTTAGCCGGGGATTTCCGAATCGGGGAACCGGCACCGGAGAAACCGGTGCATCCCAAGCCGAACACATAGGCTTGGGGGGGTAACCAGGGGAACTGAAACATCTCATTACCCTGAGGAAAAGAAAGCAAACGCGATTCCCTGAGTAGTGGTGAGCGAAACGGGAACAGCCTAAACCTGCGGGGTTTAGTGGCCTGGGGGCCTATACCTCGTGGGGGTTGTACGGCGTGTCAGCAGAAACCCCAGTGACTGCGCAGAGTTACAAATCCGACCTCTAGCCGAAGGAACCTGGAAAGGACCGCCAGAGCGGGTGATAGCCCCGTAGGCGAAAGGGGTTGGACTCTGGACACGTTCGTGAGTACCGCGGGACACGTGGAATCCCGTGGGAAGCTGGGGGGACCACCCTCCAAGGCTAAATACCCTTGACGACCGATAGTGCACAAGTACCGTGAGGGAAAGGTGAAAAGAACCCCTAAAGGGGAGTGAAATAGACCTGAAACCGTGGGCCTACAAGCGGTCGGAGTCCTTCTTCGGAGGGATGACGGCGTGCCTATTGAAGAATGAGCCGACGAGTTACTTCTGTGTGGCGAGGCTAAGAGATCCAGACGTCTCGGAGCCGCAGCGAAAGCGAGTCCGAATAGGGCGATTGAGTCGCACGGAGTAGACCCGAAACCAGGTGAGCTACCCATGGCCAGGGTGAAGCCTCGATAGTCTCGAGGTGGAGGCCCGAACCCGTGAACGTTGCAAAGTTCTGGGATGAGCTGTGGGTAGAGGTGAAATGCCAATCGAACCTGGAGATAGCTGGTTCTCCCCGAAATGCATTGAGGTGCA
Organism: Chloroflexota bacterium; assembly: GCA_022561455.1. Taxonomy (GTDB): domain Bacteria; phylum Chloroflexota; class Dehalococcoidia; order Lucifugimonadales; family Australimonadaceae; genus JADFRC01. The sequence goes on along the minus strand of JADFRC010000033.1, from coordinate 219 downwards.
GCCTCTAGGGAGAGGGACGGAGGTAGAGCTCTGGATGGGCTAGGGGGCGTGAGCCTACCAAACCCAACCAAACTTCGAATGCCGTTCTATCCATGCCTAGGGAGTGAGACAGTGGGGGATAAGCTCCATTGTCGAGAGGGAAACAGCCCAGACCACCAACTAAGGCCCCTAAATACAGGCTCAGTGTTAAAGGAAGTACGGTCGCCCAGACAGCCAGGA
>JADFRC010000150.1 GCA_022561455.1 Chloroflexota bacterium | reverse complement strand
CGCCGGCGCCCTCGCCCGTCTCGCGCGCGTGACCGGTGCCTGGGAAGAGCCAGCGGCCGCTCTCGTGCAGCGAGATCGTGAGGACGTCGGCATCGCCGTAGAACGCCGCCTGCACGCCGTCGCCGTGGTGGACGTCGATGTCGACGTACGCCACGCGGAGCCCGCGCTTGCGCAACGCGTTGATCGCGACCACCGGGTCGTTGAAGATGCAGAAGCCCGACGCGGAGGCCGCCATGGCGTGGTGCAGTCCGCCCGCCGGACTGAACGCGGCAGCCACGGTGCCGTCGGCGACGAGCTCGGCGGCCTGCACCGACGCCCCCGTCGAGAGCAGCGCCGCCTCGTACATGCCCTCGTAGATCGGGTTGTCTCCGAGGGAGGAGAAACCGAAGCGAGCGCCGTCCGTACTCTTGCCCGCACTGAGCAGCTGGACGGCCTCCACGTAGGTGGCCGTGTGGAACGTCTGGAGCTCCTCGCGCGTGGCGGGGCGCGGCTCGATGAGCTTGCCGTGGGGGCCGTCGAAGGCACCGTACGCTCGGAGCAGGGCCGCGGTCTGAGCGAGCCGCACCGGCCGCATGGGGTGGTCGCTCCGCAGCACGTGGGTCGAGAGGGCGTCGGAGTAGACGTACGCCGCCCGTGCCCCCTCCGCGGGACCGCTCACGAGAGCCGACGATGAAACCCCGGTCCCCAGCCTGGATTCTTCCACGGAGCGCTCCGTTAGGCCGCCGGTACCCGCCTCCCAAAACCGGATTCTAGCAGAGGCACCGAGGCCGACGGCTGCGTGCCTGCACCTAAAGGTGCGTGCTTGCCGCCTCTGACTCGACATCGGCGGGCGAACCGACTACGGATACCGCTCATCGTGTTCCTTCATGAGCTGAGCGCGTAACGCTTCGATGTCCCGCTGGTGCTCGGCGACAACGTCAGGCGCACCTTGGAGGCGGACGAGCGACTCGATGACCAGGACGAGCTCGTCGGGGGTGAGTCCCAGGGAAGCGGCCGTGACGTGGGTGCCGCCCCGCTCGAAACTCGCGAGGTTCACCAGTCGCGGCTTCTGCCAAGAGGCGACCAGCACCTCGACAGGGGCGCCCTCGACGGTCAGCGTGACCGGCCTGCGCTCGGCCTCGCGGAGCATGTTCCAGTTCCAGTCCCGGTTGACCTCCTCCATATCGCGAACCGGCGCGTCGCTGTCCTGAGGAGCGTAGTTCGCGATGATGTCGTGGACCGCCTCGGAGTCGCGCATCTCCTGGGAGCGGTGCTCCGTGTAAGCAGGCCCGCCCTGCTCGATATGAAAAGCCCGCTCAGGCCGCAGAGGATGGCCGGTCACGTAGCCAAGGCTCACGCTCTCGATGCTGTCCTTCCCTCCGCCCCAGCCTGGGCTTCTCAGATGAAGGCCAAGCGGATGGCCGCGGAGTCCATAGACCGGGAAGGGCAAGTCAGCGAGAAGCAGCGTCAAGTCGAGCGTCCGGTCGGGGCTGAGGTATTTGCGGCTCAAGCTCAGGTGCCGCCTCCATCCGCGCGCCTGCCACAAGCCGGTCGCGAGATGGAGTATCCGCTGCAGCCGGCTCCGCGGTTCGTGATGACTGAACCGCAAGGCGGCCCAGCCGAACCCATGACGGAGTCCGCAGCTGGGACAGGTCAGCTCGGCGTTCCACTGCCACCGACGCCCGAGGAGCGGCAGCCACCCGCCCCCCGGCACCCGCGTACGTCGGACGTCGAGCACCTCCATCTCAGCACCGCAGCGGGGGCAGTAGCGCTCGCCCGGCGGCAACTCAGGCTGTTGCATCGCTTGCGTACCATCCTCGCTGCGACTTTGCCGCGGGAGTTCTCCGTCGCCTCCAGCGGCGTCCGCCGGCGGCGCCGAAGCTTCACAACATGATGCTATCCAACTCCGTCGATCACCGAGCGCTCGACGTCCACCAGCTCGGCGCCGATGCGGTGCCCCTCCACGAAGTGCAGCGCGGCGTCGATCATCTCGTCGGCGTGCCCCGGACGGTTGCTCACGCACGTGATGCCGATCACGAGGGTCTGGTGGCGGTCCATGCCGTCGACCTCGGCCGCGGCCATGTTGAAGCGCCCCCGCAGCTTGGCGATGAGCGAGCGGGAGACCTGCCGCTTGCCCTTGAGCGAGTCGTTGCCGTGCAGGTGGAAGGTGAGCCGGGCCGCGCCGATGTGCAAAGCGAGCCTCGAGGCCGACGGATCGCGCGGCCATCGTAGCACGCCAGCCGCGACCCGCTCATCGCCGTCCGCCATCTCGATTGACGGCGATTGTGACGCTCGGTACTATCGCTTCACAAACGCGTCACACACTCGTGAGAAGGACCGGGAAGAGCGCCATGGCCACCCAAACAGGCGTCCCCGAAGTCGTCGTCGAGCGGTTGCCCCAGTACCTGCGGGCGCTGGCGCACCTCAAGGAAAGCGGGATCGAAGTCATCAGCTCGCAGCAGCTTGGCGATCTGCTCCAGGTGACGCCCGCGCAGATCCGCAAAGACCTGAGCTACTTCGGCCGCTTCGGCAAGCAGGGACGCGGCTACGCCATCTCGAACCTGCTCGCGCAGCTGCGGAGCATCCTGGGCCTCGACCAGACGTGGAACGTCGCCGTGGTGGGCATCGGGCGGCTCGGCCGCGCCATCATCAGCTACCCCGGCTTCGAGCCGGAGGGCTTCCGCATCGTCTGCGCCTTCGACTCGGACAAGGCCGTGGTCGGTCAGTGGGCCGGCGGGCTGATGATCCACGACTTCAGCACGTTCAAGAAGGTCGCGGGCGCGGAAGGCGTGCAGATCGCGGTCGTGGCCGTCCCGGCCGCGGCTGCGCAGGACGTGATCGACCAGCTCGTCGACGCGGGCATCAAGGCGGTCCTCAACTACGCGCCCAAGTCGACCCTCGCGCCGGCCGACGTGCGCATCCGCAACGTCGACCCGGTGGTCGCGCTCCAGTCGATGACCTACTACCTGAGCGCGGCGCGCTAAGCCAGTGCAGACCGTTCCCCTCCTCTCCCCTCGAGGGAGAGGGTCGAGGTGAAGGGGAAGGGTCAGGGAACGCTGGCCAGGCCCCAGACCCGTTCGTGCTGAGGCTCTCGAAGTACGAACGAACGGTGGCGGCGCACCGCGGACGCCGAAGGACACAACGGTCGCTCTATCCCTCGGGCAGCCCCGTCGTCGGCCGCTCGCGGCGGCGGCGCGTGACCCGCACGCGCACCTGCGCCCGGCGCAGCGAGCGCAGCGCACGCTCGATGTCCATGTCGGCCGACCGCGACGCGATCCGCTCCTGGGCGCGGCGGACCGCCTCCTCGGCGCGGGCCGCGTCGATCGCGTCCACGTGCTCGGCTGCGTCCGCGAGCACCACAACGTGGTCGCCGCTGACCTCCATGAACCCGCCGTGCACCGCGAGGTAGCTCTCGCCGCCGGCCGTGCGGTAGCGGAGCTCGCCGGGCTGGAGCATCGTCATCAGCGCCGCGTGGTGCGGCAGGATGCCGAGCTCACCCTCGCTGCCGGGCGCGACGACCGAGTCGACGTCGCCGTCGAACAGCACGCCCTCCGCCGTCAGTATCTCGAGACGCATCGGCATGGCTTACCTCGCCGCCTCGGCGCTCGCCTTGGAGCGCTCCACGACCTCGTCGATGCCCCCGGCCATGTAGAAGTCCTGCACGGAGATATCGTCGTGCTTGCCCTCCAAGATCTCCTTGAAGCCGCGCACGGTCTCGGTGATGGGCACGTAGCGGCCCTCGCGCCCGGTGAACTGCTGCGCCACGAAGAAAGGCTGCGAGAGGAAGTTCTCGATCCGCTGCGCGCGGCGTACCGTCACCTGCTGCTCCTCGGACAGCTCGTCCATCCCCAGGATCGCGATGATGTCCTGGAGGTCCTTGTACTGCTGGAGCACCGCCTGCACGCCGCGGGCGGCATCGTAGTGGTCCTGGCCCACGATCAGCGGGTCGAGGGCGCGCGAGGAGGACGCCAGCGGGTCGACGGCCGGGAAGATGCCGCGCGCCGCGATCGAGCGTTCGAGCGCGATCACCGCGTCCAGGTGGCCGAACGTCGTCGCGACGCCGGGGTCCGTGTAGTCGTCGGCGGGCACGTAGATGGCCTGGAACGACGTGATGGAGCCCTTCTTGGTGGACGTGATGCGCTCTTGCAGGTCGCCCATCTCGGTGCTCAG
>JADFRC010000032.1 GCA_022561455.1 Chloroflexota bacterium | reverse complement strand
GGCCTCCGAGCAGCAGCTCCGTCTCGAAGGACTGGAAGATCCGCAGGAGCTGGAGCGCGAACACGAGGACCATCGGCGAGATCATCAACGGCAGCGTGACCCGGAGCATCGTGCGCATGGTCGAGGCGCCGCTCACGCGCGCAGCCTCCTCCATGCTCGCGTCCATGTTCCGGAAGGCCGGCGTCATCAGCATCACCTTCACGGAGACGCCGTTGGCCATGATGTGAGTCCAGACGATGCCCTGGATGCTGAATATGTTGAAGGGCCCCTCATCGATGAACGGCAGCTGCGTCAGCGCCACGTTGAAGAGGCCGAAGCTCGGGTCCATCAGCATGATCCAGGCCAGCACCGTGGAGATGCCCGGCATCATGTAGGAGATCCAGAACATGAACTCCAGGCCGTGGCTCCACGGTATCCGCGTCCGCGCGAGCACCCAGGCGATGAGCACCGCTATCGGGAAGCTGATGGCAACCGTCAGCCACCAGATCATGAGGCTGTTGCCCAGCGACTGCAGGAGGCCGGGCTCCGTCCACGCATTCCGCCAGTTGTCCAGCCCCCACTCCCGCGTGCCGACGAACCAGTCGGGCCGCGTGTCGAGGCTGTTGATCATCAACAGGATGACAGGCCAGATCAGGTAGAAGCCCAGCACGATGAGCATCAGGGCCATCACGAACGTACCCGAGCTGGGCCTCTTGAGAGGTCGGGCCCGTCGCCTCGTGGCCGGCGGCGCCTGAGTCACGTTCATCGTGCTACCCCTTGCTCCCCGATTCCGTGCCCTCTGCCGGCGCGGGCCCTATCCGTGGCCGTTGCTTGATGCAGGAAGCCCTATCGTACCGCGTTGAACGCGTCTTTCGCGTACTGGAGTGCCTCTGCTCTCAGGTCTGTGAAGTCCGGGTCTGAGCTGAAGAAATAGTACTGTTTGTTCGGGTCCCTGCGCTCCCACACGAGGGTCCTGCCGAGGTCGGTGACGTCGGTGCGGAGCGTCTGGTCCGGGTCCTGCTCGGCCAGCGTGTGCATGATCGTCTGGCCTTCCACGGTGAGCAGCCAGTTGACGAAGAGCTTCGCGGCGTTCGGGTTCGGCCGGTTCGTGGGGATCATGAAGTTGTTCTGGCTGCCCGTGCCGCCCATCACGCCGCCCTCAATGAACTCCGTGACGCAACCGTCGTCGTTGCACGGGAACTGGTCGACGGGTGCTCCCAGCTGCGAGAGCGCGTCGAGGTCGCGGCCCGCGGAGCCGATGGCGGTACCGAAGTAGAACTGGCCCTTCGCAACGCCGTCGACGATGAACCGGAAGTCGTCCACGAACGTGACGTCCAGCGCGGGGTCGACGAATGCGTCCACCCACGCCGGGCCGATGTCCGGGTGGACGTACGCCTCGTAGTAGGTCCCGCCGGCGCCTCCGGTCAGCGGCGAGATCGATACGATCTTGCCGGCCCACTTCAGGTCCACGTAGTCCCACACCGAGTTGATGCTAGCCAGGTCCTCTTCGGTCATCAGGTCGGTGTTGTAGCGCATCGTCTGGATCGGCCCCGCGTCGGCGGACATGGTGAACACGTACGTCTGATCGACGTCCGCCCACCAGTACTTGCCCTGGAACCACAGCGACTGGTCGAGCACCTCCGGGTGGATGAACTGCTCCTCCATCGGGTCCAATGCGCCCGCGGGGATGAGCCTCGTGTTGGCCGAGGTCGGGCCCACGAACATCACGTCCACCTGATAGGAGCCTACTTGGCGCTCGGCGAGCACGCGGTTCGATTGCTCGGTGCCGCTGCCCGTGGAGACGATCGCCTCGACGCCGAACTTCTCCTGCCAGAACTCCGCCACAGGGCGGTAGTTCCGCCCCGATGATCCGCCCATGACGATGACCACCTGGCCCTCGGCCTGAGCGGCCGCGATCAGCGCGTCCCACTCCTCCTGGAAAACGGCCATCGCGTCCGGGGTCGGCGTCGGCTCATCCGCCTGTGCAGGCGGCGTGGCCGTCGCGGTCGGCAGCGGCGTGGCCGTCGGGTCCTCCTGGCCGCACGCAGCCATCAGCAGGACCATCGCCGACGCGATCAACGCCAGCATGACGATGCTTCTTGCGTGCTTCTGTGTCGTGCTCATGGTCTCTCCCATCCCGTAGTGTGCGCGATAGCCTACCACCGAACCATGCCCGGGGGGGCCTGGGCCGCTACCGATCGACGCCCGATGTGTCTTCAGTGGGTCGCGTTGTAAACATCCTTCGTATAGTCGAGCGCCTCTATCCGCTGGTTCACGTACACAGGATCAGCGGTGAAGAAGAAGTACTCCTGCCCCTCGACGCGGCGGTCGATCGGCCGGGTGGTACCCCAGTCCGTGACGTCGAGGCGCAGCGTCGGGTCCGACTCCTGCTCGGCAAGCGTGTGCATCATCGTCTGGCCTTCCTGCGAGAGGAACCAGTTGACGAAGAGCTTCGCCGCATTCGGGTTCGGCTGGTTCGTCGGAACCATCATGTTGTCGGAGCTGCCGGTGCCGCTGACCACGCCGCCCTCTTTGAAGTCCTTGGCGAGCCGGGCGACGGGACCTCCCGCGTCCCTCAGTGCGTCGAGGTCACGCCCGGCGGAGCCGATGGCGACGCCCATGGCGAATTTGCCCCGCGCGACGCCGTCGACGATGAACCGGAAGTCCTCGGTGAACGTCACGTCGAGGTCCGGCGAGAGGAACCCGTCGATCCACGACGTGCCGATGTCCGGATGGACGTATGCCTCGAAGTAGGTCCCGCCGGCGCCACCCGTGAGTGGCGAGATCGACACGATCTTGCTCTTCCACTTCGGGTCCAGGTAGTCGAACACCGAGTTCAGGCCGTCGAGGTCCTCTTGCGTGACCAAGTCGGTGTTGTAACGCATCGCCATGTTCTGCGGGGAAGCGTCGGCGGCGAAGGTGAACACGAACTGCTGCGGCTCGTCCCCGTACCAGTGCTTGCCCTGGTACCAGAGGGACAGGTCCGTCACGTCCGGATGGATGAAAAGGTCTGCGATGGGCACGAGCGCGTTCGCCGGGACCATGCGCGTGTTCGCCGAGGTCCCACCCACCCACAGCACGTCCACCAGATAGACGCCGGTGCTGCGCTCGGCGAGTATGCGGTTCGCCTGCTCGCTGCCACTCCCGGTGGAGACGATGACTTTGACGCCGAACTTGTCCTGCCAGAACTCCGCCACCGGACGGAAGTTCCGCCCGGCCGACCCGCCGAGGACGAGGACGACCTCGCCCTCTTCCTGCGCGGCCTTGATGAGCTCGTCCCACTCGACCTGGAAGAGCGCCGCGGCGTCCGGCGTCGCGGTCGGCTCCGGCTCCTCGGCCCCAGGGGGTGAGGTTGGCGTCGCGGTCGGCACCGGCGTCGCCGTCGGGTCCTCCTGGCCGCACGCGGCCAGAACCAGGACCATCACAGACGCGATCAGCGCCAGCATGACGACGCTTCTCGCGCGCTTGTACGTCTTGCTCATGGTCGTTCCCCCTCCGATCATGCGCGATACCTTACCACTGAACTACGCCCCTTGGGGCACCGCGGCTCTCATCGGCCGCACCGTTGATCGTCAGCGGGTAGCCGCATACGTGGATCGGAGGAACGCGAAGCCTTCCTCTCGCCTGGCGGTGTACTGCGGGTCGGACCCGAAGAAGAAGTACTCCTTCCCCTCGATCCGGCGGGCGAACTCGTCCGTCTTGCCCCACGAGGTCACGTCGAGCCGGAGGGTCGGATCCACGGCCGTCTCGGACAGCTCGTGCATGACCGTGGCGCCTTCCTTGCTCAGGAACCAGTTGACCCAGAGCTTGGCGGCGTTGGGATGGGGCCGGTTCGGCGGGATCATCATCGTGTTGCTGCTCCCCGTCCCGCCGAGGACGCCCCCCTCCTTGAACTCCTTCACGAGCCGTTTCACCGGGGCACCGGCCGCCTCGAGCGCATCGACGTCCCGCCCGGCCGAGCCGATGGCGATGCCGAAGTGGTACTTGCCACGAGCGATACCGTCCGTGATGAAGCGGAAGTCATCGAGGAACGTCACGTCGAGTTCAGGGGCCATGAACACGGTGAGCCAGTCCTGACCGATCTCCGGGTGGAGGTACGCCTCGAACAGCGTCCCGGCGGCCCCACCCGCCAGCGGCACCAGCGCCACGATCTTCCCCGCCCACTTCGGGTCCAGGTAGTCGAACACGGTGGTCATGGCGTCGATGTCCGCCTGGGTCACCAGATCGGTGTTATAGCGCATCCCCATGTTCTGCGGCTCGGCACCGGCCGAGAGCGTGAACATGAGCGACTGCTCCGTGTCGGCGTACCAGTGCCTGCCCTGGAACCAGAGCGACTGGTCGAGCACTTCTGGGTGTATGAAGAGGTCCGCGACCGGCTCGATGGCCCCCGCAGGGATCAGCCGCGTGCTGCCCGTGGTCGCGCCGATCATCATGATGTCGACTTCGTACTGGCCAACCCGCTGCTCGGCGAGGATCCGCTCGCCCTGCTCGCTGCCGCTGCCCGTCGAGACGATGGCCTTGACGCCGAACTTCTCCTCCCAGAACTTGGCCACGGGGCGGTAGTTCCGGCCCGCCGAGCCGCCGAACACCAGCACCACCTCACCCTCGTCCTGGGCGGCGGCGATGAGCGCGTCCCACTCCACCTGGAAGAGCGCTGCCGCATCCGGCGTCGCGGTCGGCTCCGCCGTCGCCTCCGCCTGCTGCGGGGGCGTCGGCGTGGACGTGGGCACGGGCGTCGCGGTGGGGTCTCCGCCACATGCGGCGAGCACGAAAACCAGAACCGCGATCAGTGCGGTCAGGCGAAACAGGGATGGCGTCAACGTTCGGGAAGTCATCGTTGGGAGCGGCCCCCCAATGGCATCAGTTTCGCAGGTTGAATTGCTATATCAGAACGCCGTGTCGCCGTCAATCGGACGCAGGCCACGGCCACGTCTCTGGGCCGCACGCACGCGCATCACCGAAGGCTCTTCGACATCGAGACGTGCTCGATGCCCGCCTCCGTGAACGGCCCTCCCTCGGCGGCGTAGCCGTGCTTGTCGTAGAAGGTCCGCGCGTGAGCCTGGGCGTGAAGGACGATGCGGGCGATGCCGCGGCTCCTGGCCTCCGCCTCCAGGAAGCACAGCAGCGCGGCGCCGACGCCCTGCCTGCGGACCGTGGCCTTCACGGCCATGCGTCCAACGCGGGCCTCGAGCGCGCTCACGAGAACGAGCCGGCCCGTGCCGACGACCACGCCGCTCTGCACCGCCACGGCGTGGACCGCCGCCGCGTCGTAACGGTCGAGCTCCTCGTCCGCCGGGACGCCCTGCTCGCCCACGAACACCTCGAGGCGGAGCGCGCGAAGGCCCGCGGCGTCCTCCTCGCTCGCGCTCAGCCTGACCACGACCCCGTCCATCGGAGTGTTACTCCCCGGGCGACGGCCGGTGCAGCGTCTCCTTGATGAAGACGCCCACGATGACCGAAGCCGTGAGCGCCGTCGCGGCCAAGAACGAGAACGCCACGGTGTAGCTCGCGACGAACGGCAGGAAAGCCGTGCTCGAGAGGACCCCGAAGCTCACCGGGCTTATGAACGACCCCATCTGCGCGATCAGCCGCGAGAAGCCGAAGAAACGGCCCCGCGCCGACTGCGGCGCGACGTCCGTGCCCAGCGTCTGCATGTTGCCCGAGATGATGTTGACCGCCATGTGGATGCCGATGAAGCCACCGATGAAGTACCCGATGGTCAGGTCCGCGTACCACGTGAGGGCCAGGTAGGCCATCGCGAGCCCCGAGAGCGCGAGGCCGGGGACGATGGTGAACTTCCGGCCGTAGCGGTCCATGATGAAGCCGGCCGTGAACGTCATCGGGATGCCGACCACGGCCATGAGGCTCCGCAGCGAGCCCAGCTCCAGGGCGCTGAGGCCGTAGGCGAACGAACCGTAGATCAGGATCACGCCGCCGCCGAACACCCCACCGCGGGTGATGTTGGCCAGGAACTGCACGAGGAACACCACGGGGATCGGGTGTACGAGCAGCTCGCGCCAAGAGGACGCCGGCTGCGCGTCGCCCCCGGACGGCCGCCGGGGCGGGGCGGTCTCGCGCTGGAGCAGGAAGCTCGGCACCATCGCCGCGAGCACGATCACGCCGTGCAGAAGGAAGGGCGCCCACAGCCCGACCGTGACCGCGGCGAGACCGCCCAGCACCGGGCCCGCCAGCGCCCCGAACTGCTGCACGCCGAACATGCTGGTGATCTGGCGCCCGCGCTGGGCCCGCGGCGCCGTGTCCGCGATGACGGTGATGCGGCTGAGCATCCACATCTGCTCGCCGATGCCGCCGATGAACCGGTACACCAAGAACTCCACGATCGACCCCTCGTTCGCCGCTACGTAGGCGATAAGGAACGATGAGATCGCCACGATCACAGGTCCCGCGAGCAGCAGGGGGCGCCGGCCGATGCGGTCGATCAGATACCCCGTGGGGAGCGGAGCCACGACGGTGCCGGCCTGGTAGATGACGAACACGCCGATGGCCGCGCCGACGCCCTCGCCCAGGGACTTCGTGAGGTCCGGCAGCACGACCGCCGTCAGACCCATCCCCAGGCCCATGGAGATGGCCGGGAGGTGCAGCGTCAGGAAGAGGTGGACCAGGCTCCGCTTGGCAGCAGCCTGCTCCGCTGGAGGCCCGCCGCCGCGCTGGGGATCTTGGGAGGTCGTCATCGGCCGCCAGCCGCGGAGGCCGCGAGCGCTCGCCGCACGCGTTCCGCCGTGACCGGCAGGTCGCGGACGCGGACGCCCACGGCGTCGAAAACCGCGTTCGCGATCGCCGCGGCGGTCGGTCCGTTCGCCGTCTCGCCGATGCTTTTGACGTTCAGCGGTCCGAAGCCGGTCCCCGGCTCCAGGAGCACCGTCGTCAGCTCCGGGATGTCGGCGATCGTCGGCACCTTGTAGTCGGCGAAGGAGAGGTCGGAGACGCGCCCCTGCTCGCTGTGGAGCTCCTCCATCATCCCGTAGCCGACGCCCTGGACGACACCTCCATCGATCTGGCCCTGGTGGCCCTGCGGGTTCACGATGCGCCCCGTGTCGTGGGCCGAGGTCAGCCGGAGCAGCCGCACCCTGCCCGTCTCCACGTCGACCGAGACCTCGGCGACCTGGACGGTGAACGCCGTCAGGCCGGAGTCCACGTCGTCTTCGACGTCGGCGGTCCCCACGGCCGGCTGGCCCGTGCGGGCGAGCAGCGAAGCCCACGGGGCCCGCTCGCCGGTATCGTCGCGCACGACGTCGTCGCCCGCCACGCGCAGCCGCTCCTCCGGCCACCCCAGCAGCTCGGCCGCGAGCTTGCACACCTCGCGCTCGGCCGCCCCGGACGCTCCGTGAGCGGCCTGGGTCCCTAGCCGCGTGCCGCGGTCGCCGGAGATGCCGGTGTCGTTCTCGACGGCGTCGGTGTCCCAGACCTCGACCCGCACGCGCTCCGGCGCAAGGCCGAGGGACTCGGCGACGACTTGGCGGAGCAGCGTGTACGTCCCGCTCCCCTGCTCGAAGATCGGCGTGCTGAGCACCACCGAGCCATCCGGGCCAAGCGTCACGCTCGCATGGGTGATGCCGCCGCCCGCCTCCTGCTTCGTGAGCGCGATGCCGCGCCCGACGTGCGGCGCTTTTCGCGCGCCGTAGCCGGAGGCGGCCGCCGCCGCCTCGAGCGTCTCGACGCCGCGGACGTGGTGGAAGCGGTCGCCGACGCCGGTGGCGTCCCCGTCGCGCACGAGGTTCTTGGCCCGAAGCGTGAGCGGGTCCATGCCGATGGCCTCCGCCACGCAGTCCATCTGGCTCTCGATCGAGAAGACCGCCTGGATCCGCCCGGGCCCGCGCATGTACCCTCGCGGGACGTTGTTGGTGTAGACGTGCGACGCCGTGATGCGCGCGTTCGGGATGCGGTACGGCCCCGTGGCGGCCCGCGCGCCGGGCAGGAAACCGCCGGGAAGGAAGCCCGCGTACGCGCCGCTGTCGAAGACGATGTCGGCCTCGTGCGCCACGATCGTTCCATCGCGCATCACGCCCGTCCGCACACGAAGCACGGCCGGGTGGCGCGGGTTGGCGGCCATGAACTCCTCGGTGTAGTCGCAGACCATCCGGACGGGCCGCCCCGAGGCCTCGGCCAGGAAGTAGCACAGCGGCACGTACCGGGCCTGGCCCTTCGCCCCGAAGTCGCCGCCGATCGTGACCGGCAGCAGCCGGATGCGCTCCGGCGGGACGCCGATGCCGTACGCGGCGTGGGCCTTCGCCGCGTACGGTATCTTGCTCGACGCCCACACCTGCACGCGCTCCTCGTCGTCGAGGGCGACCAGGCAGGAGTTGGGCTCCATGTACGCCTGGTGCATCTGCGCGGTCGTGAACGTGTTCTCGACGACCACGTCCGCGCCCGCCAGGCCGGCATCGACGTCCCCCGCGCCCCACTCGTTGCGCACGAAGCGGTTGGTCGGTCCGTCCAGCGGATGCGGCAAGCCCTCGTAGGCGGCCACGCCTGGGTGGAGCAGCGGCGCGCCCGGCCCCATCGCCTCTTGGGGGTCGTAGACGGCCGGCAGCTCCTCGTACTCCACGTCGATCAGCGCCGCCGCGCGCTCGGCCGTCTCCTCGTCGTCCGCGGCGACGGCGGCGAGAGGGTCGCCGACGAAGCGCACCACGTCGCGCGCGAGCACCGGCGCGTCCTTGATCCGCCGGCCGAGGAGGTGCCCGGCCAGGTCGGCGCCCGTGAGCACCGCGTGGACGCCGGGCAGTGCCCTTGCCCGCGTGGCGTCGATGCGGACGATCCGCGCGTGGGGCAGCGGGCTGCGCAGCACCTTGGCCCATAGCCAGCGGCCGGGGGGCCGCACGTCGGCGGCATACTCCGCCGCTCCCGTGACCTTGGCGTAGCCGTCGGTCCGAGGGACAGAGACCCCTACGGCCGGCGGCGCGTCTCGCTCGGGGCTCACTGCGGACTACGCGCCGCCGCGTGCGGCCGCGGCCTGCTTGCCCCTGCGCGACTCGCTGAACCACACACGGCCCTGCTTCGCCGGCTCCGCCGGGATCGTCCTGAACTGGCAGTAGATGGCCGTCTCCGTCCCGGGGTTGTGAAGCTGGTAGTAGTAGCCTGCCTTGATCTGCACGAAGTCGCCGGGGTTCAGGGTCAGCTCCTCGCCGTCCTCGACGCCCCGTACGTGCAGCTGGCCCTTCCAGACGAGGAAGGTGTGCTCCGACTTCGGGTGCGCGTGCATCTCGTCCGCCTGCCCCGGCTGATAGCAGTTGATCACCACGCCCGAGTCCTTGAAGCGGCTCAGCAGCACGGTGCCCCGCTCCTGGACGTTCTCGTCCAGGTTGGATACGAGCCAGCCAGCGCTCTGGAACTTCAGGCGGCCCTCGAAGTCACGCGCGTCCAGTCCGTCCCCACCCTGAGCTCGTGCCTGCGTCTGCGTCATGGCTGCTCTCCTCCCGTTGGTCCTAGGCTATCGAGACATCCGGCGCCGCAACCATACACCGGACGCTAAGCGCGCCGCCCGATCACGAGGGCTGCGCTTCACGCCACTCCTTGTACGCCGCCTGCCGCTCGCGCCGCCGCCGGTCGTAGCGGTGCTTCCAGACGATGTCGCGGTACAGCCTGAACACGACGATCAGCACGACGCCCACGTGGGCGGCGAACAGCGCGGGAAGGACCAGGTGTTTGAACACGGGCCGCCAGACGACGAGGTCCGCGAAGCCCGTCCTCAGCGTCGACTCGTCGACCGTATAGGTCCACCCTCCGTCGGCGAGGGGCGTCGTCCCGAACCGGTCCAGCTCGCGGTCCACGATCCGGGGTTGGTCGTTGCGGTCCATCACCTTCACGACGAAGCTCCGCGCGTCGTCGTGAAGGGCTGCGGCAGCGAAGCCCGGCTCGATGCGATACCCCGCCTCGAACGTCACGGTGCCGTCGGCGGCCGACGGCAGCCGGTACACCAACCGCACGGACTGACCGACGAGCGGGACCGCGGCCAACCCGTTCAGCGCGGACGCCGCGGGCGCGGCGCTGAACGCGGATGCGGCGGCGAAGGCGAGGAACGTGCCGGCGATGCCAACGTAGGTGGCGGCACGCACGGCGCTCAGGCGCGCGACGCGGGAGCGGCGCTCGCGGAAATCGATGCCGCGCTGCTCCTCATCGCGGAAGTAGGGGTTGCCGGCCGGGGTTGACGAGCGGAACATCTCGTCGACGATCAGGCTGACGACCTGGTCGTCGTTGACCGAGTAGGTCACGTGGTCCTCGGTGAACGTGTCACGGTTGTCGACCAGTATCTGGCGCGAGCCCGGCGGCAGCTCGAACCACGCGCTCAGCTCTCCGCCCGGCCCGGGGTCGTAGCGAGCGTGGATGAACAACCACTTCAGCCCCTGGAGCTGCCGGTGGGTTCCATCCGGCCGCTCGAAAACCGGGTGGTGCGGATACATGCGCTGGACCGGGGAGAGGATCGAGCCCATCGTGAGCAGCGTCCTGCACTTCGTATACGTACTCCGGCCCTCTTTCGGGGCGAGCAGGTCGTAGGCGATGACCGTCCCTTGGGAGTGGCACACCACGGTGATGTCCGTGCAGTCGGGGTTGCCCTGGTACTGCGCCATGATGTCCTCCGCCACCTGGCGGATCGCATCCCTCCGCGCCGCGTCCTCCATGTACGCCGCGGCGTCGCCGAATCCCTCCGCCAGATAGTCCATGAACGCCCGGAGCGCCCTGGCCGCGATGCTCGGGAAGAGACCCGGAACCGGGATGGCGTCCATGAGCCACAGCAGGAGCAGGAGCAGCATCCCCAGAGGCAAGGCGAGCAGGAGCACGAGAGCGAGCAGCAGCGCGTGGACGACCTCGATCGGGACGTGCCAAGCGCCGATGCGCCTCGCGTTGGGGTGCAGGAGTATGTCCACCAGGACGTGGCGGAGATTCCACCACCACATCCGCGTCAAGAACCGGAACGACCACCGGATCAGGAGGTCGTTCGGCAGTGGCCGGAAGGAGGTCGCCCAGAGCGCCTCCGTGATCTCGATGCGGTGGCCGCCGAGCGTCAGTCTCACGGACGCGCGCGACCCTCCCTCGCGGGGATAGCTCTCGAGCTGGGGGCCGTCCATCCTGAACCGCTTGGCGAACCTGGGCGCCAGCCGCTCGCGCATCCACGCGACGATCGGCGTCAGGAAGTCCATCAACGTGTCGCCGCGCTCCTGCTCACCCACGCCGTGGATGAACACGACCGCCCGGTGCGGCTTGTCCCACTCTCCCGCTGGTGGTGTTTGACCGCCGCTCACAGGTCCCCTCCTACGCTTCGCTGGCCGGTCCTAACGGCAGGCGTCCTCACGCCGGTACCCTTCCCGCTCCAGCGGATGCTCCCGGCCTCCGCCGTAGAAGATCCTCAGCACGAAGTAGACGACGAACCAGGGCACGACGAGCCACCTGACCTGGTCGACCCAGTGGTACCGCTCGTGGGCCTGGAGACACGGGTCGTCCCATACCTGAGCCTCGTAGAAGATGAGCGGCCAGATCGTCACCGCGTGCACGGATCCCGGGAACGGCCAAGGGATCTTCGAGACCCGGACCTCGATCTTCCCGCCGACGACCCTCATCCCGCCTCCCGCTGGGTGCGGCGCCGCATGAGCGCCGCTCATCTCGCGCCGCAGCATACTCGCAGGCCGTCCGATGCCGCTAGCCGCACACGGCGGAACCGCCGCCCGAAGCCCTGTGAAACATGAGGCCTCACGAGGTATACTCTTCCCCGCCAAGTGAATGGCAACACCACACGTTCCCGGAGGGTCTTTCATGCCAGGATTCCGTCGAGTGTCGAGAGAAGAGACCAGCAGCCGGGTGCAGGCGGTTAGTCCGTCTCTCGCACGGCTCAAGCAGTACCAGGGCTACATCAAGAAGGTCACGCCTGGACTCACAGGCCGCCTGACGCCTTCCAAGAGCGAAACCCCAGCTGCCGTACGGAGGCGATTGGGAGCGGCGGCGGCGGCGATGGGCGTCAAGCTGACGGTAAAGCGCGTCGGCGATCGGGTGTTTTTCTGGCGGTAGAAGCCGTCACCCCTCGCGCCCCGAACTAAAACAGCAACCGTCCGCCTTTCACGTCTCACCGTTCACTCCATCCACTCCCGATGCTCTTTGCAGAAAACGTCACCAAGTCGTTCGGTGGCTTCGATCTCTTCACGGGCGTTTCGTTCAACGTCGCCGACGGTGAGCGCGTCGCACTCGTCGGGCCCAACGGTGCGGGGAAGACGACGCTGCTACGCATGCTGGCTGGAGAGGATGCCCCATCCTCGGGCAGCGCGGGCCACCGCAACGGAACGCTAGGCTACCTCAAGCAGGAGTCGGGGTTCGATCCCGACAACACGCTTGAGCAGGAGATGTGGGTGGCGTTCCCCGAGCCGCTCGCGATCTCCCGGCGCCTGGCGGCGATCGAGGCAGAGCTGCCCGGCGCCGGCGGGCACGCGCCTGCGCTCGTGGCGGAATCGGTCGATCTCTACGAGCGGTTCGCGCTCCTCGACGGCCATGAGGTCGAGGCCCGCGTGGACCGGGTCTTGAGAGGGCTGAGCTTCAAGAAGGCGGACCGCGCCAAGGCCTGCCGGAGCTTCAGCGGCGGCTGGCGCATGCGCATATCGCTGGCCAAGGTGCTGGTGCGCCAGCCCGATCACATGCTGCTGGACGAGCCGACCAACCATCTGGACCCCAAGGCCCGCGACTGGCTCGCGCGCGAGCTACGCGGCTACCTCGGCACGCTCATGATCGTGACGCACGACGGCGCCTTCCTGGACCTGGTGGCCAAGCGGGTGTTGGAGATCGGCAAAGCCGGCGTCGTCTCCTACACCGGCAACTACACGAAATACCTCATCGAGAAGGAGAGGCGGCGGCTACGCCAGGAGCAGGCGGCCGCCCGGCAGGAGCGCCAGCTGGCGTCGCAGCAGGTGTTCATCGACCGCTTCCGCGCCAAAGCCACGAAGGCCACGCAGGTCAAAAGCCGCGAGAAGGCGCTGGCCAAGGTGCAGCGGATCGCTCCGCCACGGCGCGAGCGAAGCGCCAAGTTCAGCATCCGGTCGCACGGCCGGGTCGAGCAGAAGGTGCTGACGCTGGACTCCGTCTCGTTCGCATTCGGCGATGAGCTCGTGCTGATCGACGCGAGCCTCACGCTCGAGCGCGGGCAGAAGGCGGTCCTCGTCGGACCGAACGGCAGCGGCAAGTCCACGCTCCTGCACGTCGCGATGGGCCAGATGCGGCCCTTCGAGGGGACCGTGCTCTGGGCTGAGCGCGCTCGTCCGGGGTACTACGAGCAGCACCAGGACGAGGCGCTGAACCCCCGGCACACCGTGCTGGAGGAGGTGCAGGCCGCGGCCGGCAGCGCAACGGAGCAGCGAGTGCGGGCGGTCCTGGGCGAGTTCCTGTTCAGCGGCGACGACGTCTTCAAGCCGATATCGGTGCTGTCCGGCGGCGAGCGGAGCAGGGTGGCGCTGGCGAAGTTCCTGATACAGGAGACCAACGTCCTGCTCCTGGACGAGCCGACCAACCATCTGGACAAGGCCACGCGCGAGAGCTTGGTGAAGGCACTGGAGGACTACGACGGCACGATCCTGTGCGCGACCCACGATCCCGCGATCCTCGAGACGGTCGCGACGCACGTCTACGAGATGCGCGACGGCGCCTGCGTGAACATACGCACCGTGGAGCCGGCCGCGCCGCCCAAAGCGCAGCCCAAGAAACGCCGGAAGTAGCCCCCGCGGGCCTAAGCGCGCGACCCCTCTGGCTTCGCAGCGACGAACCGCATCGAGAGGGAGTTCACGCAGTGGCGCGCGTTCGTCGCGGTGAAGCCTTCTCCCATGAAGACGTGGCCCAGGTGGCCCCCGCAGTTGGCGCATTCGATCTCGATCCGCTGACCGTCCGGGTCCGCGATACGCTTCACGGCTCCCGCTATCTCCTGATCGAACGCCGGCCAGCCACAACGCGCGTCGAACTTCGCATCGGAGCGATAGAGCTCGGCATTGCAGCGCCGGCAGATATAGACGCCCTCCTCGTAGAAGTCGTCGTACTCGCCGGTGAAGGGCGGCTCCGTGCCCTTCGCGTCGATCACGAACAATTCCTCCGGCGAAAGCGGGTTGTAGCTCGCTCGGTTCATGGCTAAGCCAAGGCCCGCCGTTTCGCGTACCAACCCTGGTCGCGCAGGATGCCTCGGAGGTAGGCGATCTGCCCGATGTGCTGGAGGGTGTCGCTCGTCACCATGGCCAGTATCTCGGATACGGCCATCGATCTTCCCCCTGGGGTCGTCGACTCACAGACGCGCTCGAAATCGTCCGGGGTCAGGCCCGCCATCACGTCCGTGGCCCGCTCCCGCACCGCTCGGTAGTACGTCAACAGGACTTGGGCGTCCACCGGGTCGAAGGTCCCGACTTTCTCGGGCGCGATATGAAGGGCTCCCTCGGCGTTCGGGAACCGGCTGTTCCACCCTTGCCCCTCCCAAACGGTCTCACCGTTGCTGATGAGTGCGATGTAGTCGTCTTGGACTTTGGTCAGATGCCAAGCGAGCCACCCGATCGGACTCGTGTCGTGGCCCATCGGCTGGGCGCGCAGCTCATCGCTGGTCAACTCTTCGATCGCGGGGATCAGCACCCCATCGGCTCTTTTCATCGTCACCGACCAGAACGCTGCTGGTTCCATATCCGCGACATCCTCCTGACTGCTATCTCGTTCGACCGCACCGCGCCGAGCACAGAGGCGCCGGCGCCTCTGGGGCCGGGCCTATAGTCCGTAAAAGCGGCGCGCGTTCGCTCCCGGAAAGGCTGGTGACCCGGGTGGGATTCGAACCCACAACGCTCGGATTAAAAGTCCGACGCTCTGCCGGGTTGAGCTACCGGGCCACCGCCCGCTCAGCATACAGGCGCGGCGCTCCTAGCGGACCCCCGCCCACAGCGCCGCGATGTTCCCCAGCGGCCAGTACGCCACCCACACCTTCCCGATGACATTCTCGCGCGGCACCGCGCCCCAGTGGCGGGAGTCGTCGCTCTGGTTGCGGTTGTCGCCGAGCACGAAGTAGGAGTCCTCCGGCACCGTCAACGCGTTGCGCGTCTCGCTCGAGGGGTGCTCGACGTACGGCTCTTCCAGCGGCACGCCGTTGATGAACACCGTGCCCCGCTGGAACCCGACTCGGTCCCCCGGCATGCCGATGATGCGCTTGACGAAGTTCTGGCTCGTGTCGCTCGGCCAGCGGAACACGATGACGTCGCCGTAGGTCGGCAGGCCGAAGGGGTGCCAAACTTGCCCCTCCTCGGCCTCGATGCCTGGGATGAACCGCGCGACGCGAGCGGCGTCGATCTCCGTGTACACCGCCTTGTTCGCCAGCACGCGGTCGCCGTTCATCAGCCGCGGGTCCATGCTTGAGCCGTCGACGCGGTAGTTCTGGACGGTGGCCTGGAGCACCAGCACGAGGAACACGGCGAGCGCGAGGGTCTCGATGGCTTCACGGAGTGCTGCGCGCATCCTCGCATTATAGATGGACGCCACCTCGCTCCATGCGCCTCCCCCCTGCATCTCCGGGGTCTCCACCGCGTAGAATGGGCCGGTCCCACTTGCCCGAGGGGCAGCCCGAAGGGCAGCCCGAAGCGGTGCCCGTGACGTCTCCACCCACCCCCGGCCAGGACGATCTCGAATGGGCGCGGCGCGCGCAGGACGGCGACCTCGTCGCGTTCAACGCCATCGTCGAGCGCTACCAGGCCAGGGCCTACAACCTCGCCCTCCGCATGCTCCGCAGCCCGGCGGCCGCGGAGGACGCCACTCAAGAGGCGTTCTTCTCCGCCTACCGCCACATCGGCAGCTTCCGCGGCGGCAGCCTGCGCTCCTGGCTACTCACCATCGTCGCCAATGCCGCCCGCGACGCGCTCCGCGCGCCCAGCCGCCGCCGCACGACCTCGCTGGAGGCGTACACCGAGGGCGGCGACCCGGGCGGGCCCTGGCCGCACCCGGACCCACAGCCGGACGAGCAGGCGGTGCGCGCCGAGACCTCCCGCCAGGTACACGACGCCCTCGACCGGCTCCCGGAGGACCAGCGCCTCGTCGTCACGCTCGTCGACCTCGAGGGGCTCGATTACGAGGAGGCCGCCCAGGTCGCGCGCGTGCCCATCGGGACCGTGCGCTCGCGGCTCTTCCGCGGGCGCAGCCGGCTGCGCGACCTGCTGCGCCCCGTCCTGGAACTTTCCGGCGACCTTCCCCGTCAAAGCAATGGAGGGAAGTAAGATGCGCCTTCCACGCGTGTTCGATCGGCAACGCCGCCGCTACGAGGAGCTGGTGACCCGGCACCTCGACGGCGTGCTCGACGCGGCCGGCGAAGCCCGGCTCCAGCAGCTGCTGGACAGCGACGAGGCCCTCGCCGTCGAGGCGCGGGAGCTCGATGCCGTGACGGCGCTCCTGCGCGCCGAGCCCCTCGTCGAGCCGCCGCGCTCCTTCGCGCTGCCGTACGCCCCCGCGCGCGCCCCGGCGCCACCGCACCGTGGCCCACTGCGCTGGATGCAAGCGGCGACCGCCACGGCCGCGCTGGTGCTCGTCACGCTGATCGGCGTCGACCTCGTCGTCACGCCCGCCGCTGTGTCCGAAGCGCCCGAGTCGAGCACGGCGACGGCAGAGCAGGCGCCGGCCGCATCCCAGGCCGCGCCGCCGTCCTCGGACGCGCTCGCGCTCGACGCCGCCGTGAGCGACGGCATCCAACAGCGCGCGGCGGCCCCCGAGCCGGAGCCCGCCCCCGCCGCCGGCCGCTCCGCCCTCGACTGGGCGCAGTTCGGCTTCGCCCTCGCGACCGCGCTGCTGGCCCTGGGCGTCGCCCTCGTCAGCTGGCGGGCAACCAGGAGCCGCGCCTAGCCACGGGAACTTTTCCAGCGGCCCGTGCGTCTTGACGTATGAGCACGACACAACAGACCGAGGAGGTGCCCCATGAAGACCCCAAGTTTCCTGAAGAACGTACGGAGCGGCCTGGTGGTCGCTGGACTGGCGGCGCTCGCGCTCGTCGCGGCAGCCTGCGCCGATGATGGCACGATCGGCGGTGGCGCGACCGGCGGCCTCAACACCGCCCAGATCGAGTCGCTCGCCCGCTCCCTGGGCGTGTCCCCGAGCATCCTGGGCGGCAACACCGGTATCCACGTCACCGGTGCCGGCACGGCGAGCGCCACGCCCGACATCGCCATCCTGTCGCTCGGCGTCGAGGGCCAGGCGCGGACCGTCGCCGAAGCCAACGCCATCGCGGCCAACGCCATCGCGGCCGTCCTCGCGGTGCTGCGCGAGTCCGGGGTCGATGACGTCGACATGAAGACGCAGCACTTCAGCATCCAGCCGCAGTACTCGTTCAACCGCGAGACGGGCGTCCAGTCGCTCACCGGCTACCGCGTGACGAACTCGCTCGTCGTGACGCTGCGTGACCTCGACGCCGTGGGGTCCATCATCGATGCCGCCGCGGCCGCGGGAGGCGATGCCACGCGCATCAACAGCATCGGCTTCCGCGTGGAGGACGGCGTGGCGCTGGAGGAGGAGGCGCGCGTGCTCGCACTCGCGGACGCCGTCGCCAAGGCCGACCTGTTCGCGGAGGCAACCGGCGTGAGCCGCGGCAAGCTCGTGTTCATCACGGAGCAGAGCTTCCCGCAGTTCGCCCGCTCCGAGGCGGCCTTCTCCGTGGACTTGGCCATCGCCGGAGCCCCAGCCCCGACCGAGATCCTCGCCGGCGAATTCGACGTCCGCGTCAACGTGCAAGCGGTCTTCGCGATCGACTAGGCAGGGCACAGCCCTGGATCCGCGAGAGAAAGGTGCCCCGCTCGGACCGAGCGGGGCACCACCTGTTAATCCTCCTTCAATGCAGTCGGTACACTGAGTGACGTGGCCGAACCAATCGAGGCGTTCGTCAAGTCAATGTTTGCTGAAGCTCGGGAAGAGCTTCGGAGACAGGACTCGGGGTTCATCGCCACAGTCGATGCAGCAATGCGCCTTGCTAATGGTCCCCTTCAGTTTGACGCGCGAAAGATCAAGCCCACGGGGTCGCTTCCTGACGAATGGGCCGCCGTACTTGAATCATGCACTGACATAACGATGCAGGTAAACGCACTCGAAGGGTCGGTCGACGCCCTTGAGCCCGAGTTCTATGAAGACCTCGATGCCGATCGCGCCGGTGCCTGCGAAAAGGTCGATCACTCGCGAGTCCTCCACCGTGTACGCCGCCAGGATGTTGAACAGGGCGGCGCGCACGAGATCCGTGGTGGGGCGAACGCCCGGAGATTTCGGGGAACGCAGGGTTGTCCCTCCGGCCGCACCACCTGTAACGCGCACGTGCTCCTCGCAACTTCCCGGCTGTGTCCCACACGCCAGGTCAAGCACCGGGGCACTTCGATTCCTGGTCGGTATTCTAAACTTTATCTCAACCAAAGTTCAACAAAAAGCCGGACAATTCACCACCACTTCCGAGTGCCAGCGAGCAGGCCGTTGCCGCCTCGCTGGCCTTGCACGTCGCCGGGGCGATACCCACAACATGGGCCATATCAATTGCCGAGGCGTAGCGCTTGCGGTAGAATAAGCGTGATTGATTCGCAGCCGACGCCGAGGGCCACGCAGGGAACTCGGTCTTTTGTTTTTCAGACGTGCTTGCCCCACCGGAGGAACTCCCATGGCACAGCAAGACACTTATCTGACCACGGAGGGTCTTCGGGCGCTCGAGGAGGAGTTGGATCAACTCCGCAGCGTCCGCCGGCCGGAAATGGCCGAGCGCATCCAGAACACGAAGGACGTGGGGGAGCTCGAGAACGAAGAGACGAAGAGCGAGCAGGGGTTCGTCGAGGGACGCATCCAAGACTTGGAATCGATGATTCAGCACGCGATCATCATCCCCGATCACTCACGCGCCAAGTCCAAGTCTGATGTCGTCGAGCTGGGCTCGATCGTGAAGGTCCAGCAGGA
>JADFRC010000149.1 GCA_022561455.1 Chloroflexota bacterium | reverse complement strand
TGAACACGGGGATGCAGTTCACCATGCCGACGCCCGCCTTCAGTATCTGCTCCACGTACCACTTGGTGGCCTCTTCCGAGCCCACCGGCAGGTAGTTGATGACGACGTCGACCTCGCGCTCCTTGAGGATCTTGACGATGTCGGCCGTTGGCCCCGGCGCCTTCTCGATGACGTTGGCGAGGTACTTGCCGATCCCGTCGTGGGTCATGCCGCGCTCGACCTTGACTCCCATGTGCGGCACGTCGGCGAACTTCACGGTGTTGTTCTGCCCGGAGAAGATGGCCTCGGACACGTCCTTGCCGACCTTCTCCTTGTCGACGTCGAAGGCGGCGACGACCTCGATGTCGCCGATGTGATACCCGCCGAGGACCGTGTGCATGAGACCCGGCACGAACTCGTCGGTCGGCGCCTCCTGATAGCGGTGGATGCCCTGCACAAACGAGGACGCGCAGTTCCCCACCCCGATGATCGCGACGTTCAACTTGCCCATCTACTCCCCTCCCTCACTCCGCTCGCTGGCGGCAGTATACGCATTCCCTATCCAAACGGCTGCGGGGCCGTTCCCTGCTCAGTGTCCTCCGCGCTACGCCACGGGTGCGAGCGGCGACGGCTCCGAGAGCGCGAAGACCTTCTCCGGCTGCCACATGCTGTCCGGCCGGCTGAAACGCACGATGCCCAGGAAGAGGCCCGCCGTCGAGTACGCCCGGCGCTCATCGAGGTGCTTCGCATACACGCCCGCAGCCGGCACGCTGACGGCCTGGCCGTTGCGGAGGTGGCGTTCGGCCGCCGGCTCGACGACGATGGCCTCGAGCCGGGCGAGTGCGGCATCGGGCGGCACGAGCAGCTCGCGCCACTCATCGCCGGCCTCCTCCAGCTCCCGCGGCTCGTGCGCGTCCGCGAGCACGAACGGCCCCGCGCTGGTGCGGACGAGCGCGCTCAGGTGCGCGTAGCAGCCGAGGGCGATACCGAGGTCGTTGGCGAGCGTGCGCATGTAGAAACCGCGCCCGCACGTCACCTCGAGCTCGACGGTGGGGGGCTCCCATCCGAGGATCTCGATGCTGTGCACGACGACGTCGCGGGCCGGCCGCTCCACCTCGATCCCTTCGCGCGCCAGCTCGTAGAGCCGCTTCCCCTCGTGCTTGAGGGCGCTGAACATCGGTGGCTGCTGCGTGACGGCGCCCGTGAATCCGGGCAGCAGCGCCGCCACGTCCTCGCGCGTCACGCCGGAGGCATCGCCACTCTTTGTGACTTCGCCGAGCGCGTCGTAGGTATCGGTCGCCGTGCCGAGGGTGAACGAGGCACGGTACACCTTGCGGCCGTCGACCAGGTACTCCATGAGCCGTGTGGCCTGGCCGAAGCAGATGGGCAGCAGGCCGGTGGCGATGGGATCGAGGGTGCCCGCGTGGCCCACGCGCTTGACGCGTGTCACGCGCTTGGCCATGCGCACCATGTCCATGGACGTCACGCCCTGGGGCTTGTTCAGCACCAAGATGCCGTCGACCAGCGGCCTAACCACTTTCTTGATCCTCCTCCAACCGTATCTGATCGAGCAGCGCGAGGACGGTATCGCCCTCACGCACCGCCGTGTCCGCAACGAACGTCAGGTCCGGCGTGCGCCGGAGCCCGAGCCGCTGGGCCAGCGACCGCCGGAGGAACCCCGCGGCCGAGGTCAGCCCCGCCAGCGCTTCGGTCTGCGCCGCGTCGTCTCCGAGCGTCGTGACGGCGATCGTCGCATGCGCCAGGTCGGGGCTCACCGCGACGCGCGCGACCGTTACGAGCGGACGGAGGCGCGGGTCGCGGAGCGCGGCGCCCACGAGCTTGCTGATCTCCTGGTGGATGAGCGTCTCAACGCGTTCGGTCCGTCGGCTCATGGGGACCACCGCCCGGCGGGGGAACCCGCCGAAGCCGGCTAGACGCCGACCTGCTGCTGACGGTGCACCTCGACCACGTCGCCCACCTGGTAGTCGGCGAAGCCCTCGATGGTGAGGCCGCACTCGTAGCCCTCGGCGACCTCGCGGACGTCGTCCTTGAAGCGCCGCAGGCCTGCGATGGCACCGTCGTAGATCTCCTTGCTGTCGCGGATCACACGGGCCTTCGCGCCGCGCGTCACCTTGCCGCTCGTGACGTAGCAGCCGGCGCTCTTGCTCCTGCGGCCGAGCGAGAAGACCGCCCGGATCTCCAGCGTGGCCTCGGTGATGTCCTCGAAGGTCGGCTCCAGCATGCCGGTGAGCGCCTTCTGGATGTCTTCGGTGAGCCGGTAGATGATGTCGTAGCGCCGGATCTGAACGCCGTCCTGGTCCGCCTGACGGCGGGCACCGGGCTCCGGGCCAACGTTGAACCCGACGACGACCGCGGACGACGCGACCGCGAGCAGCACGTCGCTCTCGGTGATGGACCCGGCCGCGGCGTGGATGATGCGTACCTGCACTTCCGGCGTGGAGAGCTGCTCCAGCGACTGGCGGACCGCCTCGATGCTTCCCTGCACGTCGGTCTTGACGACGAGGTTCATCTGCTTGATCTCGCCGCTCGATATGCGCGATCCGACCTCCTCAAGCGTCGCACCGCGCCCGCGCGCGTCCTCCCGGCGCAGACGCTCGTTGACGGTCTCACGCGCCGTCTTCTCGTTCGGCACGACCACGAGGCGGTCGCCGGCGCCCGGCAGGTCGCTGATGCCGAGCACCTCGACGGGCATGGACGGTCCGGCGATCTTCACGCGGCGGCCCTCGTTATTCACGAGCGCCTTCACGCGGCCGCGCGTGTTACCGACCACGATGTAGTCCCCGACGTGCAAGGAGCCGGTCTGCACGAGCACCGTCGCCAGCGTCCCGCGGCTCTTGTCGCGCCGGGCCTCGACCACCACGCCGACGCCCGGCCTGTTCGGGTCCGCCTTGAGCTCGGCGACCTCCGCCACGAGCTGGATGGCCTCGAGCAGGTCGTCCACGCCGTCGCCGGTCTTGGCCGACACCTCGACGTCGACGACGTCGCCTCCCCACTTCTCCACGACCAGCTCCTTCTCGGAGAGCTGGCGGCGGACCTTCTCCGCGTCGGCCTTCGGGGAGTCCATCTTGTTGATGGCGACGATGATCGGCACCCCGGCCGCCTTGATGTGGTCGATCGCCTCGACCGTCTGAGGCATGACGCCGTCGTCGGCGGCGACCACCAAGACGGCGATGTCGGTCACCTGCGTGCCGCGGGCGCGCATGGCGGTGAACGCCTCGTGGCCCGGTGTATCGATGAAGGTGATCGGGAAGTCGTTGCGGTCGACCTGGTAGGCGCCGATGTGCTGCGTGATGCCGCCCGCCTCCTTGGAGACGAGGTCGCTCGAGCGGATCGTGTCCAGGAGCGTGGTCTTGCCGTGGTCCACGTGGCCCAGGATCGTCACCACCGGCGGACGGGGCGAGAGGTCGGCTGATTCGTCCTCGGCCACCGCGCCCGCGGCGACGCTCACCGCGTCGGCAGCTCGCCGAGCCACGTAGCCGAACGGGCGCGCGATGGCGGCAGCCGTGTCGTAGTCGACCACCTGGTTGATGCTCGCGAAGACGCCGGTGCGCATCAGCTGCTTGATGATGAGCACCGGGTCGACGTGCATCCGCTCGGCGAGAGTGCCAACGGTGATGGCGTCACCCAGCCGCAGCGCGCGCAGAGTGACCTTGCGCGTTGCGGTTGCCTGACCCTCCTCGGGCTGCTCGACCACGGACCCCTCCTCGTTAGTCAACCGACGCGCCGATGAGGGCGGCGCCGGCTGCGGCCAGCTGTTCTCTATCGGACACGCTCACCTCACCGCGCAGGGCGTGGGCGAGCCGGTTGGTGCTCGCGGCGCGCTCCCAGCAATCGGGCCGGTGACACAGATACGCGCCGCGGCCGGGGCGCTTGCCCGTCTCGTCCACGATGCACTCCCCCTGGGAGGTGAGCACGACACGCACCATCTCGCGCTTGGCGGCTTTGCTCCCGCACATCACGCAGGTCCGGACGGGCACGTGGCGAGGCTGCTTCATCGATCTCCCCCGCTCAAGCGCTAAGCGCCCGGCGGGCCTCCCGCGCTGCCGGTACCGCCGCCCTGGGCTGGGGGCCTAGCGCCGCCGGGCGGTGCGCCGCGGTTCGGCCCACGGAAGGGTCCGCGCGCCGGTCCGCGGCCCGAGCGGCGGCGTGTTCCGGTGCGCCGGGTGCGGGAGGGACCGCCCAGGATGTCCTCGGCGAACCGGATCGCC
>JADFRC010000148.1 GCA_022561455.1 Chloroflexota bacterium | reverse complement strand
ACCTTCGTGCCTCGATGGTCGAACGAGACGGTGAATTCCCGGGGAGAGTCGAAACGGCCAAAGTAGGTGTGCCAATGGGTCGCCATATACACCGGGTGCCGGACCACTTCCACGATCTTGAGCCGTGGGCCATATGCTTCGAATAGCGGGTCCGCGACCGGCACGATCATGTGGGATAGCAAGCTGAGCGCGAGGTTGCTCCCGTTGATCTGATCGATCTTGGAATCGCCCTCGCCGCCGATCAGTCGCGCCAGATAGCGAAAACTGTTCGGATTGTTGGCGAATCCCGTGTCGTCGCTCCAGCGCAGGTTGATCTCTCGGCCGATCAGATTGTTGTACTGAGACAGGTCGGCGTAGGTTCTCAGTAGCCACGTCGCGGCATCTTTATCGATCTTGCCCAGGTGTCGGAGGATGCAGACGTATTCGTGTATGTGATC
Organism: Chloroflexota bacterium; assembly: GCA_022561455.1. Taxonomy (GTDB): domain Bacteria; phylum Chloroflexota; class Dehalococcoidia; order Lucifugimonadales; family Australimonadaceae; genus JADFRC01. The sequence continues at coordinate 3,880 of JADFRC010000148.1, read as the reverse complement.
TTGTTTGGCTTTCTCAACCCGTTCCATCCCGCTGACGATAGACCCAAGAAGGCTTTTGCCGGTTGCCCAGAGGCCGTCGATGAAGATGACGTCGTTGCCGAAGTGCTGGGCTTTCGCGACCTCGAGCGGCGGATCTGGTGTGGTCAACGCGAGACGCTCATGCTTCGCCGGTACCACTCCCACGTGAGCCCGAGCCCCTCCTTGAGGTCCACCGTCGGACGGAAGCCGGTGAGCGCCTTGAGCTTGCCGAGGTCGGGGCAGCGCCGTCTCACGGACCCGCTGGCGGCGGGGTGCTCCTCGATGGCCGGGTGAAAGCCGGTCGCGTCGAACAGCTTGGAGAGCAGCTGCCGGATCTGGACTTCCTCCTCGTCGTTGCCGACGTGCACGATCTCGCAGCGCTCGAGCGGGCACGTCATCAGCGCGTGCGTGGCGCCAACGGCATCCGAGACGTAGCAGAAGGCGCGCGTGTGCTCCAGGCCGTAGACCGGGAAGGGGTTGGTCTCGCGCCGCACCCGCTCCAAGAGCTCGGGCACGACGTGGTCGGATCCCATGCGCGGGCCGTAGACGTTGTGGTACCTCGCGATGACCGCCTCGTAGCCGCCGGCTGCCGCATAGTGCGTCACGGCTGCCTCGCCGAGCATCTTCGTGATCGCGTACGTGGCCCTCGGCGCCTGGGTATCGAGGACGGTGGCAGGGGCATCCTCCGCGGTGGGCACCGCCGCGATCCCTTCCTCGACGCTGCCGGCGTACACCTCGCTGGTCGACGCGAAGAGCAGGCGCCCGCAGCCGGCGCCGCGCAGCCATTCGAGCGTGTTGAGGATGATGGTTGCGTTGACGTAGACGACGCGGTCGGGCTGCGCGGCGACGTTGCGGACGCCGACCATGCCGGCGAGCAGATAGACCTCATCGTACGGGCCCCCAAGGCCATCGAGGGAGCCCGGGTCGAGCAGGTCTGCGTTCGTGAGCCCGACGGCGCGGTGCTGATCGAGCAGCTCCTGGAGGTCAGCGTCCAGCGCGCCTCGGGAGAGGTTGTCGACCAAGGTGACGCGGTAGCCGGGCAGGCGCGCCAGGTGCCGGGCGAGGTGGTAGCCGATGAATCCGGCGCCACCGAGGATGAGCGCGTCAACCAAATCCGATACCTCGGTAGTGCACGCCGGGGACTGACTCCGCCTCCGCGGCCGAGTACATGCGCCAGCAGTCGTAGAGGACCGCGGGAGATTCAAGCGCGGCTGCGACCTCTTGCACCGGCAGATTCTGGTAGCCGGGGTGCTCGTTGACGAACAGGACCCCGCGCGCGCCTTCGAGACCGGTCCGGAGGTCCTTCACCGGCGTCGCTCCCATCGAGGCGATCGCCTCGCCGGACACCAGGTGATCGTGGCCGAGCGGGTGGAGACCGTGCCGCAGCAGGACCTCCATGATCTGGGTTGCGGGGGCGCCCCTCGTGTCGTCGGTCACCGGGTGGCCCTTGTAGGCGAACCCGCAGACGAGGACTTTGGCATCGGCAAGATCACCGACGACGGTCCGCAAGCTCTCCACGAAATGCTCCGCCACCTTGGCGGGCAACGATTCGTTCAGCGCTCGCGATGCCGAGATGACCCCGGCCGCGTGACCGGCGCGGGACGATGAGTCGATGAGGATGTAGGGATCCTTCGTGAGGCACGGCCCTCCGACGAAGCCAGGCCGCGCTAGGTCGGGCCTCGGGTAGTCGAGGTTGGCGGCCGCTATCACCTCCATCGGATCGAGGCCCAGGCCGTGGGCCATCATGGCAACCTCGTTCCCGAAGGAGTAGATCACGTCGGTGTGGCTGTTGTTGACGAGCTTGACCATCTCGGCGGCCTCGAGTGAGCTCACCGTCACCACGTGTTCTGTCACGCGACCCCAAAGCTTGGCGGCCGCCGCGGTGCTCGCATCGTCGAGGCCGCCGACGACCTGGGGCAGCCGTCGCAGCTCCTCGAGCGCTCTGCCCTGGATCGTGCGCTCCGGGCAGCTTGCGAGGAGCACGCCGTTGGGGTGCGCCCGTCGCAGTATCGGCAAAACGACGCCGCGGGACGTGCCAACGGGGACCGTGCTGCGGACGACGACCATCGCATCGTCTTCGATGTGCTGCGCGACATGCTCGGTGGCTGCTGCGAGGTTCGTCAGATCCGGTGTGTTGTCTGCCCCCACCGGGGTCGATACGCAGATGATGACCGTGCCCCGGAAACCCTGGGGCATGACGCCGGCGAAGCTCAACCCGTTGCCGATCTTCCGGCGCAGCACGTCTTCGACGCCTGGCTCGAACATGGGTGAGCGGCCGCTGTTGAGCGTGTCCACCAACTCCTGCTGGCGCTCGTAGCCCCACACGCGGTAGCCGATGTCTGCAAGCGTGACGGCCAGGGTCAACCCGACGTACCCCATCCCGACCACGCAGATCTCATCTCCCTGGTGCACGTTCGCTCCCGTCACGTGATCCAAAACGGCTGCGAGCTCTCGCGACGTGCTTCGATCGCCTGGAGGAACGGGACCAGCATCGCCAGATGGATAGCGGAGGAGTCCTCGTAGGAGGGCAGCCCGCATCCGCCGGTGTCCAAGAGGCTGTTCACGAGGTGATGGCTCATCTCGCTCTGGCGCGGCATCGGCGCCTCCGTTTCGCGCGGGCCCACGACGAGTCGTTGTCGTACACCCACGCGCGCCGCAGGCGCTCAACGACGATGCACAGCCTGTCCGCGGTGCGTATCGTGACGGTCACGGGAGCGTCGCCTGCTTTGAATGACCGAACGGAGACGGTGCTGCCGTCGCCGAACACGCCTCGGACGCTGCCGAAGAAGTCAACGGACCCACCATATCGGGGATCGTCCGCGATCTCGTCGATGTCCACGTGGTCCAGACGGACGTCGGTCCGTCCACTGAGGTAGGCCGCCAGGTCGAGGTAGTGGATGCAGTTCGTGGCGAGGTGCCAGCTGCTGCCGGACACCTGCACCTCCACGGGCCCGGCGCCGCCGATCTCGTTCCGCAAGCGCTGGTAGAACGGGTACAGCCGCTGAGCGCAGTTCACGTAGGCAACGACGCTCTTGTCACGGAGCAGAGCCGCGACTGCTCCGTAGTCCGCGGGAAAGGGGAACAGGACCTTCTCCAGGATGAGGAAACGGACCTTGGTCCCCTCAAGCATGGCCTCGATGACCCCTCTGCGCTCCTTGGACGTCGTTGCCACGATGGCCACATCGAGGGTCGAGGGGAGGCTGCTGAGCTCACCCAGATAGCACACCGAGACGTGCTCGTTCGACGCTACCGCGCCTAACCCCGCCGCCGCACGCCCCAAAGCGTCCGGGCTGGGGTCCACGACGTGGATCTCCAACGGCTGGTCAAACTTGACGAGCGCTTGGAGATGCCTGCTGCCGATGTTTCCCGCGCCGACAACGGCGACCTTGGCCGTCTCATTGGGGCTGGTCATCTACCGGTCCGTGCTCATGACGGCCGCGATCACTCTGGCCTGATCGGGCGCGGTCAGTCCGACCGACGAGGGCAAGCTGAGCGACTGCCGCCACAGGCGTTCCGATACCGGGCCGGCGGTGGATACGCCATCGCGATGCGCTGGACTCAGGTGCAGCGGCTGCCAGAGCGGCCGTGTCTCGATCCCATCCGCGGCAAGCCGTTTCAGGAGCTCCCGGCTCGACTGACCGTACTGCTCAGGCTCGACGAGGACCGTGTACATCCACCAAGCGCTGGATGCCCAAGGAGCCTCGGACATCGACGTGATTCCGGGCACCTCGGCCAGCTCCTCAGCGTACCGGGCCGCGATGCGCCGCTTGGCGGCGAGGAAGTCGTCGATGTGGTCGAGCTGCGCCAGCCCAAGGCTCGCCTGCACGCTCGTCAGCCGGTAGTTGAAGCCGATCTCCCGGTG
>JADFRC010000147.1 GCA_022561455.1 Chloroflexota bacterium | reverse complement strand
GGTTCCCGTTCGTGGTGAGGGTCTCGGACCACGTACGGAGGTTTCGCCGCAATCGTCTGTTCGCCCTTCGAGAACCTCAGGACGAACGGGACCAGGGACTCTTCGACTGGCTCAGGGTGGCCGAACGGGACTGCAACACGTAAGGAGGACCAATGGCAGGCATCGAGGACATCCAGCGGGAGATCGCACAGACCCAGGCCTTCGTCCAGGAGCGCTTCGACCCGATCAAGCGCGAGCTCAGCCTCGTGCGCGAGGAGCAGGAGCGCCTCGCGGGCGAGGTCCGCGGCCTGCTCGACCGCCAGCGGACCGAGCGGCGCGAGGCGGTGCGCGCGAGCGCGTCCACCGACCGGATCCGCGTCCGCGGCGGGCGGCTCGACGGCTTCGACATGGTGGACATGGCCATCATGCGGAGCCTGCTCCACGCGCAGCAGGCACGCCCTCAGGACTACGACCCGCGCGTGCTGCGGTCGTGGGAGGAGAGCGTGACGAAGGCGATGGACTCCTCGACGGGCGGCGCCGGCCTCGAGCTGGTCAGCCAGGAGGAGGCGCGGCAGCTGTGGGCCGACATCAACGTCGAGACGGCCGTGGCGTCGCTGTTCGAGACGGTCACGATGCCGACCAACCCCTTCGACGTGCCGCTCCAGCTCGGCGACGTCAACTGGTACCCCGGCACGGCGAACGTGGCCACGACGAGCACCGACCTCGCGACGGTCAAGCAGACGCTGACGGCCTACGAGCTGGTGGGCATGGTCCCGTGGGCGTACGAGCTCGACGAGGACGCGGTGGTCGCGATGATGGCGGAGGTGCGCTCGACGCTGCTGCGCAACGCGGCGCAGGTGCTCGACGACGTCGTGCTCAACGGCGACACGTCGCCCACCACGAACATCAACCACGACGGCGCGACGCTGACGACGACGACCGCGGGCAAGGCGCAGTTCCTCATCGGCTTCGACGGCCTCGTCCACCTGCCGCTGGTCGACAACACGGCGATGCGCAACAACCACAACGCCGGTGTCTCCGTCGATATGTTCAACGAGCTCCGGCGCAAGACCGGCAAGTACGGGCTGCGGCCCTCTCAGCTGGCGTTCGTCATGGACGTCAACACGTTCATCGCGGCCCAGACGATCCCGGAGTTCCAGACGGTCGACAAGCTCGGGCCCAACGCAACGCTGCTCACGGGCCAGCTGGGCGCCGTCGAAGGCGTCCCGGTGATCGTGTCGGAGCAGCTCTTGCTCGCCGACACGGACGGCAAGGTGACGGCGGCGGGCAACGGCACGAACACCGGCCGCCTGCTGCTCCTCAACCGCACGCAGTGGCGGAAGGGCTTCAAGCGCGAGCTGCTGATCGAGACGGAGCGCGACATCCAGAAGCGCCAGAACGTGATGGTGGTGAGCATGCGCGTGGCCTTCGCCGAGCGCACGGGCTCACGCTCCACCGCCACGCACACGTCGCTGCAATACAACATCACCGGCGTGTAAGCAGGGCGCACGCCCGGCGGGCACGGCTCTGGGTGATGTACTTGGGGGCGCCCTTCGGGGCGCCCCCTTCCTGTGCCGTCGAAACCTCCCGCGGATCGTGCTACGGTCCAAGAGGAACGGCAGCAGCCCGCGGCGAATGAGCTCCTGATGAGCGTGTCACACGAAGAGGTACAGCAACGTTCAACCTGCCTGGAGGTAACCATGACATCTTATTTAATCGAGGTTCCCGTCACGCATACCAGGGTTTACACGGTCGAGGCGGAGAGCCCCGAGGAAGCCATCGCACGCTACAACAACGGTGGTGCAGAGTTCGTCGATGATGACATGGAATCCCTCGACACCTGGGAGGAGGAGGGAGGTGCAGCGGTCGTCCTGTCCGATGATGGGCTCCACACCGTACTTCTGAACGCGGCCGACGCAAATTCCTCATAGCGTCGACGCCTACCGCTAGGCAGCCCCAGGTGACGGGACAGCAGCCACCAGTTCTGGGCACAGGTAGGCAACGGACGCATCGCTGTCCGCCCGGCCGCTCTCGCTACGGCGCAAGGGTGTCGAAGAACCCCTTGTCCACACGGACACGCTCGACGGCCTCGGTCAATGTCCCAAGATTGAGTTCTTGCATCAACCCAACCAATCTGTCGCCGTCAACAAGGTCTATCAGGGCGGTTCCGGGGCGCGTCGCTTCGTTGCGCGCCTCGGTTGTGAAGTAGGCGGTGGTGAGAATGAGTCCGTTCTCCGCGCGACCGGCCATCGCGCCACGAAAGTCGCGGACCACGGGAGCCCCAACGTTCGTACTCCATCGCTTCGCCTGGAACACGACGGGCAAGCTCACCAACCCCTGCAGCCTGACGATTCCCTGGCCGTCGATTCCACCATCGCTACCCCTGCGCGTGACCGACACCTCTGTGAACCCACTTTCTCTTAGAATCCGAAGGCACAGGTTCTCGAAAGCGACCGGATCGAGCGCCCGAAGGATGGCTAGAATCTCCTCCCTCCATTCGGTCTGCTCAACTGCCTCTGCAGCAACCGGCGCGTCAACCAGATTCTCCCCCGCAGATGTCCCCTCTCGACGCTCCCGGTACGTGTCGCTGACGAACCGCCTGACTTCCTTGGGGTCGACCGACTCGACCTTTGCACCTTCCGCCGTCAGAGCCCATACCCCGCGCCGCGAGTTCGTGACGAGCCCAAACACTTTCAGGTAGAAGCGCGCCCACGCGAGCCGGTAACCGAGCAAGGTCATGCGGCCATATGCGACCTCTTGTGCCTCATCGGAGAGGTCAAGGTCATGCGCGACCTTGACCTCCATCTCGGCAATCGACGCGCTCCCGCCGAGCGCCCTCAGAGCGTTCAACGCGGGATTCATGAGGTCGTGATACTTCGGGACTTCGGAACTTGGATCGGCCATTGCAGCACGCTCCGGGCCGAGCAGTGTTGCGCCAGCCTAGCTGATCAACGCCCGCGTCGCTAGATCAGACCTCTCCCTCTGCCACCTGTCCCTTCCGCCGATGTGCGTGAAACCGTAACCTGACTCAGTACCTTCCCGAGGGGACAAGCCCCCGGCGATCCACCAGTGGACGGCCGGGGGCTTTTCGTTTGTCCGCGTTCATCGAGCTCGACTCAGAGGAGGAAGACATGGCAGACCCACAACGGGACGCACCCATCGGCGAGATCCTGTCGGCGCTGTTCCCGGCTTCCGGGACGGCGGTGATCCCCAAGGTGGCCAAGGTGGCCCTCGGACAGGCGGCCGGCAACGCGGGCGTGCTGTCCTGGCAGAACCCGGAGGCGGTCGGCGTGCTCGCCGCCGTGATCATCGACATCACGAGCGCGCAGGCCGGCCAGACGGCGGACGTCGGCGTGGACGGCGACGGCACCGGGACGGGCGACACGCTGATGGACGGGGTGTCGCTCGCCGCGACCGGCGCCTTCTCGAGCTTCGCCGACGCAGGCGCCAACGGGGCTGCGTTCCGCAAGCTCGACGCCAAGGGCGGCACGAGCGACTACGTGACGGTGACCGCGAGCGGCACGCCGTCCAGCCTGGTCGGCAACGCGTACGTCATCTACGTGCCCGTGAGCTAGCAGGGTCCGCGCGCCCGCCGGCTCCCGTTCGTCCTGAGGCACTCGAAGGGCGAACGAGGGACTTGAATGCAACCAGCGCTCGTGGTTCGAGAGCCTCACCACGAACGGATGGGACAGTCTCACTACCAACGGACGGGGCAGTCTCACTACGAACGGACGAGGCAGTCTCCCACGAGGGCAGCGCCACCGTCCAGAGGAGTTGTGACACATGGCAGCATCCGAGACACCCACGCTCGTGAGCGGGGACAAGACGGTGACGGCGGCCGGGACGGCTGAGGCGCTCGGCACATCGCAGCGCGTGCGCTCCATCACGGTCGTCGCGAAGGACAACAACACGGGCCGCGTCTACGTCGGCGGCTCCGACGTCGCCTCGACGACCAACCGCGGCCTGGGTGCGGGCGACGTGCTCACGCACACCTCGGCCAGCGGCTGGCTCGACCTGGCCGACGTCTACGTCGACGTCGACGTCAGCGGCGAGGGCGTCGACTACTACGCGGTGAAGGCATGACGACGTACGTCGACTACGGTCCCAACCCGCTGCACCAGGGCTCGCGCTCGCGGACGGGCGACCAGGTGGACCGCCAGTTCGTCCACGACCTGCTCGCGGTCCTCGGGGACTGCCGTCTGCTGTGGCTGCCCAACCTCACGGACACGACGACCAGCACCGAGCGCAGCCGGCACGCCGGCACGATCACGTGGCCGGAGAGCCTGGCGAGCTTCGATCTACGGCCAGCGCGTCTCGGCTCCGGGGTCGCCGTCGCCTTCAACGGCAC
>JADFRC010000146.1 GCA_022561455.1 Chloroflexota bacterium | reverse complement strand
GGAGCCCATAGATCTCACGCCACTTGATGATCTCGATCGGGTCCTTCTCGTTGGCGAAGAGCTCGCCGACCGCCTTCGACGTCACCTGGTCGGCTTCGTTCTCCAGCCGGTTGAGCTCGATCGTCAGCGGCAGCAGGTCGCGGAGCTTCGAGCCACGGGCGTGCAGCATGCCGCCGGCTTGCTCCAGCACCTGCCCCGTCTGCTCCACGATGCGCGCCAATTCCACCGCACGCTCGCGCGGGGCCTCGATGCCGTACTCGATCATCGTGCGCGCGGTCTCCTCGACCATGTCGACCACGTCGTCCAGCCGTTCCCCGAGCTCGGCGATGTCCTCGCGGTCGAAGGGCGTGACGAAGGTCGTGTGCAGGTTCGTCATGATCTGGTGGATGAGGTGGTCGCCGACCTCTTCGAGGCGCTTGATCTCGGCCGCCTTCGCCGGCGCGTCCTCGTAGTGCTCCATGAAGTCCAGGAGCGCCGTGGTCGTCGCGTGCAGGTTGGTCGTGCTGCTTCGGAGCAGCCCGAAGAAGTGGTCCTCCCGCGGCTTCATGAACTGCGGTATGAAGTTCGAGATGTGCATGCGTACCTCTCCGTGTGACCCATCGGATGGGCGCGGTCCTGCTGTCAGACGCCCTCTCTCCAGCGCAAAAAAAAGCTCTCCCGCAGCGGGAGAGCCGTTCGTCTGGGAGTCGGTGCTACGGCGTGCATCGGCACGGCTCAGAGTACACGGGAGAGGGGCGCCCGTCTACCCGTACGGCGCGCTTGCGGGGCGCGTATCATCGCCGTGTCCCGTGCTCCGAGCGCCATCTGAGGGTGCAGACTGCCCCATGAACGCCACGCCCGCCGAGGCTTCCCGCTCACGCGCAGCCCGATACCTGCCGTTGTTGGCGATGGTGGTGTTCTCGGTGCTCGTTGCCGTGGCCCTGCTGCTGGCCCAGGAGCCGCTCGAGGGGCTGGGGGATTGGGGCTACGCCGGCGCCTTCGTGGCGATGCTCGTCAACAACGCGACCATCGTCCTGCCGGCGGCCGGCCAGCTCATCGTCGCCGGGCTATCGGCGAGCCTGAACCCGGTGTTGCTGGGCGTCGTCGGCGGGATCGGCGGGACGATCGGCGAGCTGACGGGCTACGTGCTCGGCATGACGGGCCGCCGGATCGTGTCCGCGGAGAAGGTCAACCGGCGCCTGCGGCTCATCCCGAGACGGCTCTTCGGCCCCACGCTGTTCCTCTTCGCCGCGACGCCGCTCCCCTTCGACGTGGCGGGCATCGTCGCGGGAACGGTGCGCTTCCCCGTCTGGTGGTTCCTATTCTGGGTCGGGGCGGGGAAGATACTCAACACCATCGCGATCGCCGTGGCGGCCCGCTATACGATCGCGTGGCTCCAGCGCGTCTTCGGGCTGGCCGGCTAGAAGCTGATCGGACCAGCCTACCCTCGGCAGACCCCGGCCTCGGGCCCTCGCTCGCCACGGTACTCGCGGATGAACTCCGCCAGCGCTTCGCGGTCGAATTGCGCGAGCGGGAGCACGCGTCCCCAGGCCGTCGCGGCCACCTCGAAGCTCATCTGCGCGAACGACCCGGCGACGACGCAGGTCTGCCCGAGGTCCCGCACGAGCTGGTTCACGTCCCCTGCCAGGTCGGGGTCCCCCGGCTGGTACCAGATGACGACGGAGCCGTGCTCCATGTTGTGCACGACCGACTCGGCGATGAGCGGCCGGCCCAGGAAGCCTTGGGGGCTCGCGTCCGTGTGCCGGCCTGAGGTCGGCGGTATCTCGGCGGGAACGCCGTCGATGGTGAGCGACGTGTCGTAGAAGTACGGCGGGCCGTGGCTGGCCGGCAGCTCACGGACGGCGAAGCCGACCGTGGGCCCGGTGTCGCGCAGGAGCACGATGGCCGCGGCCACCACGACGACGGCGGCAAGCAGGCCGCCGATCACGTAGAGACGGCTGCGCCGCTCGCGTTTCCGGCGTGATTCCTGGCGGGCCGTTCGCGCGGCCTGGGCGCGCTGCGACCCTTCGCGGCGGCGCTGTCGCTGGTCCATGCTCATGGGGTGCGGGAGCCTTGGTGGTGGATTCTGTGGGCTAGGCGGCGCCCTGGATGCGCTCCAGTAGCTCGCCGATGGTCAGCCAATAGTAGACGATGAAGGCGCCCGCGACGAGCAGCATCACGGCGCTGATCGTGCTGACGTACGGAAGCATCTTGCGAAGCTGGCCCACCAGCGCCCCCTTGAACACGGCCATGCCGATGGTGAGCGCCAGGATCACCGTGCCCATGCCGAGGCCGTACAGCAGGAACTGGAGGACCGAGTCGAGGAACGTGCCGGCCGTGAACGTCCCGCCGATCACCGCCAGGAAGATGGGCAGCGTGCAGGAAAGCGACGCCGTCCCGTAGCCGAGGCCGAACGTGAAGTAGCTGCGGATGCCGCTCCCACCCGTTCCCCCGAACCGCTCGGACAGTCGCATCGCGAGCGTCGAATAAAGCTTCCCGCCCGAGAGCAGGTATGCCCCCGTCGCCGCCAGCACCACGCCGATGCCGAGGCCCACCCACGGGAAGAACTCGACCAGCCCCCGCGCTCCCAGGCCGATGGGCACGCCGACCAGCGCGAACATGAGCACGAAGCCCGCCGTCATCGTCGAGCCGACGAGCACCGCGCGCTGCAGCCGTGCCGGGGCCCCCCGCTCGGCGCCGCTCGCTCCCTCATCGCCAAGGAACAGGCCGAGGTAGGCGGGCAGCATCGCGAAGCCGCACGGGTTCACCGCGGATACCATCCCAGCGCTGAACGCGAAGCCCAGCGGGAAGAGGTCGGCCACCCTGGCCAAGAAGTTGCTCGAGTTGGCCGAGGCCATCTCGACGCCGCCGGTCACGGTGCCGATCGCGGTGCCCGTGACCATCGCGCCGCCGACCGCGAAGGCGAGCGCGCCGATGAGCGCCACGACCGGCCACAGGACCGTCCAACGCGAGATCGCTGCCTGTTGCGTCACATCCACAAGACTACCCCTGTCGTCTGGGTCGCGGGACTAGACGAGCCGCTTCTTCAGCAGGACGGTGAACCCCACGAACAGCGCGGGCATCAGCACCGCCATGATGTTCCAGTGCACCACGCGCCCCAGCAGCGGGTTGACGACCACGCTCGCAAGCGTCGCGAACGCGACCAGCGCCAGCGCCAGCGCCGCGGCCCGCGCCCACGTCCGGTCGGGCTCGCGCGCCCCTGCTTTTCCATCGCGCGTTCTTCCATCGTGCATCAGGGGCCTCCTCTCAGCCTGTCATTCCGAGTCCTTCCCCGGAAGGACGAGAAATCTCTCACCCGTCCGGATGGCGGGACGAGACCGCGCATCCGTCGCCTCCTCTAAGGTACTACGCTCGCCGCGCTCGTCCCGATGAGCTCGCGCACACGTGCCTCCAGGTCGCGCTCGTTGATGAAGCCTGGCGCGCTGTCCAGCAGGTTCCCGTTGCCGTCGAAGAAGTACGTCGCCGGCAGCCCGGTGATCTGGAACGCCGAGATGGGATTCCGGTCGACCGCATACGCGGTGGGGTAGGTGATCCCAAGCTCCTCGAGCAGCCGCAGCGCGGACGCACGCGATCCGAGGTTCAGGAACGGCCCAATGTCCACGCCGAGCATCAGTATGTCGTCCGCGTGGCGCTCGTACACGCTCTGGAAGCCAGGCATCTCCGCGCGGCAGGGCGGGCAGCTCCCGCCCCAGAAGTTGAGCACGATCGGCTTGCCCGCCACGTGCGCCTTGACGTCGGCCAGGCTCACGGTCGTGCCGCCCAGTGCCTCGGCGCCCTGGTACGCGGTCATCGAGAAGCTGCCGCCGCCGGCGCTGTCGCGGACCGCGAAGCCGATCAGCGCGACGAGCGCCACGGCGAAGGCGCCCGCGATCCAAGGCCCGCGCCGCGCCTTCGGGCGCCGCCGCTCCCGGAACGGCTGCCTGCCCTGACCCCGCCTGCCGCCTCTGCCTGCGATGAGCGCACCTCGCACCGAGCGCCGCTTCGTCGCGGCGCCTCGTGCAGTCAGATGCGCCTTGTGCCCAGCCGGTGCGGAGCGGCTACCATGTGCCCCGAATCGACCTCTGCTCACGAGAGGGTCGCCGATGACCACCAGCGACGAGGACCGCGCCCGAGAGGCGTTCGAGGAGGGCAACCGCCTCTACGAGGCGGGCGACTTCGCCGGCGCGCTGGCGGCCTATGATCGTTCGCTGGAGCTGCGCCCCGACGACCCCGTTACGCTATCCAATCGGGGCGTCGCGCTCGAACGTCTAGGCCGGTACGAGGAGGCGCTGGCGGCTCATGACCGCGCGCTGGAGCTGCGCCCCGACCACCCCGGAACCCACCACAAC
>JADFRC010000145.1 GCA_022561455.1 Chloroflexota bacterium | reverse complement strand
CCTCTTTGATGAGTACTGCCGAAACCGGCACTCCTCCGCCAAGGCCTTTGCCGATCGCCATGATGTCCGGCTCGATGCCGTAGTGCTCGAATGCGAACAGCGTACCTGTGCGGCCCATGCCGGTCTGGACTTCGTCGAGGATCAGCAGGATTCCGCGTTCGTCGCACCACTCCCTCACGGCCTTGAGATACGCGTCATCTGCGATGTGCACGCCGCCTTCACCCTGAATGGGCTCGAGCAGCACGGCACACGTGCGCTCTGAGGTTGCGGCCCTGAGGGCATCGATGTCATTGAAGGGGACGTGCACGAAACCGGGCGGTAGCGGCTCGAAGGGCGCGCTGTAGGCAACTGTCCCCCCCGCCGCAAGGGCGCCCATCGTCCGGCCGTGGAACGCACGCTCAGCGCTGATGATCTCGTACGCGCCACCGAGCAGCTCCTTGCCGTACTTGCGGGCCAGCTTGAGCGCGAGCTCGACCGCCTCGGTTCCGCTGTTCTGGAAGTAGACCCGATCGAAGGGGCTGTGCCGGACCAGTAGCTCTGCGAGCTCGATCTGGGGGATGGTGTAGGCGTCGTTGGTCATATGGACCAGCAGGTCCGCCTGCCTTTTGAGGGCACTGACGACCGCCGGGTGGCAATGACCAAGGCTCAGGGCAGCCCAGCCTCCCACGAAATCCAGGTATTCCTTGCCCTCGTCGTCCCAGACTCGGATCCCTTGGCCTCTGACGATGGTTACGCCCAGGCGACGGTGTCCCGTCTGCATATAGACCCGCCGCTCGCGCTCTTTCCACCCATTCATCGTCCACCTCCTCCCCGTTCAGTGCGGCGGGGTTCACCTGCCCGCACGGTGATCTCCCTGTCGAGTGCCGAAGGTCCTTGCCGTGAGAGCGTCATGGTCGAGGAACATCACCAAGCATTTCGCGCCGCCGCCCGATTTCAAGAATTCGGTGATCTCGACGCCGCGCACGCAGTACCCCCGAGCTACGAGCTCCGCCTGGGTGGCTGGGCAATCATGACTCATCACCACATCGTTGCCCATGACGATGGAATTGCAGGCGAATCGGTGAGCCTCTTCCAGGGGCACCGTAATGGCATCCGCGAATCGGCCCTCGATAGCGTCACGGCTCTCGTCGGTGAACGCGTCGGGGACGTAGAGGGCGGTGTCCTTGCTGACAGGACACAGGCATGTATCCAGATGGTAGAACCGGGGGTCCGCCAGCTCGAGCACCAGCGTTTCCAACCCGTAGATCCTTGCGATGTCTTGCACCGCCTCGCGAGTCGAGCGAAATCGGTGCCCCACCACGAGCAAGTCTTCAACAAACAGAGCGTCGCCCTCACCTTCGAATGGACAGCCTGAGGGGAGGGTTGCCACCTCGTAGCCGTGCTCTGTGAACCAACGCTGCCAAAGCGGTTCCTCCCGCTGACGCTCGGGATGACGGAACTCGGAGGTAATGAACTTGTCGCCGATGGCGAGCCCCGCGTTCGCCGTGAACACGAGGTCTGGCAGCCCCACAGCCGGGGGGATCAGCTCCACAACGGCGCCCAGCTGCTCCGTCAGGACGCGATAGAGTGCCTCCCACTGCGCCAGCGCGACCTTACGGTCGACAGCATCCGGCAGCCGCATCCAAGGATTGATCTCGTACTCGATCCCAAAGTGGTCGGGGGAGCACATCAATATGTGTCTGCCGCGCCGCTCGGTGAGCTGCGTGCGCATGGTCTTCGTCATGCGGCGCCTCCCGGCGTGCCGAAGGCTGGATATCCGCGGGCCTCCAGTACGCGCTGAGCGATCCGGCGGCCGACTTGAACCGTGTTGACCGGCGTGCGACGGAACAGCCGCCGCACGAGCCCGAGCTGGGCTTGCAGCGCGTCGCCCTCTTCCATCCCCGCCAATGCACGCCGTGCGGTCGACTCGGCCGTTTCGGCAGCCCACTCACCGAAGAGGAGCGTCAGGTCAACCGCAGCATCAACCTCCGGTCCACCACGTTCCACCATCTGCCGGGTCCGCAGCAGGGCGCTCTCCCACGCGTACGTCAGAATCACGAGGTCGGCCACGGACAGCAGGAACTCCTGCTCCTCCTCCACCCGCATGAGGTACTTCTGGATGCCGATGCCGGCCACCATCAGGGCCGCGCGCTTGAGGTTTGCCAGCTGGGCGACCTCGGAAGCCATCGCACCGCCGTCTGCGCCGGCCTCCGCCGCCGGGAGGGAAGTCAATTCCTGTTGTACCCGCTGGATCGCTTTCGTCAGGGGAAGCTCCCCCTTCATGGCGCGCCTCAGCAGCGTCCCGGGGATCAGCATCCGGTTGATCTCGTTGGTCCCCTCGAAGATGCGGTTGATGCGGGAGTCGCGGTAGGCGCGCTCCACGTCGGATCCTCGGATGTAGCCGTAGCCACCGTGGATCTGCAAACTCTCGTCTGCGACGAAGTCGAGCACCTCCGACCCGAGCACCTTGTTGATCGACGCCTCGACGGCGTACTCCCGGATGGCCCGCGCTGCGCCTTCCGGTTCGCCGGGGTCCGATGCGGCGAGGGCGCCGTCGAAGAGGCCCGCGGTGCGATAGACGACGCTCTCCAAAGCGAACGTGCGGGCCGCCATCTGCGCGAGCTTCTGCTGTATCGCCGGGAACGATGCGATGGGGCGGCCGAACTGCTTGCGCTCGGCGGCATAGAGGGCGGAGGTCTCGAGCAGCGCTTTGGCGGAGCCGACGCAGCCGGCCGCGAGCTTCCAGCGGCCGATGTTGAGGATGTTGAACGCGATGAGATGTCCCTTGCCAACCTCGCCCAGGACGTTCTCGACCGGGACGGGGACGTCGTCCATGAAGACGCTGCAGGTGGAGGAGCCGTGGAGTCCCATCTTCTGGAACTCAGGCCCGACGGTGAGCCCCGTGAAGCCGCGTTCTACGATGAACGCCGTCATCCGCTCGCCGTCCACCTTGGCATAGACGATGAATACGTCGGCGAAGCCCGAGTTGGTGATCCACTGCTTCTCGCCGTTGAGCAGATAGAAGCGGCCGTCATCGCTCAGGCGCGCGCTGGCCTTGCCGCCCGTGGCATCGGAGCCGGCGTCCGGCTCCGTGAGGGCGTACGCCGCGAGCTTCTTCCCGGACGCCAGGTCCGGCAGATAGCGGGCCTTCTGGTCCTCGTTGCCGTAGAAGACGATGGGCAGGGTTCCGATGCCGACGTGCGCGCCGAAGCTGACGCCGAACGAGGCGGCGCGAGCCAGCTTCTCCGTGATCAGCGTCGTGGTGACCTTGTCCAGGCCGAGGCCTCCATAAGCCTCCGGCACGTCGGCGCCCAGGAGACCCAACTCACCGGCTGCCCTCAGCAGCTCGACGGTGGTCTCGTGATTTCCGGCCTCGATCTCCTCCATGCGTGGGCCGACCTCGCGCTCCACGAAGTCCGCACAGGTGCGGCCGGCCATCAGCTGCTCGTCGTCGAACCGTTCGGGCGTGAACACATCGGACGGCTTGGAATCGTCGATCAGGAACGCTCCTCCCTTGACCACATCTTTTGTCGTTGTCATGGTGTGTTCTCCTCTCGAGCCGCCGCGAGCTAGGCGGCGAAGTCGAAGACCCCCGCTGCGCCCATGCCGCCGCCGATGCACATCGTGACGAGCCCGTGCCGGACCTTGCGGCGGGCGGCCTCGTGGAGCAAGGTCACGGTCTGGCGCGCCCCGGTGCATCCCAACGGGTGCCCGAGTGCGATGGCCCCACCGTTGACGTTGACGATCTCCTCGTCCATACCGAGCTCTCGCATGACCTCCAGCGACTGCGCCGCGAAGGCTTCGTTGAGCTCGATGAGGCCAACGTCCTCCAGGCGGAGGCCGGCCAGCCGCAGCGCCTTTGGCACGGCGACGGTGGGACCGACGCCCATCACGTCGGGGTCAACGCCACCGACGGCGAAGGAGCGGTATGCCGCCTTGGGCGTGAGGCCCAGGGCGGCGGCGCGGCGGGCGGACATCACGACCACGGCCGCCGCCCCGTCGCTCAGCTGCGAGGAGTTCCCAGCGGTGACGCTGCCGCCTTGGCGAAAGGCCGGGCGTAGCCGCGCCAACGCCTCCAGCGACGTGTCCCGTCGCACACCCTCATCCACCCGGAAGGTGAACTGCTCCCGCCGCAGGTCAGCGCCGTTCTCGTCGTCGCCCGCCCAGCGCTCCACGTCGACGGGGACGATCTCGGCATCGAACAGGCCACCGTCGATCGCGGCTGCCGTCCTCAGGTGGCTGCGCAGGGCGAAGGCGTCCTGGTCTTCACGGCTCACGCCCCAGCGGACGGCCACCTCCTCTGCCGTATAGCCCATCCCCATGTACAGCTGGGGGTACTCCTGCACCAGAACGGGGTTGGGGGCGGGCCGGAA
>JADFRC010000144.1 GCA_022561455.1 Chloroflexota bacterium | reverse complement strand
GATGGAGCCGGAGGAGAGCAGGTCGACGCCCGCCTCGGCGACCTCGCGCACGTTGTCGATGGTGATGCCGCCCGAGGCCTCGGTCAGCGCGCGCCCGCGGCAGATCTCGACCCCCTGGCGCATCTCGCCGGGGGTCATGTTGTCGAAGAGGATGATGTCGGCCCCGGCGTCCACCGCCTCGCGCACCTGGTCCAGCGTGTCGCACTCGACCTCGATGCGGATCGTGTGGGCCACCTGGGCCTGTGCGCGCTTGATGAGCTGCGTCATGGTCTCGCCGCGCGTCGCCATGGCCGCGATGTGGTTGTCCTTGATGAGGATGCCGTCGCCCGTGCTCATGCGGTGGTTGTGCCCGCCACCCATCCGGACCGCGTACTTGTCGAGCAGCCGGAAGCCGGGCAGGGTCTTGCGCGTGTCGATGATCTGCACCGGCAGCCCCTCGACCGCCTTCACGAACGCGGCGGTCGCCGTGGCGATGCCGCTCATGCGCTGGACGAAGTTGAGGGCCGTGCGCTCGGCCCGCAGGATGCTGGCCATGCGCCCCCGGATGGACGCGACGTAGGTACCTTTCTCGACCGGCGAGCCGTCGGGCACGAGCACCGACGTCTCGAGCTCGGGGTCCATCTCACGGAAGACCGCGAGCGCCACGTCGACGCCTGCGAGCACCCCGTCGGCCTTGGGCATCATCAGCGCCTCGCTCGTGAGGTCGGCCGGGAGCAGCGAGCTCGTGGGGTCGTAGACGGCCTCGTCTTCGGCGAGCGCTTGGCGGATCAGCTGGATCGTGCCGTGCCAGTGGTGGAGCATGGGCGAATCTTACCGCCGATACGGCGGCGCTGCCAGATTCATGGTCGGGCAACCCGTCACGTACGGCACGCCCACCGTTCGTGCTGAGGCTCTCGAAGTACGAACGAAGGCCACGCCTTCAGCCGTGGCTCGCCGAGAGATTCCTCGCTACGCTCGGAATGACAACGATGCCGCAGGTGCTTCGGCAAGCCTGCCCTGGAGCGACCAGGGCGTCGTCCGCGTGATGCGCACCTGCATCAGCCGCCCCAGCAGGTCGCGCTCGTCGTCGAAGAAGACGAGCTTGTCGCTCCTGGTCCGCCCCTGCCAGCGCCCGCGCGAGCGGCCGTCCACGAGCACCTCCTCGGTCGAGCCGAGGTAGGTGGAATTGATCTCGGTGAGCACGCTCTCCTGCACATCCTCGATCGCCCGTAGGCGGCGCTTCTTCTCCTCATCCGGCACGTCGTCCTCGAGCTTGCGCGCGGCGATCGTGCCGGGGCGCGTCGAGTACGCGGCCGCGTGCACCTTGTCGAAGCGCAGGTCCTGGACCATCGCCAGCGAGTCCTCGAACTGCGCTTCGGTCTCGCCCGGGAAGCCAACGATCAGGTCGGTGACCATGGCGACGCCGGGGACCGCAGCACGGACGCGGCCGACAAGCTCGCGGTACTGCGCGTTCGTATAGCCGCGGCGCATGGCCGCCAGCACGTCGTCGCCGCCGGCCTGGAACGGCAGGTTGATGCACTCCATGGCGCGCGGCAGCCGGGCGACCGCATCGATGATGCGCTCGCTCATGTCGTTGGGGTGCGACGTCAGGAACCGGATGCGCGCGAGCTCCGGCACGCCGTCGTGGACGGCTTCGAGCAGGTCTGCAAGGTCGGGCGCACCGGGCAGGTCGTGGCCGTAGGAGTCGACGTTCTGCCCGAGCAGCGTCACCTCCTGCACGCCACGGGCGGCGAGCATGCGGCACTCCTCGACCAGCTCCTCGAGGGGGCGCGAGACCTCGCGTCCGCGCCGGTAGGGGATGATGCAGAAGGTGCAGAACTTGTCGCACCCGTGGATGATCGGCACGTGGGCGGTTACTTTCGGATGGCCGGGGACGAACGGCCCGACGCAGCCGTCCGGGTCGACGCCGGCCTTGTCGCCGACCATGCGGATGAGCGGCTCGAACTGCTGGGGCTGCATGAAGACGTCGACGTACGGGAACCGGGCGCGCAGCTCGTCGCTCTTCGGGCCCACCATGCAGCCCATGAGCGCGAGCGTCTTGTCCGGGTTGCGCTGCTTCCACGGCTTGAGGCTCGTGAGCATGCCGACGACGCGGTCCTCGGCGTTCTGCCGGACGACGCAGGAATTGAGGATGATGACGTCGGCGTCTTTGGCCGTGGGCGTCCATTCGAGGCCGAGCTGCTCCAGGCCGGCGCCGAGCCGCTCGGAATCGGCCTTGTTCATCTGACAGCCGACGGTCCAGACGTGGTAGCTGCTCATCGGCGGCCCTTGAGGAGCCCCTCCACGGGGACCAGCCGCTGCCCCAGCGGGTCCATGGACATGCCGAAGAGCTCGAGCGTCACCGCGCCGAGCAGCGGGGGCGCATCGTCGGGCCCGAAGACGACGAGCACGGTCCGTTCCCTGCCGTCCAAGCCTGCGACAACCTCACCGAGGTCGTACTCCACGACTCGCTCGTCCGCCAGTCGAAACGACATACGCTCCATGCGTGTGACACCCATGCGTTGAAGCAGCTGCGCCGGGAGGACCGCGTACGTCGAGCCGGTACCAACGAGCGCGTCGACGCTCGCCGACTCGCCGGTAGGCCCCTGCACCGTCAAAGTGACGCTGAACGTTCCCATGGCCTTCTCTGCCGGGGATGCCCGCTCAGTCGGAAATGGCGGAGGGAGCGGGATTCGAACCCGCGTGGGCCTTTCGGCCCTCCCGCTTAGCAGGCGGGTGCACTAGGCCACTATGCGACCCCTCCGACCAGACCACTACAATACCAAAGGCCGGGGGGTTCGTGCACGCAGCCAGCACCTACCGAAGAGGCGTCGGCGTGGCCGTGGGCAGCGGCGTGGGCGTCGCGTCGGGGTCGGGCAACTCGACGCGGTCCTCCGGCAGCTCGATGGTGATGGGGGCGCCGAAGTCCCAGAGCCGAATGGTCTCCTCTTGTTGTAGAGAGCGTTCGGTCTGGGCCCCCTCAGGGGGGGTGGTCACCTCCACGCCGGTGAGACGGCTCTCCGTCTGCCGCAGCAGCAGGTCGTTGCGCCCGAGGTAGAGGTCGTACTTCACGTCCATCGTGGAAGGAAAAATGCCGTCGTCGCTCGTGCGGGTCATGTGGCGCCTGCCCGCCACGTGGTACACCGGCACACCGTCGAGCACAGCGTCCTCCAGCAGCCAGGCCTCGTCCAGCTCCGGCACCTCGGGTCGGCCTCGGAATCGGGGGACCGGAAGGACCGGGAAACCGAGTTCTTGCCAGACCTCATCTGTCGTGTCGAATAGGAACCACCGACCCTCAACAGCGACATAGGAGAACGGACGTCCGGGCTCTCCCGATGGACCCAGACCGAGATAGGTCTGGGTGAGGCGATACCGGTCGTCCTTGGCCCACTCGCCGTCGACCACGAGGCCTATGGGTGACCTCTCCGCCGGTCCATCGGAGACTGCGACTGCTTGCTCCCACGACACATCGATCGAGAACCGGTAGGACTCGACCTTCACCATCGCGTCGCGGGCAGCGGCCAGCACTTCGTCTGCCGTGGCGTCCGACCCCAAGCCCGGCACGCTGGCGCCGCAGCCGGCGACGCCAAGCCCCGAGAGGAGGGCCACAGTAAGACACGCCCAGAGTCGAAATCCCACGGGCGCCATGATACCAGCCCCGCACCGGCACCCCGCGTTACAATACCGGCGACGCCCGCCCGAAGGAGCACGCCATGGCCGACCTGAGCCCCGAGGAGGTCCGCGCCCAGCTCCGGGCGCTGGACCTCGCGCCGCTCGACGATGACGACCTGGCCGAGGTCACCCACCGCATCAACGCCATCAACGAGGCCGTGCTCGCCCTCGAGGACCCCGACGCCGATTCCGTCGACCCGCTGCCCATCTTCTGGCTCGAGGAGGCGGACTAACGTGCCGGACGACGTCGTCCTCAAGTCCGCCACCGAGCTCTCAGCCCTGATCGCGCGAGGCAAGCTCTCGCCCGTCGAGCTGACCCAGGCCTACCTCGACCGCGCAGAGCAGCTCGCGCGTCTCAACGCGTTCATCACGCTGGATGCCGAAGGCGCGCTCAAGAGCGCCCGTGCGGCCGAAGCCGAGCTCGGGAGGGGTGCCGCCCGCGGTCCGCTGCACGGGCTGCCCGTGGCCATCAAGGACCACCTGGACGCCAAGGGGCTCCGAACGACCCTCGGCGGGAGCATCGTCGACGACGTGGCGACGGAAGACGCAACGACCGTGGCGCGCCTGCGCGAAGCGGGCGCCATTATCCTCGGCAAGCTCAACATGAGCGAGTACGCGCTCGGCGGGAGCATCGAGCACCCCTTCGGCGTGCCCCACAACCCGTGGGACGAGGAGCGCCAGGCCGGCCAGTCGAGCTCCGGGTCGGGCGTCGCGGTCG
>JADFRC010000143.1 GCA_022561455.1 Chloroflexota bacterium | reverse complement strand
GCCCCTCTGCACTCCCCGTACGGCGCACGGGCGTTGCCTCGAAACCTCCGACCTGTCGCTGAAGCGTCGGCGGCCATACGGTCGGTCACCGGCGTGGGTCATGGGTGGTGACCCCCACTTCGGGTAGGGGCGGCAACCCGCTCGTCCCCAAGGTTGTCGAAGGGTGGGCAAGCGTTCGTCCGTGCTTCGAGGGGTTCAGCACGAACGGGTCTGCGCGCCCGCGAGCGTTCGTCCGTGCTTCGAGGGGTTCAGCACGAACGGGTCTGCGCGGCCGCGCCTTTTTTGGGGGTCAAGGGCAGTGCCCTTGCTAGACCGTCATCTTGCGGTAGAGGTATGGCAGGCGGCGGGGCAGGTCCAGGATGTCGGGCAGGACCTCGTAGTTCAGGTCGCCGGCCATCGTGCGCAGGTAGTCGTGGCCGTTGCGGTCCACGGTCAGGCAGAAGGGAGTGATGTTCTTCTGCCGGGCCTCCAGCAGCGCCATGCGCGTGTCCTGGACCGCGTACTCCTTCTCCACGCCCTCGCGGCTGTAGCCGCGGTCCTGCGGGCGGCCGTCGCTGATCAGGAACATGAACTTCGTCCTGGCGTCGACCTTTTCGAGCTTCGCCGTGGCGTGGCGGATGGCGGGGCCCATGCGCGTGGCGTGGAGCGGCGCGACCTTGTCGAGGCGGCGCTTGACCTGGTCGTTGAGCGGCTCATCGACCTCCTTGATGACGTAGAACTCGACGTTCTCGCGGCCGAAGCCGGAGAAGCCGTAGACGCCGTAGCGGTCGCCGAGGGCTTCGAGCGCCGTCATGAGCAGCACCATCGACTCCTTCTCCACGTCGATGATGCGCTTGTAGGGGCGTCGCGCGGTCTCGCCGCGGCGGGCGCGGAGCCAGGCCGTGTAGGCGACGGGGTCGGCCGGGACGTTCCAGTCGGCGTCCCGCGCGCCCTCCTCGACGGCCTCGGCGGTGGACGCGCTCATATCGAGGAGGAAGACGACGCCGACGTCGCGCTCGTCCTTGTTGCGGCGCCAGTAGATGCGCTCGTCCGGCGTGCGGTGGCTGCGGAGCTCCACGATGGCCTCGATCCCCGCGTCGAGGTCGATGTCCTCGCCCTCGGTGAGCCGCTTCACCTTGCGGTACATCTCGGGGCGGATGGCCTCGAACTGGCGGCGGATCTGGTCCATGAGCCCCGCGTAGGCGTGCAGGGTCTCGGTGTAGAAATCGGTCTCGCCGGCGACGGCGGTGCGCTCCTGGACGATGCACCAGCGGGGCCTGTAATCATTGGCGCGGAAGTCCCACTCGTCGTAGACGAAGCTGCGGGGCTCGAGCGGCTCGAGCGGCCCGCCCTCCTCGTCCTGGTGAGGGAACTGGTTGTAGCCCGCGGCCCGGTTGTTGGAGGCATCGCCCCCGGACTCCTTGAGCATGTTGGCGGCGACCGTGGTGACCTCCGAGTCGTCGCCTATCTCCACCTCGGTGGAGTCGCGGAGCATCTGCTCGATCTCCTCCATCGATAGGGCCTGTGCGCCCTCGGCGTCCTCGTCGTCGCCGGGGGAGCTCTGGCCCTTCATCTTGGCCAGCAGCTGCACCATCTCCGGCTTGAAGTCGCCGCGGTACTCGACATCCTCCGGCGACTCGTACTCCTCGCCGGAGGAGTCCTCGAGCTCCTCGGCCTGCGCGCGGAGGTTCTCGACGATGGCATCGACCTCGGGCTCCGTGAACTCGGTGTTGCTCAGGTCGACCGCCGCCCAGTCCTCAAGGGCGACGAGCTCGTTCGGCAGCTGCGAGATGAGGTGGTACATCCGCAGCGCGGACTCGGCGGAGTCCTCGACCGTGGCCTTGGGGTCCTGGACCGCCCGCAGGAGGGCGGCGAGCTCGCGGGCCTGGGCGACGTAGGGCTCGGGCACGTGGGCGTCCTGGGTCTGGTGGAGGCTCAAGCGGATGAGGAGCTCGACCATCGCCTGCTGCGCGGGCATCGCCTCGATCGGCGGGCGGCCCTCCAGCGCTTCGGCCTGCACCTTCCGGTAGGCGGGCGCGAGACCCTTGTAGCGCTCGACCAGGTCGTGGTCGATCCGGGCGTCCTCGACGACGGAGAAGACGTCGGCCGCGAGCGCGCGCACCGGAAAGAGGTCGAAGAACGACCCGATGTCGGTGGCGGCGGGAGGCGTGCCGAGGCCCTCGGCGACCTTGCCGCGGAGGTCGTCGAAGCGGGCCGCGCTCTCGTTGAAGTCGAACTCGAAGCTCTCGAACTCGATGTGGCCGACCTGGTGGGTGGTGACGACCTTGAGCCATGCGAAGTTCTCGGCCTTCGTCTCGTGAGCCTCGCTGCGCTCTGGCAGAAAGACGGTGGAGCCGTCGGTCGTGGCGAGCTCGACGGAGACCCAGCCGATGTTCTTATGCGCGAGGTCGGCGACGGGCTCGAGCTCCACCGGCGTCCCCGCGAGCGCGTTCGCGTACATGCCCAGCAGCCCGCGGACGCGCTCGAGCTCGACGCTGGACGAGAGCTGCTCGATCAGGTTCTCGGCGCGCACCGACTCGAGCCGGAAGAAAGCGATGCCGCCGTCGGGGTTCTCCCGGAGCAGCTCGACGCCTTGGGCGAACCAGCTGTCGAGCTGCTCGGTGCTGATGCGCGAAAGGACGTCGGGCGCGGTGCGCAGGAAGGCGCCGACCGCCTCGGCCGAGGTGTCGGCGAGGCTCTCGGCGCGCTCGAGCACGACCATCTGCTGGTCCGGGGCGAGGCGCCCCAGGGACTGCGCGGACTCCAGCATGAAGCTGGAGACGTTGCTCATGCCCATGCGGGCGAGGCGCTCGGAGAGCGCGAAGTAGCGGCGCCGCAGCCGGCTGTCGACGCTCGTAGCGATGCGCGTCGCGGCCTCGAAGGAGCCGCGTACCTCGCGCCAGCTCGTGTCGGCGAGGACGGTGGCGAGCGAGATCAGCTCCTCGCGCTCGGCGATCGCGGGGAGCACGCGCTGGCCGAGCACGAGCGCCTCGGCGGCGAGGTCGTAGGAGCGGTTCGAGAGCGTCTCGACGAGCGCGATGAAGAGCTGGAGCTCGCGGAAGTTGACGTTCTGCGTGAGGCCGCCGGAGAGCTCGAAGAAGCGCGCGGCGAGGTTGGACGACTTCCACGTGCCGCGCGAGAGGCCGCGGCCGAGCGCGGCCCACCCGGCGATGTGCCGGGGCGCGATGGTCGGCAGGACCTCGGGGCTCGCCCGGAAGTACGCGGAGGCGACGACGGGCGAGTCCTGGGCCAGCTCGATGCCGCTCTCGACCCACCGCTCGAGCTGCGAGAAGCCGACGACCGCGACGATCTCGGGCGAGGCGCGGAAGTACTCGGCCGCGGCCTCCCAAGCGCGCGGCCCCTGCTGCGCGATGCGCACGCCCTCCTCGGCCCACCGGAGCGCGGGACCGGCCCCGACGGCCTGCTCGACGGTCTCGCGGGCGGCCTCGTAGGCCTCGGCCAGCGCCGAGGGGTGCTTCCGGAGCTCGCTGAGCACGTGGTCGCGCTCGGGGGTCGTCACGCCGCTCCTCCTGTGTCTGGGGACTGGCTTATGCCGCCGATGAAGACAAGTAGCTGTTCCAGTATCCACGCGGTGGCGCCGAAGATGAGGTGCTCTCCGTACACATAGGCTACTCGCTTGCGCACGGTGCCGTCCGGCATGACCCGCGCTTCGTGCCGGGCCGCGGCGGGGTCGAGCAGCTCGTCCACCGGCGCTTCGATGACCGCGGCGACCTCGCGCGCGTTGGGCGCGAACGCATACGGATGGGGCACGACGCCGACCGTGGGCCATACCAGGTAGTTCGTGCGGGTCATGACGGCGTCGAGCGGGCCCAAGACGTCGACGTCTTGGGGCCTGATGCCCATCTCCTCCCACGTCTCGCGCAGCGCGCAGGCCACCATGCCGGCGTCGGCCGGCTCGAGACGCCCGCCGGGGAACGCGACCTCGCCCCTGTGCTCGCCGACGGTCTTTGAGCGGACGTTGAGGATGACGTGCCACCGGCCGTCGTGGTGCTGGAGCGGGACGAGGACTGCGGCCGGCGATGCGCCGTCGCGCGTTTCGTTCGCCGGCTGCCGCCGGGTCAGGATCTCGCGGAGCGCCTCGGGAAGGGCCTTGGGGCCGGTCGCGGCTGAGGTAGGCAAGTCGTCTCCCGGGGGGGTGTCTACGGGAAGATGGAGGTGACGACCTCGGTCAGGCTCTTCTGGATATCCTGTTCGTCGGTCAGGCCCCAGACGATGGCGACCTCGCAGGCGCGGCGTGGCGTGATGTCCTGCTCCATCAGCCTGCCGGCGTAGATGAGCAGCCGGGTGCTGGCGCCCTCCTGGAGCCCGTGTCCGACCAGGTTGCGGATCTTCTCGCCGAGCAGCGCGAGCTGCTGGGCGATGTCGTGATTGACGCCGCTCTCGTGCTCGATGATGGCG
>JADFRC010000031.1 GCA_022561455.1 Chloroflexota bacterium | reverse complement strand
GTACAACAGCTGGGGCTGAGTCCCCAGTGTGGCTTCGCGAGCGGTGCCGGGCTTACGATCCCCGAAGACGTCCAGTGGCGGAAGCTCGAGGTGGTGCTCGAAACCGCTGAACGCGTCTGGGGTTAGGCGCGGCGCACGTCGGTTGGGGTAGCACTAGCTCACCGAGCGTTCCACCGGCGTTCCCCCGGTCGCCGGACGGATCTCGTGGTGGGAGTCAAGGCCAACGGTGCCTTCGCCGGCTTCCACGCCGACACGCTCGCGGCGGCCGGCGGGGTAGTATCGTCAGAACACGATGCGAGAGGGTGAGGACTTGATGAAAGCTATACTCCTGCATCACATCAACGTGCAGATCACCAACCGCGACCGGACCCGCGAGTGGTACTGCCGGGTGTTGGGCGCAACGGTCTTGGATCGCGGCCCTGCCCTGAACAAACGACAACTCCAACTCAACATCGGCCAGGCCGAGCTCCACTTCTCCGACGTCAAGCGGGTCACCGCAACGCATCCGAGAGTGCACTTCGCTCTAGAGGTGGAGGACTGGGACGAGATGCTGACTTCCTTGGACGCGCAAGGCATCGAATGTACCCGCGACGGTGGAGGCGCCTTCAGCCATACAGGTATGGGCGACGACCCTCGGTTTGCTAGGAGGGAAGACAGTGGCGAGTACTACACGTACGTCCACGACCCCGATGGCAACCTCATAGAACTGGTACACCACCCGATGGGTCTTGTGGACATGCGCGGAAACCCCGTGGCACTGACGAAAGATCCAGAAGGGCTACGCTGGCGGCAGCTGCCCGAAGTGGAAAAAGCTCTCGGGAAGGCATGAACCTGGACTCACACGCGGTGGCTGGCTTGATCCGTTAAGGAGCCCAACCTCCGGAGGGGTGTCGGTCTCGCGGCGTTCAGCCCCGGCGCCGGTAGCCAGGGTTGGTCGCGCCGGACGACCAACTGATCATCGCGCCGTCCGTTGTCCTCGGTCGTCCGAGCTGGTATCACCTTCCCATGAAGCGCTCGTTGTCTGCCGCAGCACTCCTCGCGTGCTCCGCGATACTGCTTGCTGCGGGTTGCGGTGAGGAGACCGCCTCGACTAGGGCGCCCGTCGACCCAGCGACCGCCACGCCTGTCGTTACGCCGCCGCAACCGACTGCAAGCCTGCGGAACGATGGCCCAGGCACCGACACGTGGACCACCCTCCCGGTCATGCCGGGTGGCGCCCGTCAGGAGACGGGGGTGGTGAGCGTGGGCGGCGAGCTGTGGGTGCTCGGTGGGATCGACGCCGCGGGTGGGACCGTGGCACGAGTTGAGATCTACGACCCGCGGAAGGGCCAATGGCGGCGTGGCCCGGACCTTCCGTTGCCCATGCACCACGCCAACGTGGCAGTGCTGGATGGGACCGTCTACGTCGCCGGGTTTCTCACCGGGCTGTCCTTCTCCGCTAACGGAACCGTATTCGCCCTCGCGCCTTCGGGGACGTGGGAGCCGCGCCGGTCCATGCCGGAGGGTACGCAACGTGGTGCTTCCGGCGTGACCGTTGTCGACGGAAAGCTGTACGTTGCGGGTGGATTCCGGGGATCTGCCGTCAACGATTTCTCGGCCTACGCCCCGGCGACCGACAGATGGACTGTGCTGGCGGACCTACCTGTTGCCGCCGACCACCTCGTGGCGGAGGTCATCGACGGCATCGTTTACGCGGCCGGCGGGCGTGGCGGGACGATCGTGGCGCACCGGCCGCGGCTTGACGCCTACGACCCCGCGACCGGGCTTTGGTCTGCGCGCGCGCCCATGCCTACCTCCCGGGCCGGTGCGGCCGCCGCGGTGCTAGACGGTCGTCTGTACGTCTTCGGTGGCGAGGGCAACGGTGCGGTTGCGACCGGAGTGTTCTCCGAGACGGAGTCTTACAACCCAGCCGAAGACCGCTGGAGCACGCACCCCCCGATGCGAACGCCCCGCCACGGAACCGGTGCCGCTGCGGTCGGCAGGACTATTTATGTGCCGGGTGGCGCCGAGATAGAGGGGTTCGGCGCCGTCGCGGTCACCGAGGCCTTCACGCCGAGGACCGTAGCTGCGGGTCCCGTCGACTAGCTTTAGTTTGTTGGGCGTGCACTGGAAGGATGGTTGCGCTGCACCGACATAAGCTGCCCCGATGCTAAGATGCCGCGGGCTGCCTTCACGCCATCCATGGACGGGCAAGCAACGCTCGATGCTGGGTTCGTGGGGATCGCAGCAGCCGAGGATCCCGGGCACTTACGTGGAAGAGGCGTGTCATGGCAGGGACGACCACCGTCATTCTGGGAGGGGGCGTCGGGGGCCTCGTTACGGCCAACGAGCTGAGGCAGCGTCTCGGTAGCGAGCACCGGGTCGTGATCGTCGACCAGGGGGGCAAACATATCTTTTGGCCCTCGCTGCTGTGGGTCCAGGTGGGACTTCGCGAGCCTGACCGCATCGTCCGGGATCTATCGGTGCTTGAACGAAAGGGCATCGAGGTCATCAAGGCGGAGGTTACCCGGATCGACCCTGAGAGGAAGGTGGTGGAGGCTAGCGGAAAAGAGCTGCGCGCCGACTACCTCGTTATCTCCCTGGGCGCCCAGCTCGCACCAGAGCTGGTCCCGGGTCTGGCCGAGGCGGGACACAACTTGTATACGCTGGAAGGGGCCACGGCCATCCGGGACGGGCGCAAGAGTCTTACGAGCGGCAACCTCACCGTCCTGGTCGCACGCACGCCCTTCAAGTGCCCGGCCGCGCCGTACGAAGCCGCCATGCTGCTCGAGCATGACCTCCGGAAGCGCAAGGTGCGGGACGACGTGTCAGTCGCGCTGTATTCGCCGGAGGCCGGGCCCATGGCGGTCACGGGACCGGACGTGTCGGCTGGCGTGAGGCGCATGGTGGAGGAGCGCGGGATCGACTACCACCCGCAGCACCAGGTCACGGAAGTCGACCCTGCCGGAAAGCGCCTACGGTTTTCCAACGACGTCGAAGCCGAGTTCGATCTCCTCGTTTACATACCTCCCCACGTGGCGCCAGCGGCGGTGCGCGAGGCAGGTCTCACGGGTGAGAGCGGATGGGTATCGGTCGACCGCCGGACGATGGAGACCAGCTCCTCCGGCGTGTTCGCCATCGGCGACGTGACGGGGATCCCGCTGGCGGTGGGTATGCCGCTTCCCAAGGCGGGTGTCTTCGCGCACCGGGAGGGTGAGGCCGTGGCCAAGACCATCGCCGCTCGGATCACGGGAAAGGGTGAAGCCGGGATCTTCGATGGGCACGGCGAGTGCTTCGTCGAGGTCGGTGGTGGGAAAGCGGGGTTCGGCCGGGGCAACTTCTACGCAGAGCCCCTTCCGGCGATCAAGCTCCACGACCCCACCCGCTACTGGCACGCTGGGAAGGTGCTCTTCGAAAAGCAGTGGCTGCGGCGGTGGTTCTAGGCGCACCTGGAACAGCCTCGCTGACGTCCGCGTTCGAAGCCGGCCAGTCGGCAGGATGAGAGCACGCAACCGACGTTGGCTGGCTCTTCAACGGCTGGGCCGGGTTGCTAAGAAGTAGGCGCGGTCCCTACTGGTGCAGCTTGGAGCGGCCTTCCCGGCGAGAGAACCGGCGCACTGCGGCCGTGGCTGATGGCAACTATCTCAGCGAGGATGGAAACCGCGATCTCCTCAGGCTCTCGTCCGCCCAGGTCGAGGCCAATGGGCGCGTGCATGCGGGCGAGCGTCTCATCGTCGAACCCTTGTTCGCGAAGCCGGGCCTTTCGCTGCTCGTGGACCCGCCGGCTGCCCATCACTCCGATGTATCGGGCATCGGAGCGCAACGCCGGAGCGAGGGCGGCGATGTCGAACTTGGCGTCGTGGAGCAAGACGACGATGAAGGAATAAGCGCCAAGGCTGGCCCGTTCAAGCACCTCGTTCGGCCAAGCGACGATCACCTCGTCGGCGGTGGGAAACCGTTCGCGTGTGGTGAAGGCGGCGCGTGGATCAACCACCGTGACGCGAAACCCGACCTCCTTGGCCATGCGGACGAGCGACGGTGCCGCAAAGGCGGCTCCAACGACGATGAGATGAGGCGGGGGCAGAAACGCCTCCAGGAAGACTCGGCACTCCTGCCCTTGAAAGGAGAACACGAGCTGGCGCGCTCCGCCCGTTAGCAGGTGCTCTTGCGCGACGGCCGCCACCTCAGCGTCGAGCTCGCTGGCCAGGCCCCCCACACGTTTGCCGTCGGCGAAGATAGCGAGTTTGTGCCCTAGGAGGGAGGACGGACCCAAGCTGGTGGCAAGCGCCACAGGCCGTTGAGCCTTGAGCGCGCCTCGGAGCGCCCTCCACGCGGGAACCGGCCGGAATGGCTCCACCAGAACATCGACCTGGCCACCGCAGCTCAGGCCCACGGAGAAACCCATCTCATCGGAGATACCGTAGCCGATGATTTTCGGCCTGCCGCTGTCCAGCACCTGGAGCGCGTGCTCAAAGAGATCGGCTTCGATGCAGCCACCGGTTAGTGAGCCGCTGATTTTCCCGCTCTTGGTCATGCCGAAGCGTGCGCCTGGGTCCCGCGGCGCGGAGCCCTGGACGCCAACGAGGGTGGCCAAAGCTATGGTTTCTTTGCCCCGCTGCCACCGGGCCAGATCGGCGAGAAGCTCATCCACGGCGTGTCCTCGATCGCCTGGGGGATGGTCCGGCCACGGCTATGGGGTCGGAGCGGTGAGGTAGCGCTCCGGCTCCCGCTGGAAGCTGTCCTGGCAGCTCGCGCTGCAGAAGTAGAAGGTCCGGCCTCCGTGGTCCGACGTATACCTGGCCGTGCCGGTCGTCACCGTCATGCTGCAGACGGGGTCCTGTGCCATCCCGGCCTCGGGCTCCGTCCCCCGACCGGCCGTTCGTCCTCCGGTCCCCTTGCCGGGTCTCTTGGCGCTCTGCCGCCGGACTTGGAGGATTTCCGCCGCGATGCTGAGTGCGATCTCCGCCGGCGTCACCCCACCGAGGTCCAATCCCGCGGGGCAGCGGATCCGGCTGATGGCTTCCGAGCTGATGCCTTCGTCTCTCAGGTACTGAAAGACCGTCTCCGCGCGCTTCCTGCTGGCGACCAAGCCGACGTAAGCGGTCTCGCCTTGGAGAGCTGCGGCCAGGGCCTGCTCGTCGTATTGGCCCTGCGTGGCGACCACGACGTAGCTGTCGGGACCCAGTCGCGCCGGCACCTGCTTCAGCCCATCGAGAAGCACCTCGGCGTCGGGAAAGCGTTCGGGGGTAGCCCCTGGATCGCTCACGCAGATGGCGAAGTCCATGAGCTTGCCCGCGCGCGCCAGGGCTTGGGCCAGCGGGGTCTCGCCGACGATGAGGAGCTCGGGCCGGGGCAAAAAAGGCTCGATGTAGACCTCCAGGGCGCCTTGGCTCTGACAAGGCATGTCGAAGTAGAGCACCCCTTCCAGGGCCTGATCCGTGGGCGGCGGGTCCGGACTGATCCTGAGCAGCCGGGGTGAGCCGTCCTCCAGGGCCTTGAGGGCTTCGCGCACCACGATGGGATGGGCGCAGCTCCCCCCGACCCATCCGCTGAAAGCCCCGTCCCCGCCGATGATGGCCTTTGCGCCCACATAGGCTGAGGTCGGACGGCGGCAGGCAACGACGGTCGCCAAGATGAAGGGCACTCCCTTCGCCCGCAATTCGACGGCCTGGCTCAGCGAGTCATCGTTCATAGTCGCGATCCCTCGCCCGTGGGGCCGAGGGCGCTTAGGCGGCCGGGACTACTCCGTTACTCCGTGTTCCCTCAAGAGGGCCCACACCTTGTCGGGTGTCATGGGAATGTCGATGTGCCGCACGCCCAGATGCGAGAGCGCGTCCACGACGGCGTTGACGATGGCAGGCGGGGCTCCCACGGTGGCCGACTCTCCCACCCCCTTCGCCCCGAGCGGGTGGTGAGGAGAAGGGGTCGTGGTCTTCGCCGTCTCCCACTTGGGAGTCTCCATCGCCGTGGGCAGCAGGTAGTCCATGAAGTTGCCGTTGAGCGGCGTCCCGTTCTCGTCGTAGACGAGCTCCTCGAAGAGCGCGGGAGCCAAGCCCATGGTGAGCCCCCCGTGGATCTGCCCTTCGACGATCATCGGGTTGATGATGTTGCCGCAGTCGTCCACCGCAAGGAAGCGGCGGATCTTCACTTCGCCCGTGCCCTTGTCGATGTCCACGACGCAGATGTAGCTGCCGAAGGGGAAGGTGAGGTTGGGGGGGTCGTAGTACGAAACCGCTTCGAGCCCTGGCTCCATCCCTTCGGGGAAGTTCGTGTAGGCGGCGAAGGCGATCTCCTGGATGGTCTTGGACAGGGTTGGGGAGCCCTTCACGGAGAACTTCCCGGGCTCCCACTCCAGGTCGTCCTCGTTCGTGTCCAGCAGATGGGCCGCGATCTTGCGGGCCTTGTCCCGGATCTTGCGCGAGGCTATGGCGGCTGCCGCGCCTGCGACGGGCGTGCTGCGGCTGGCGTAGGTGCCCAGTCCGTAGGGAGCGGTGTCGGTGTCTCCCTCCTCCACCAGGATGTGCTCAGCGGGGATGCCGAGCTCTTCCGCGATGATCTGGGCGTACGTGGTCTCGTGGCCCTGCCCCTGTGATTTGGTGCCGAACCGCGCCGTCGCCTTGCCGGTGGGGTGCACGCGGATCTCGGCGCCGTCGAACATCTTGAGGCCAAGGATGTCGAAGTGCTTCGAAGGTCCGGCGCCGACGACCTCGGTGAAGCTGCAGATGCCGATGCCCATCAGCTCGCCTCGCGCCCGCTTCTCGACCTGCTCCTTCAGGAGATCGTCGTAGCCGATCGTCTCCAGAGCCAGCTTGAGCGCCCCCTCGTAGTTGCCACTGTCGTACTCCCATCCGAGGATCGACCGGTAAGGGAAGGCTTCTGGCTTGATGAAGTTCTTGAGGCGCAGCTCGGCCGGGTCCATGCTCAGCTCATCGGCCAGGATGTCCACCATCCGCTCCAAGGCATGAACGGCCTCGGTGACCCGGAAAGAGCACCGGTAAGCGATGCCGCCCGGGGGCTTGTTGGTGTAGACCCCGTCCACCTCGGCGAACGCCTGGGGGAAATCGTATGAGCCGGTGCAGATGGAGAACATGCCGGCGGGGAACTGGGAGGGTTGGGTCGCCGCATCCGTGTAACCGTGGTCGGCGAGGGCCTTGATACGCAGGCCGGTCATCGTGCCGTCCTTCTTGGCGGCGATCTCCGCGGTCATGTGGTAGTCGCGGGCGAAGGAATCGGCCTGGAGGTTCTCCGTCCGGTCCTCGATCCACTTGATGGGATGTCCCGTGACGACCGTCGCGGCGATGGCGATCACGTATCCGGGGTAGATCGGCACCTTCCCGCCGAAGCCGCCGCCGAGGTCCGGCGCGATGACCTGGATCTTCTCCTCCGAGAGCCCGACGTGACCTGCCACGAGGGCAAACACGGTCCGGTGGGCGTGGGGCGCTTGGCTGGTCATCCAGATCGTCAGCTTCCCCGTGGTCGCGTTGAAGTCGGCGACGCATCCGCAGGTCTCCATGGACGCCACCAAGATGCGCGGGAGGTAGATGTCCTGCTTCACCGTCACGTCGGCCTCGGCAAAGGCGCGCTCGGTGGCGGCTTTGTCGCCGGCCTCCCAGTGGAAGATGCGGTTGTCGGTCTTGCCTTCTTTGTCGGTGCGCAAGACAGGCGCGTCGGGTTCCAGAGCCTTGAAGGGGTCGACCACGACCGGGAGCGGCTCGTACTCGACCTCCACCGCCTCCACGCCGTCCGCTGCGGCGTACCGGCTGGTAGCCACGACCGCCGCCACCTCCTGGGCCACGTACATCACCTTCTCCACCGGCAGCACCATCTGCGTGTCAGACATGAGGGTGGGCATCCAGTGGAGGTTGTACTCCTTGAGGGTCTCTCCGGTGATGACGGCCAGCACACCGGGCACAGCCAGCGCCTTCTCGGTGTTGATGCTCTTGATGTTCGCGTGGGCGTAGGGACTCCGGACGATGTCCAGGTAGAGCATCCCCGGCAGCTTCACGTCGTCCACGTACTTGCCCTGGCCCCGGATGAAGCGAGCGTCTTCCTTGCGCTTGAGGCTGTGTCCCATCCCGCCGATCTCTGGGCTGGTCCTGAGCGTCATCTGCTTACCCTCCCGCCTTCTTCTGGGCCGCGTACTGAACCGCTTTCACGATGTTCACGTATCCCGTGCAGCGGCAAAGATTGCCGGAGATGGCCTTCCGGATGTCGCCCTCGCTCGGGTCCGCGTGCTGCTCCAGCAGCGCATAGCTGGTCATCAACATCCCCGGGGTGCAGAAGCCGCACTGGAGACCGTGCTCCTCTCGGAACCCTTCCTGGATGGGGTCCAGGTTCCCGTTCTGGGCCAGCCCCTCCACCGTCATGACCTGGCGCCCGTCCGCCTGGACCGCGAAGACGGTGCACGACTTCACCGGAGCTTCGTCCAGGAGGACGGTGCATGCGCCACAGTTGGTCGTGTCGCAGCCGATGTGCGTGCCCGTCATCTCCAAGTCCTCGCGGATGAAGTGGACCAGCAGCAGTCGTGGCTCTACGTCGGCCTGATGCTCCGTCCCGTTGACCGTCACGTTGATCGATGTCATCGCTTTTACCTCGTCGCCCGCTCAAGAGCTCGGCGCAAAGCCCGCAGGGTCAGGACCCGCACCATGTCCCGCTTGTACTCCTCCGAACCCCGCAGGTCCGCCGCCGGTTGCGCCTCCTGCGCGGCGAGGTCCGCCGCCGCTCGAAGGCTCTGCTCATCGAGGCTTCCTCCACGCAGGGAGTCCTCCGCCTGCCGAGCACGGAGGTTGGTGGGCCCAACGGAGGTCAGGGCGATGCCGGCCTCGTCGCAGGTCCCGTCCCGAACGGTGAGCTGAACGGCAATGGCAACGGTCGCGAAGTCTCCAACCTTGCGCTCCAGCTTCACGTAGGCTCCGCCGCTTCCGCCGTTGGGCGAGGGGACGCGCACCTCCGAGAGCACCTCGTTGGGCTCGAGCGCGGTGGTAAAGAGGCCCACGAGGAAGTCATCGATGGGAATGGTCCGCTCGCGCCTCGGGCCGACGACGACGAGCTCGGCCCGCAGTGCCGTCATCACGGACGCCAGGTCGCCGGCGGGGTCGGCGTGCGCCAGAGAGCCCCCGATGGTCCCGCGGTTGCGTACGAGCGGGTCTGCGATCACCGCGGCGGCGTCGGCTATCAGGGGATAGCGGTCGCTGATGAGCTCGGACGCTTCGAGCTGCGCGTGGCGGGTCATCGCGCCGATGCGCAGATGGCCGTCGCGCTCCTCGATACCTGCGAGACCGGCGACCCCGTTCAGGTCCACCAGAACACGAGGCGCGGCGAGCCGCAGCTTCATCAGGGGGATGAGGCTATGGCCTCCCGCCAGGAGCTTGGCATCGGGGCCGTGCTGCTCCAGGAGCCGGGTAGCCTCCTCCAGGGTGGATGGGGCGAAATAGTCGAACATTCCCGGAATCATTGCGACCCCTCTCTGGCAATGGCGCCCATCGCGCGATGCCGGTCTCGCCAAGGTCTGCATGACACTGGTCGGTGGACTATAGTCAAACGGGCGTGTCCTGACAAGGAGCAAGCGCGTGGCCATCAAAATCGAGAAGTCGTTTCGCGTCGACGTACCCATCGAGCGGACGTGGGCGTTCCTGACGAAACCCGAGAATATGGTTGCCTGTCTCCCGGGGGCCACCCTCACTGAGCTGATAGACGAGCGCAGTTTCAAGGGGAAGATAGCCTTCAAAGTGGGCCCGATTGAAGCCCGGTACGAAGGGGCGGCACACTTCGAGGAGCTGGACGGGGCCAACTACCGGATGCGGATGGTGGCCAAGGGTGTGGGAGATGGCAGCGCCAGCATGGTCATGAGCGGCCAGCTGCGCGCCCTGGAGGACGGCGGCACGGAAACCTCGATAGTCGCGGAGGTGGACCTGACCGGACGCCTCGCCCAGATGGGTTCCCGCCTGATCCAATTCGCGTCGAGCCAGATGTTCGACCAGTTCGTGAAACGGGTCCGGGAGCAGCTTCGGACGCAGGCCTAGGGGGCCCCACAGACGGTGTAGGCTCGAGGGCAGCCCCGCGCCGACCCCTCTTGGGATCTACTAGCTACAGCTTGTTCACCAGCCGCCGCTCCTGGAACTCACGGGGCCGACGTCCACATTCCCTGGCACCTAGCTAGTTTGACGCCGATTTCGCACTCCTATCGAGCGCTCGTTTAATAGACCACGTCTCCCGTCGTTGATAACCAAGCAACGGATCGATCGACTAACTAACGCCACTAACTAAACTAACTAACTAGCTGACTGAACTCAACCAAGGCCCAGCCAGAATCGGCTGGGCCTCATCGTTGTCTGGTCGGGGAGCCGAGATTTGAACTCGGGGCCTCTTCGTCCCGAACGAAGCGCGCTACCGTACTGCGCCACTCCCCGACACACGAGCGACCCCTGCGGCGGGGTCGCGGTCCGATTCTAGCATGGCGGCATCAGCGCTCGCGGCCCCCTAACGGGTGCGCGGCCAGGTATTCGCCCGCTTCACGCAGGTCCTTCGCCGATTCGACCGATCTCCAGTAGTGCTCGCTCCGGTAGGCGGCCAGCAGTCCTGCTTCGGCGAGCTCTGGGAACGCCGACGTCTCGTGGTCGCCCTCGGCGGGGAACCGCGCAAGCGCCTCCGCCGAGAGGATGTACGCACCAGCGTTGATCCAGTGATCGAGCCGTGGCTTCTCGACGAATCCCCGCACCAGTCCGCGCTCGTCGACCTCGACGACCCCGAACGGGCTGACGGCGCGCGTGAGCATGAGCGTCGCCAGCGCGCCCGTCTCTTCGTGCAGCGCGATGAGCGGCGCCAGCGGCTGGTCCGTCAGGACGTCGCCGTTCGTCGCCACGACGAGCTCGTCAGCTATCGCGGCCTGCTCGAAGCCGTTGCGCAGCGCGCCTCCGCGGCCGAGCGGGCGGGCCTCGACGACCGTCTCGACGTTGAGGCCGTCGATGCGCGGTGTGGAGAAGTACTCCTCGATCACCTCGTGCCGGTAGCCCGTGAGCAGGACGGCACGCGCGATGCCGTTGTCGCGGAGCCACCGGAGGTGGTGCTCGAGGATCGGGGTGCCGTTGACCGGCACCATCGGCTTCGGCCGGTCGTCCGTCAGCGGGCGTAGCCGCTCACCCCTGCCGCCGGCAAGCACGAGCGCGGTG
Organism: Chloroflexota bacterium; assembly: GCA_022561455.1. GTDB lineage: Bacteria > Chloroflexota > Dehalococcoidia > Lucifugimonadales > Australimonadaceae > JADFRC01. The sequence goes on along the minus strand of JADFRC010000031.1, from coordinate 8,753 downwards.
CGGATGGAGATGGACGCCACGGGCCGAGTGTAGCCTTCGAGCGGAGGTGCGTAAAGCGCTCCGGCACATCGTTGCCGGGCCCGTGGCCTCCCTTTATACTCGACCACGATGGCTTCTGCGCGGTTCGACTACGACGTCGCCGTTGTCGGTGCAGGCCCTGCTGGGTCCGGCACGGCACGCTCGCTCGCCGCGCGCGGTTATCGCGTCGCGCTGTTGGAGCGCGACCCCGGTCCGGGACGGCCCGTCCACTGCACGGGCATCGTGAGCGACGAGTGCTTCGAGCGCTACGGCCTGCCAGCCTCGCTCGTCATCGGGTCGGTCAGCTCGTTCGTGCTGCGCTCACCGAGCGGCCGGCCCGCCACCATCCGGCGCCGGAGCGTGCAGGCGCACGTGCTGGACCGCGTGGGCCTGGACCGGTGGCTCGCCGACGAGGCGGTGCGGGCCGGCGCCGACCTCGTGACCTCGACTGCGGTCGATGACATCCGCTGGACCGGCGATGGGGTGCGCCTGAGCCTGAGCGCTGGGAGTGCGCCGCTCACCGCCCGCGCGGCCGTGGTCGCGACCGGCTTCGGGACGCCGCTCGCACGGAAGCTGGATATCGGCTCCTCGGGCGAGCTGCTGAGCGGCTGCCAGGCCGTCGTCGAGCAGGAGGGCGTGGACGAGATCGAGGTTTTCACCGGGGACGCTCTCGGCGCGGGGGGCTTCGGCTGGCTCGTGCCGTGGCGGGCCGGCCTGGGGCTCGCTGGCCTGCTGACCCGCAAGCACACGATGCACCGCCTGAACGAGCACCTCGCCCGGCTCCGCGCCGCCGGCCGCATCGGCCGTATCGTCGAGCGATTCCGGCTGCGGGCGGTCCCCATCGGCCTGCCGGACCGGACCGTCGCCGACGGCATCGTGGCCGTGGGCGACGTTGCCGGGCAGGTCAAGCCCACGAGCGGCGGCGGCATCTACTACGCGCTCTTGAGCGCCGAGATCGCGGCGGCGGCGCTCGCCGAAGCCATCGAGGCCGGCGATGTCACCGCGGCAGGCCTCGCCCCGTACGAGGAGCGGTGGCGAGCCGCCCTCGGGACCGAGATCCGGCAAGGGATGCGCCTCCGCCGGCTGATCGAGCAGCTCCCGGAGAGCGCGATCGAGCAGCTCCACCGGCTCCTGGGTGTCCCGGTGCTCCGGCGCGTGCTGGTCTCGGCCGCGCCGTCGCTCGACTGGCACAGCTCCAAGCTGACACGCGTGCTCGAGCGGCTCGACCGCCACCGCGACGCAGCACCCGCATCGCTCAGATGACCAGCCCCCCGGCAGACTCACCGTCGCAGCCCGATGGCCCGGTGCTGCTCACGGTCGTCGTGCCCACCTATAACGAGCGCGGCAACGTCGGACCGCTGACCGCGGCCGTCTTCGAAGCGCTGGGAGACACGCCCGTCGAGGTCTTGGTGGTCGACGACGCCAGCCCCGACGGGACCGGCGACGCGGTCGCCCAGCTGGCGCGAGACGACCCGCGCATCCGGCTGCTCCGCCGGGAGCGGAAGCAGGGACTGGCCGGCGCGGTCTTCGCCGGTGCGGACGACGCGCGCGGCACGTACGTGTGCGTGATGGACGGCGACTTCTCGCACGACCCGGCGCACCTGCCCGGCATGCTGGCGAAGGCCGAGGAGGGCTACGACGTCGTCATCGGCTCGCGGTTCGCGCCGGGCGCCGGGTTCGGGCAGCAGCCGGTCGCTCGGCGCGTCGCGAGCGTGCTCGCGAACGGATGGGCGCGGGCCGTCCTCCGTCTGCCGCAGCGCGACGTGCTCACGGGGTACGTGCTGTGCCGGCGGGAGCTGCTCACGGAGATGGGCCCGCGCCACTCGGCGGGCGGGTTCAAGTGGCTGATGGAGATGCTCGCCAGCAACCGCGACGCCCGGACCTACGAGTGGCCGATCGTCTTTCTCGCCCGCCGCAGCGGGTCCTCGAAGGCGAACGCGCGGGAGGCGCTTGCGTTCCTGGTCCTCAGCCTGCGCCTCGCGCTCCGGCGCCGAGCCCGCTAGCGCTCAGCGGTGGGCGCGGCGCCCCGCGCGCCTGCGGATGCCGAACGTTGCGAGGTACGTCTGCGGCAGGTCGCGCCACGGCCGCAGCTTCGAGCCCTCCGCGACGTGGTGCCACCGCACCTGGACCTCCGCAACGGAGAGACCGAGCCGGTGGACGTGGGCCAGCGCGTCGAGGTCGAACGCCCAGCCGCGCTCGAGGATGCTGGGGGCGACGGCGCGCCATGCGCCGGCCCGGAAAGCCTTGGCGCCGCACTGCGTATCGGAGTAGGGCAACCCCAGGAACCACCGGACCCAGAGCCGCGAGAGCCGGCCGATGAGCTTGCGCGTGAGCGGCTGGTCCGCCTCGACGCCAGGGGCTGAGAAGCGGTCGGCGATGGCGACGTCGTGCGTCTCCAGCGCCCGCACCAGCTTCTCGGTCTCCGGAGCGCGCACCATGTTGTCGGCGTCGACGAACGCCAGCCGACTGCCCCGTGCGGTCGCGAACCCCTCCCAGATCGCGCCCCCCTTGCCCAGGGGGCGGGCGAACTCGATCAGCCGCACCTGAGGGGCGTCGCGCGCGACCGCCTCGACGACCCCCCGCGTGCCGTCGCGGCAGCCGTTCAGGACGACGACGATCTCGAAGCCGTCGCCGTAGATGGGGGTGAAGTGGGCCGCGTACTCCTCCAACGTCGGCCCGATCCGGTGTTCTTCATCGTAGGCGGGCACGATGATGGACAGTTCCAGTAGCGCGGCGGGCGGCGGCTCCTGGGCGGAGGAGGTCATGCGGTTGGCTGCCCCGCCATCTCGAGCTTCGCGAAGCTGTGCAGCAGGCGCTTGACGCCGGCGTCCCCGGCAAAAGCGACCGTGATCTCGTAGTCGCCGGGCTTCGCGGTGCAGCTCACCACGATGCCCTTCCCGAAGCTCGCATGCGTGATCTTGTCACCGGCCTTGAAGGGCGGCGGCTCGAGGTCCGCCGCGCGGTCGCCCGCCGCGACGGCCGCGGCGGCCTCGCGGTCGAGAGCGCTGAGACGTGCTGGCGACCGCCCCCCAGCAATGACCCGCTCACGAGCAGGCGTGTCCACCAGCTCGTAGGGGATGTCGAGGAGGAACCGCGACGGCGGATTGGCCTGCGGCGCGCCCGCCAGCCGCCGGCGGAAGGAGCGCAGCAGGTACAGCCGCTGCTCGGCGCGCGTCATGCCGACGTAGGCGATCCGCCGCTCCTCCTCGAGCTGCTCGGGGTCGTCCAGCGACCGGACGTGCGGCAGCACGCCCTCCTCGAAGCCGGTCATGAAGACGACCGGGAATTCGAGACCCTTGATCTGGTGCAGGGTGATGAGCGTCAGGTACTGCTGGTCGTCCTCGGTCAGCGCATCCTGGTCGGACACGAGCGCCGCGCTCTCCAGGAACGGAGCGAGCGACTCGGCGGCGGGGCCGTCGAAGTCGGCGGTCATCCCGCGCAGCTCGCGCAGGTTGTCGAGGCGGTCCTCGGCGTCCACGTCTCCCGACTCGAGCAGCGCCGCTCGGTAGCCGGTGCGCTCCATGACGACGTCGATGAGTGCGGTCAGGTCGACCTCGGCGAGCTGCTCGCGCAGGCCGTTCACCAGCCCCAGGAATCCGACGAGCCCGCGGCGCTGGCGGGCGTCGAACGGCGAGGACGACGGCTCCTGCCCCTGCTCCGGCGCGAGCAGCTGGAGCGCCGAATACGCGGGCAGGCCCAGGGAGCCGGCCCACGCGATCAGGTCGTCGACCGTCCGTTTGCCGAGCCCGCGCGCGGGTACGTTGATGACGCGCGTCAGGCTCACGTCGTCGTAGGGGTCCTGGAGCAGCCGCATGTAAGCGATGAGGTCCTTGACCTCGCGGCGCTGGTAGAACCGCACGCCGCCGATGAGCTTGTACGGCATGCCATAACGCAGGCACGCCTCCTCGAGCGCTCGCGACTGCGCGTTCACGCGGTAGGTGACCACGCAGTCGCGGAGGCTGTAGCCGTCCTCGCGGGCGAGGCGCTGCACCTCCTCCACGACCATCTCGGCCTCCTCGTCCTCGGTGAAGGCCTCGGCGATGACGATGGGCTTGCCGCGGTCGTTGTGCGTGAACAGATCGAGCTCGAGCCGCTGCCGGTTGGTCGAGATGACCGCCTGAGCCGCCGCGAGGATCGTCTCCGTCGAGCGGTAGTTCTCCGAGAGGTTGACGACCTTGGCGCCGGGGTAGTCGCGCTGGAAGCTCAAGATGTTGCGTATGTCGGCATTGCGCCACGCGTAGATGGACTGGTCGGGGTCGCCCACGACGGCGAGGTTGCGGTACTTCCCGGAGAGCTCCCGGGCGATGGTGTACTGGGCGACGTTGGTGTCCTGGAACTCGTCCACCATCAGGTGGATGAAGCGCTCCTGGTACTTCTCCCGCACCGTGGGCGCCTGCTGCATCAGCGACACCGTCTTCGCGAGCAGGTCGTCGAAGTCGAGGCCGTGCGTGCGGGCGAGGAGCACCTGGTACTGCGCGTAGATGCGCTGGACGACCTCGTCGTAGTAGCCGGTCGCGCGCGCCTCGACGCCCTCGGGGCCGAGGAGCTGCGACTTCGCGGAGGAGATCGCCGAGAGGATCGCACGCGGCGGGAAGCGCTTTGGATCGATCTCGACGATCTCCATAGAGCGCTTGATGAGGCTGATCTGGTCTTCGTCGTCCATGATGACGAAGTCGGGCGGCACGCCGATGGCCTCGCCGTCGCGTCGCAGGATGATGACGCAGAGCCCGTGGAAGGTACCGGCGACGAGATGGCGGGCGCGGTCGCCGAGCAGCCGCTGGAGGCGCGAGCGCATCTCGCGCGCGGCGCGGTTCGTGAACGTGACGGCGGCGATGCGGCCGGGGCCGATGCCGACGTGCGTGACGAGGTAGGCGATGCGGTGGGTGATGACGCGCGTCTTGCCGCTGCCGGGGCCGGCGACGATGAGCAGCGGGCCGTCGACGTGCTCGACGGCTTCGCGCTGGGCCGGGTTGAGTCCATCGAGGAGAGCGTCGCGCGCTTCGGCCATACGGGCTCGATTATAAGGGCCTCGCCGGATGCTAGCCGTTCGCTCGGCGTTCGAGGAAATCGATCAGCGTGTCGTTGAACCCATCGGGCACCTCGGCATAGGGCCAGTGTCCCACGTCGGGGAAGGTGTGTATCTCCACCAGCGGACACGTCTGACGAAGACTCTCAAGCTGCTCCACGGGGAAAAGCCGGTCCTGCTCGCCCCAGAGCACGAGCACCGGCGCCGCGATCTCGCCCAGCCGCGGCAGGAGGTACGCGGACTCGACCGGCCCGAGCATGTCCGCGCTCAGCCCGACGGCCCGGCGCATGAAACCGGCCGTCACGTGCAGCGCGCGCGAGCGGTGGATCGACCTCAGCAGATTCGTATCGACGTTGCCCGGCGGCACGAAGAGGCGGTCGTTGTAGTGCTTGAGCCACAGCCGGCTCGGACCGAAAACGAGCTTGCCCAGCAGCGGTATCGCCGCGAGCCGTAGCAGCCAGGACATCTCCTCGCCGATGCCGCCCGCGTCGACGAGCACGAGGTGACTCACGCGGTCGGGATGGTTGAGCGCGAACCGTACCGCGACGAGACCGCCCAACGAATGGCCCACGACGGCGGCCGTCTCGATCTCCTGCTCCGCGCAGAAGTCGTCAAGCGCCTTCACGAGCGGCTCGACGGACCCGCGGAGCGGCGCCCCGGACGACCGGCCATGGCCCAGGAGGTCCGGCGCGTACACGGTGAAGCGGTCCACCAGTGCTCGGATCGTGGGGACCCACGTCTCGGACGACGTTCCGAGGCCGTGGAGCAGCATCAGCGTCGGGCCCGAGCCCGCCTTGAGAAAAGCGACGCGCCCAGAGCTCGTCTCGACGAGGCCCATCCGGGCGCCCGGAATCCCCAGATAGCCGCTGTCGGCTTCCTCGCTCAAGAGGGCCGCCGGAGGCAGGTCACGTTGCCGCGTAGTCGCCGTGGACGCCGCCGCGCTTCTCCAGCAGGCGTACGTCGCCGATGCGCATGGCGCGGTCGACGGCCTTGCACATATCGTAGATCGTGAGGGCCGCCAGGCTGACCGCCGTGAGCGCCTCCATCTCGACGCCCGTCTTGCCGGTCGTGCGCGCCGTCGCGGTGATGGCGACCGTGCCCTTGGCAGCGTCGGTCTCAAAGTCCACCGTCACCTGGCCGAGCGGTATGTTGTGCGCGAGCGGGATGAGGTCCCACGTGCGCTTGGCAGCGGAGATGCCGGCGATGCGCGCGACGGTGAAGACGTCGCCCTTCTCGATGGTGCCCTCGATGATCATGGCCAGCGTCGCGGGCTTCATGGTCACGACCCCCGCGGCCGTCGCGGTGCGGTCGCTGTCGGGCTTGCCGCTCACGTCGACCATCTGCGCGCGGCCCTCCGCGTCGAGGTGCGAGAGGCCCTCCGCGGGCGCTGCGCCGGCGATGCGCGCCGGCGGACGGCCCGCCGCTGCGTACGCCGCCCCGACGGCGAGGCGGTCGGCGCGCTCGTTCATGGCATGCCCGGCGTGGGCCGGGACCTTGTTCCACCGCACGGTGCGCTCGCGCACCAGGGCGTCCAGCTCGGGCCACAGGTCGACGTTGGCCTTGCGCTTCCAGCCCTTGGTCATCGTGTTGATGAGGTACAGGCTGTCGCTGTGCACCGTGACCGTTCCGCCCAGGGGGACCGACTCGAGCCCCTTGATAGCGGCCGTGACTTCCATGCGCTGGTTCGTCGACTGCGCGTCGCCGCCCGTGAGCTCGCGCTCCGCGCCGTCGGTCACGACGATGGCCGCCCAGCCGCCGGGACCGGGGTTGCCGAGGCAGGAGCCGTCCGTGTAGATGTCGATGGTCATGGTGTGTCCTAACCTACCTGTCCCCTTCTCCGGGTTATGCGGCATCCCTCAAGCGCGGGGTCAACGAGGTGGGTTGGCAGTGGGCGGTTCCAATTTATCGATGGCGTCGACAAACGCATCGTGGTCAAAGCCACCGTCCCAGTGGCTGACTGCGCGCACGATTCCTAGGTTAGCGAGCCACATAGCCACATTCTCGTCGTGCTCATTCACAAGCTCATCGGACACACGGTTGCGATGGCCATGGTGAGTAGGCAGCCGGCGCTTCCGGTAAAGCGGTAGCACCGCGACACCTGCTCGTTCTCCTAGGAGCTTCGTGAGGCGCTGTGCGACTTTGCGGTTGGAGTCACCTTCCCCCTCTTCCTTCAACAGCACGGTTTCCAGGGCGCTGAGGTACCACACCAACCGGGCCGTCGGTGACGGCAAGCGGGACGCCTCAGCGAACTGCTGCAAGCCCAGCAACAGCTTCGTAGCAGTCCCTTCGACCCTGTCTGCGCTGGAGATCTCCTGGGTCTTCTTGAACTCCTCAAGCTCCGTGAGCTTGGCATACATGGCTTCGTCTAGGTTGTAGGGAATCCGCACGAGCCAAGGCCCACCATAACTGAAGGCGATGTCCCCATCGTCGGTCATCTGAAAGGAGCCGTAGTGGTTGCCCATGCGGGTAGGTGGGGTGCCCAAAGCGCTGTTTCTTGGATCCTTGCCGACGAGGAGACCCCAGAACAGCAGCATGTCCATGCCGAGGGCAAGGGACTCCGCGGCGAGCAGACGCGCTGCGTCAGAACGGCCTTCGACAGGAGTGCGGAACCAGCAGTCCTTTGAGTCAACGGCGCTTTCAACGAATCTGCTGATGGGCCTTCGACCCCTATCCGTGTCCACGTCCTGCAACCTGGCCGTCTCCTCTGGCGACAGCTGTGCGAACGTGCCCCCGGCCAGCGCAAGCTCCTGCCCTGGCGGCAACGTGAGGCCAGGTACGGGTAGGAACACGTCCCAGGCTTTGACCCCCTCCTTAAGCAGCGCATCCAACCAAGCCGTCAAATCCTCCGGGTCAAAGGCCGCCGCATCCAGGGCTTCAGCACCGCGGAACATCGCCGAAGTCACATCATGTTCCACCTCCGGCTTGCTAAGCGACGTTCGCATTCCCGGCGCAAGTCGGATCTCCTCGACAAGCTCGTCCATCGTTCTAGTCGCTACCTGGCTTAACGAGATGGTGGTCGCCCCCTGCGCAATCGTTTTTCCGGGAGCTGCCCGCGTGAAGAATCTGGCAGGATCCCCTTCAAGATCAGCCAGCGCCTCCTTACACAGCCGCTCCAGCAGCTCCTTCACACGTGGACTAGAAGCCATGGGCTCAACCTCACCGCCGAGCGTTTCCTCCAACAGAAGCGGCTCCGATCGCAAGCGTCATCCTGAGCGAAGCGAAGGATCTCGTGCCCGTAGTCGCCCGCAGGGCGCACGCCCCTACCCCCCTATTTGAAACATCTCGATCTTGTGGCGGGCGTCCCCCGCCGCGCTGAGGGCCGCGCGCTGCTCCGAGTAGCGGTCGTCGCGGCCGCGCCAGATGGCGGCGATGCTCTCGCGCAGCTCGTCGTCGCTCGCGCCCGCGCGCAGCGGCGTCTTCAGGTCGTGGCCGAGGCTCGCGAAGAGGCACGTGTACACGCGGCCCTCCGGCGAGAGCCGGACCCGGGTGCAGTCGCCGCAGAAGGGCTGCGTGACCGACGAGATGAAGCCGATCTCGCCACTCCCGTCGCGGTAGCGCCAGCGCTCGGCCACCTCGCCGCGATAGCTCGGCTCCAGCGGCTCGATGGGGAAGACGGCGTCGATCATCGACGCGAGCTCGGAAGAAGCCACGACCCGCTCGCGCTTCCAGCCGTTCAGGTTGCCGACGTCCATGTACTCGATGAAGCGCA
>JADFRC010000142.1 GCA_022561455.1 Chloroflexota bacterium | reverse complement strand
GGGCCTTCGGCGAGGCGGGTGCGGTGTTCTCGCCGCCGGTGGCCGCGCTCATCGCGACGGTCTACTCGCCCGGCGCGACCTTCTGGGCCTTCGCGCCGCTGCACGTCGTCTCACTGCTGCTGATCGCCTTCGTCGCACGCGAGAGCCTGCACCGGCGCGAAGAGCTCGACGCCTACGAGCGCCCATCCGGCTGAGCGGTCAGCGGCGGCCGCTTCGTCAGTATCCCGCGGATGTCGCGTACCTGCGCGACCAGGTCCGCCATGTCGGGCCGTGGGGCGCTGACACCCGCTTGAGCGGATGGGGAGTGCAGAGAGCCTGCCCTGAGCCCGTCGAAGGGGGCGGAGCCCCTCTGCCGGGGGCACGCCCTTTGTCGGGGGTACAGACGTGTCCCCCGTCGTTGCCTTTTTCGCCCCCTTCCTGGCGAGAGCCTGCCCTGAGCTCTGTCGAAGGGAAGGGGGACGGGGGGATGGTCGAAACGGCTGTGGGGCGCCGACGCTCTGGCAACGAGGAGCTGGCGGCTCCGGCTGGTGCGCGAGTGGTGGCAACGACAGGATTCGAACCTGTGACCTAGCGCTTATGAAGCGCCCGCTCTGCCGCTGAGCTACGTTGCCACCGAGGGCGCGGGGAGCCAGCCGCTCGACCCGTCGCCACGACGATGATACCGGAGGTGCCAAAAGGCCGTCAACGCGGCCACGGCCTGCCAGCGAGGCTGCTCGCGAGGCTCTAGGAGGATGCGGCGGGGCGCGCCTTCGGCCCACCGAGCGACGGCAGCCAGAAGGCCGCCACCAGCGCCAGCACGTTCATGGCCAGCGCATACGGGAAGATGACCGCGAAGGCATTGCCGCCGGAGAGCCGGTCCACCAAGATGCCAGCGATGACCGGGGACAGCGAGCCGAACAGCGCGTTGTTCCCCCACAGCAGCCCCACCATGCTGCCCTCGAGGTGCTTGCCCTCCGCCAGGTCGAGCGCTCCCGCCTGCGTCAGGTTCGCGACGGCGAACCGGAACATGCCGAGCAGCGCGATCAGCACCGTGAAGCCGACCCCCACGCTCGGGTAGGCCGACAGCAGTCCCAGCGGCACGAGGCTCGCCACGAGCACGCCGATCATGACGGGCTTGCGGCCGATGCGGTCCGCCAACGCGCCGAGCACCGGAGGCACGAAGATACCCAGGACCGAGAACACGACCAGGTGATAGCCCACCACGAACGCGATGCGCGCCGTGGTCACGTCGGCGTCCATCTCCCGCAGACCCTCCGCGATGAACAGCGGCAGGAAGAAGATGAACGCGCGGTCCGCCATCCCGCGCAGACCCGAGACGAGCAGCAGCGGGCGCAGCGCCTTTTCCGTCCGCAGCAGGTGCCCGAGCTCGCCGAGCTGCTCGCGAAGGCCGCGGGTGGCGGTCGAGGCCTGCTGAAGCCCCAGCCGCGCGAGGACCACGTAGAGCACGATCGACACGACGGTCATCAGCACGAACCCGGCGAGGAGCACCTCGCGCCACGTGATCAACGCGAGGACCAGGCCGACGGCCAGCGGCGTGAGGGTCTCGCCGAGGCTCCCAGCAGAGCGGTGCAGCGACATGACGAAGGCGCGGTTCGCAGGGAACGTGATGGACAGCAGGCCGAGCCCGACCGGGTGCCAGAAGGAACCGGACGCCGAGCCAAGCGTGAGCGCGAGCAGGAGGATCCCGTAGTTGGGAGCGGCGCCGACGAGCAGGTAGCCGAACCCCATCAGGAACAGGCTGCCCGACAGCAGCAGACCCCGGCGACCGGAGAACATGTCCACCACGAACCCGCCGCCCATCGTCAGCAGCCCCGCGGACCCCTGGCGCACCGCTGAGAGAACTCCCGCCGAGACGCCGCTCAGCCCGAAAGCGTCGTAGATCGACGGCAGCAGAACCAGGAACCCGTCGGCGTACATGTGCTGGAATGCGTGCCCGGTGACGATAACGCCGGCGATGCGCTTCCGCTTCGGGACCAGGGCAGCGACGGGAGCCGCCGCGATCTCAGAGGCCAATCAACACCTCGAGGGATGGGGGGCGAATGGGGGGGCGATCAGGCGCCGCCATGATAGCACGCGCCTCTTCGGGGCCGCCGCCCGCCTAATCGGCGAACGGCCCCGGCAGCGGCGCCGCCACGACCGCCGCATCGGAGCGCAGCAGCCCCAGCCGCTCGAGGACGATCACGCCGAGCGCCCACGCGCCCGCAACGCCGGCCATCGCCTGAAACATCACGGGGATGCCTGCCAACGCGACGACGAGACCCGCCACCAGCGGCGCGATCGACTTGGCCCCGTTCTGAGCGAGACGGTCGGCCGACACGTACCCGCCCCGCAGCTCGGCCGGCACGGCCTGCGTCAGCAAACTCTTCTGCACCGGCGAGATCACGCCGTTCGCCAGCCCGAAGACGAGCATCGCGAGGCCGAGCACCCACACGTTCGGGGCCACGGACGCGCCGAGGAGAGCCGCCGCCTGCGCGACGAACGCACCGGCCACGAGCGGCATGCGCGCAAAGCGCGCGGCGAGCGGCCCAACCGCGCCGGCGGTCGCTATCGAGCCGACCGCGAACACGGTGAACAGCAGCCCGCCCTGGACGACCGGCACGTCCAGGACGTTCCGCGCGTACAGGAGCACGTAGATGAAGAACGAGACCTCGATGAAGAACCGCAGCGAGCTCATCGAGAAGATGACGAGCGACCGTACGCGGACCGCCGCCCGAGCCACCTCCCGCAGGTAGCTCGGCGCGTGGGTCCGCGGCTCCATCGCAGGCTCGGGCAGCCACCGCACCGCGGCCAGCGCCATCGGTATCGCCACGCCGTAGAGGACGAACGGCCACTGCCACGCGATCGCCCCAAGGACGCCGGCCGCGACCGGGAGGACCAGCAGCGTCACCCGGTCGAGCACGACCTTCACGCCCTGCGCGGTGGTCTGCTGGCGGGCGTCCGGGAAGGCGTCGCCGATCAGCACCGTGACGAGCGGCATAACGGCCCCATAGCCGACGCCTTGGACGACGCGCAGCGCCAGCAGCGCCGGCAGCGTGTCCACGAGCGTGATGGCCAGCCCCGCGACGCCGTAGGTGAGCAGTCCGCTGACAAGCACGAGCCGCCGGCCGCGCAGGTCGGTGAGCGCGCCGGTGACGGGCGCCAGGAAGACCGCCGGCAGCGTGAAGGCCGTGAACACGAGCCCGATCTGGGCCTCCGGCACGGCCAGCGACTGCACGATCACGGGGAGCACCGGATAGACGAGGCTCGCGCCCATGATCATCATGACCGACGAGCCGAACGTCACCTGGAGCCCGATGCTCCGGTGCACGCCGAGGCCGCGTATGTCCCCGAACGCTCGTCCGAACATGCTCGTTCCTCACCCCAGCGCGGACCGCCTGAGAGCCGCCCCTAGCTTACTCGCGCGGCTCAAGGACGGGTGCTCGACCCGCCGCCGCCACGGAGACGTAGGCGGGAGGTGTTCCCGTTCGTGGTGAGGCTCTCGAACCACGAACGAAGGCTTGCTCGCGGACCTCGTCCGCCCTTCGAGTGCCTCAGGGCGAACGGAACATGGGCAGTCCACGGCCCAGGGCCTGATGCTAGACTCGCCGTGCTCATGACGGACACCCTAGCGGGCAAGGCAGCCATCGTCACCGGCGCCGGCCGCGGCATCGGGAGCGGCGTCGCCCGCCTCCTCGCGGCCGAGGGCGCCGCCGTCGTCGTCAACGACCTGGGCGTCGAGCTCGACGGCAGCGGCGGTGGGGCCTCGCACGCCGAGGAGGTCGTCGCGCAGATCACCGCGGCCGGCGGGCGGGCCGTCGCGAGCCACGCCAGCGTCACCGAGTTCGAGAACGGCGAGGCGCTGGTCGCTCAGGCGGTCGAGGCGTTCGGACGGCTGGACATCGTCGTCACGTGCCACGGCATCCTGCGCGACCGCATGATCTTCAACATGAGCGAGCAGGAGTGGGACGACGTCATCGACGTCCACCTGAGCGGGACGTTCAACGTCGTGCGCCACGCCGCCCGCCACATGCGCGCAAAGCGCGCCGGGCGCATCATCACCTTCAGCTCGACGTCGGGGCTGTGGGGCAGCTCCGGACAGGCCAACTACGGCGCCGCCAAGTCGGCCATCGGCGGGCTCACCAAGGTCGTCGCGCGAGACGTCGGCCGCTACGGCGTGACGGCGAACGTCATCGTTCCCATGGCCGCGACGCGCATGACGACGAGCGTGCCGCAAGCCGCCCAGGCCGCGCGCGCCTCCAGCGGCATCGCGCTCGGCACGCCCGAGGGGGCGACCGAGACGGACTTCGACCCGGACGACGTCGCGCCGTTCGTCGCCTACCTCGCCAGCGACTTCGCGGCCGGCGTCAACGGCCAGTTCTTCTTCGTCTACGGCAAGTCGGTGAGCCTGATGTCCCAGCCGCGGCTCGAGCGGACGGTGCTCAAGCCCGAGGGTTTCTGGTCCGTCGAAGAGCTCGTCGAGCTGCTGCCGCGAACCATCGCCAAAGACCTC
>JADFRC010000030.1 GCA_022561455.1 Chloroflexota bacterium | reverse complement strand
AGGACATCGAGGTGGGCAGGTCCGACGTCGAAGCCGTGCTCTCGGGAGAAGGCGCCCAGCTGCCCGAGTGGCGATAACCTAGGCGCATGGCGCACGCGGTCCGGCTCACCGTCAACGGCACGACGCACGCACACGAGGTCGAGCCTCGCCTCCTCCTCGTGCACTTCCTGCGCGACGTCCTGGGCCTCACCGGCACGCACGTCGGCTGCGACACCTCCCAGTGCGGCGCTTGCACCGTGCTCGTGGACGGCGCGGCCGTGAAGTCGTGTACTTCTTTCGCGGTCCAAGCAGACGGCGCGGATATCCGCACGATCGAGGGGCTCGCGACCGGCGAAGCGCTCCACCCCATCCAGCAGGCGTTCTGGGAGAAGCACGGCCTCCAGTGCGGCTTCTGCACGCCGGGCATGGTCATGACGCTCGTGCAGGTGCTGGAGCGCAACCCCGACCCGACGGAGGCTGAGGTCCGCTCAGGCATCGCCGGGAACCTCTGCCGGTGCACCGGCTACGAGAACATCGTCGAGGCCGCACGGCACGCGGCGGCGGCGATGCGGGCGGCGCGCGCGTGATCCCGGCCGCATTCGACTACGTCGCTCCCTCCACCGTGCGGGAGGCTCTTGCCGTGCTCCGTAGCTCGGCGGGAGACGCGAGGCTGCTCGCCGGTGGCCAGAGCCTCATCCCCATGATGCGGATGCGGCTCGTGAATCCGGGGCTCGTCGTCGACCTCAGCCGCGTCGCGGACCTGGCATACGTTCGGGAGCACGACGGCGGTATCGCCATCGGCGCGATGACCACGTACCGGACGATCGAGACGTCGCTGCTCGTGCGCGAGCGCTTCCCGCTGCTCACCGAGGTGGCATCGCAGGTCGCCGACCTCCAGGTGCGCAACCGCGGGACTATCGGCGGCGCGCTCGCGCACGCCGACCCATCGGCGGACCTGCCCGCTCTCATGGTGGCGGCCGACGCCCGCATCCTCACGCGCGGCGGCGGTCGGGGCCGGAGCATCCCGGCCACGCGGTTCTTCGTCGACGCGTTCACCACGGCGCTGCGTGAGACGGAAATCATCACCCGGATCGTCGTTCCGGCGCCTCCTGCCCGCACCGGCGGCTCCTACCAGAAGCTCGCGAACCGCGCGTCGCACTTCGCCATCGTCGGCGTCGCCGCGCTCGTCACGCTCGATGCCGCGGGCGTGTGCTCGCGCGTCCGCATCGGCGTCACCGGCGCCGGGCCGGCGGCGAGCCGCGCGCAGGCCGCGGAGAGCTACCTCGCAGGCAGGGCGCCGACCGAGGCCGCGCTCGAGGCGGCAGCGGCACGCGCAGGCGACGGCATCGACTTCACCGACGACCTGCACGGCTCGGCGGCGTACCGCGAGCACCTCACGCAACGCCTCGCGTTCCGGGCGCTGAGCGCGGCCGTCGAGCGAGCGGGCTGATGGCCGGCCCAACCCCCTTCCGCGGCAGGCCGCTGCGCCGCTTCGAGGACGAGCGGTTGCTCCGGGGCGAAGGGTCGTTCGTCGACGACATGCGCCTCCCCGGCATGCTGCACGCCGCGGTCCTCCGCAGCCCGCACGCCCACGCACTTGTGCGCTCCGTGGATGCATCGCGCGCTCGCGCCATGCCAGGCGTGGCCGCGGTGCTGACGGGGGAGGACACCGCGGGCGTCCTGCCAAACATCGCCGCGGTCCGCCGGGAGGGGATGGGCGAGACGCCCATCCCGGAGCACCCCGTGCTGGCGCACGAGCGCGTGTGCTACGTCGGCCAGCCCGTGGCCATCGCCGTCGCCGAGGACCGCTACGCCGCGCGCGACGCGCTCGATTTGATCGACGTGGACTACGAGCCGCTGGAGCCGGTGATGGACCCGCGCGCGGCGGCGAGGCCGGACGCGCCGGTGCTGCATCCCGGGTCGAGCTCCAACGTCGTGATGCGCACGGCCGCCGGGGCCGGCGACGTCGACGCCGCGTTCGCCGCCGCGGACCACGTCGTGCGCGCCAGCTTCGAGGTGCCGCGCCTGGCAGCCGTCCCGATGGAGTGCCGCGCCACGCTCGCCGAGTACGACGCCGGCTCCGACAGCTTGACGGTGTGGACCTCGACGCAGGTGCCGCACCGGGTGAAGACGTACCTGGCGAGCCTGCTGCCGAAGGCGCCGGGCCACATACGCGTCATCGCGCCGGACGTGGGCGGCGGGTTCGGCCGCAAGATCGAGGTGTGGCCGGAGGAGGTCGCGGTCGCCTACCTGGCCCAGCAGCTGGGCCGGCCGGTGAAGTGGGCCGAGGACCGCTCCGAGAACATCGTCACCGGCCAAGGCCGCGGCTATACCGCGGACGTCGAAGCGGCGGTCGCCTCGGACGGACGCGTGCTCGGCATGCGCTTCCGCATGCTCGCCGACATGGGCGCGTACTTCCTCACCTCCACCGGCGGCCCGCCCGGCAACGCGGTGCAGCGCGTCGCAGGCCCCTATGCGATCCCGGCGATGGACGTCGAATGCCTCGGCGTCGTGACGAACCGCGTGCCGACCGGCCCGTACCGCGGCGCGGGCGGCCCGGAGGCGGCGGTGCTCATCGAGCGCACGATGGATATGATCGCGGCGGAGATCGGGATGGACCCGGTCGAGCTGCGCAGGCGCAACTTCATCCCCGCCGATGCCTTTCCATACACGACGGCGACCGGGCTGACGTACGACTCGGGCGACTTCGCGCGCGCGCTCGACCGCGTGCTGGAGCTCGCAGGCTACGCCGAGGTACGCAAGCAACAGCGCACGGCGCGCGCCGGCGGGCCGCTCATCGGGATCGGCGTCGCCACGATCGTCAAAGCCTCCGGCGGCAAGGCGAACGTGCGGAACGGCGAGGCGCGCGTCGAGATCGACGCCGCGGGCCACGTCGTCATCTACACCGACGTCTCGCCGCACGGGCAGGGGATCGAGACCTCCTTCGCGCAGATCGCGGCCGACCTGATCGGCGTGCCGCCTGCGCAGGTCTCGGTCCGTCACGGCGACACCGACATGCTGGCGACCGGCGGCGGGACGACGTCGAGCCGCGGGCTGGCCGTCGGCGGGTCCGCGGCCTACCTCGCGCTCGAGCAGGCGCGGGAGCGCCTGGCGCGGGCCGCGGCGGGGTTGCTGGGCTGCGCGCCCGCCGACGTCTCTCTCGCCGATGGGAGCGCCACAAGCGGCTCCTCGTCCGTCTCGTTCGGCGACGTAACGGCCGCTGCTCACCGGGAGGACGGCGCGCTCGTGTTCTCCGCGTCGTACACGCTGCCCGCGAACCCGTTCGCCTTCGCGGCGCACGCCGCGGTCGTCGAGGTCGACCGCGATACCGGCGACGTCGCGCTCGTGCGCTTCGCCGCCGTCCACGACATCGGCCGGGTCATCAACCCGATGATCGTGCGCGGCCAGGTGCACGGCGGCATCACGCAGGGCATCGGCCAGGCGCTCTCCGAGGCGATGGTCTACGACGCCGCGGGGCAGCCGCTCACGGGCAGCCTGATGACCTACGGCATCCCCACCGCACAGACGATGCCCCGCTTCCTCCTCGACCAGCTTGAGTCGCCGTCGCCGACCAACCCGCTCGGCATCAAGGGGATCGGCGAGCTGCCCACGGTCGCCGCGCCGGTGGCGGTCGCCAACGCGGTCATGGACGCGCTCCGCGGTACGACGACGAGGCACATCGACATGCCGCTGCTGCCGGAGAAGGTGTGGCGCGCACTCGGCGAAATGGCCTAGCCCGCACGCCCCTTTACACCGCAAGCGGCCCAGAGTAGTGTTCCGAGGTGGGTACGGCGCTGGCCGTGGACGGCCCTGCGCGGCTTCACGGCCCCGTAGAAGCGTCCCTGACGACCGATACCACGACATCGCGAACGCGTTCGGTTGAGCGCGGAAATACGTTTACCAGGAGAGACGAATGACCGAAGCACCGCAGCAGGAGCAACGCCGGAGCAGCCTGCTCTACGACCAGTGGATGGAGTCCATCGGCATCCCGATCCACCGGGGGCACTACCAGTCCGATCTGCGCACGCTCGAGCTGGGGTGGTGGGAGGAAAGGCAGGTCAACGCCGCCTTCCTCCAGATGAAGGGCATGGAGGGCGTCAGCGAGGCCAGGATCATCGAGATCCCGCCCGGCAAGACGCTCCCGCCGCTCAAGATGCCCATCGGCGAGACGATCTACGTGCTCTCCGGCTCCGGCCTGGCCAGCATCTGGGCCGGCGAGGGCCCCAAGACGAGCTTCGAGTGGGGCACCCACGCGATGTTCCACGTGCCGCGCTATGCATACGCGCAGCTCTCGAACGCGCGCGGCGACCAGCCGGCACGGCTCCTCCACTACAACTACATGCCCATGGCCATGACGGTCGTGCCCGACCCCGACTTCTTCTTCAAGAACCCGTACGAGGACCCAAGCCTGCTCTACGGGCAGGGCGAGAACCTCTACTCGGCGGCCCATGCGGTGCTCGGCGCGGGCGCGAAGGACGCGATGGCCGAGGCCGAGGGGGCCGTGCGGGACGACAGCATCGCCGCGGCCTCCCACGGCGGCGCCTGGTGGGTCGGCAACTTCTTCCCCGACATGGCCCAGTGGGACAAGCTCTCCCCGTACCGCGGGAGAGGCGCCGGCGGGTTCTCCGTCAAGATGCTGTTCCCCGGCACGAACATGAGCGCCAGCATGTCGGTCTTCGACGCTTCCATGTACAAAAAAGCGCACCTCCACGGCCCCGGCCGGGTCATCGTGATCCCCCGCGGCGAGGGCTACTCGCTGCTGACCGAGCCCGGCAAGGAGGCGGTCGTCTGCCCCTGGGGCGAGGCCGCGGTCTTCACGCCGCCCGGCGGCTGGTACCACCAGCACTTCAACCTCGGCACGGAGCCGGCGCGCTACCTCAAGTTCGGCCACCTGCCGCAGTTCGCGGGCGCCGGAGACTACCGGGACCAGATCGAATATCCGGACGAGGACCCCAAGGTGCGCGAGTACTTCCAGTCCGAGCTCGCCAAGCGCGGCCGCGAGAGCCAGATGCCGGACATCGTCTACAAGGACCGCGACTTCGAGTGGGCCTACGGCGACGACGACTAGCGCGACGAGCCCGATAGGAGAGACACGATGCTGACCAAGGAACAGAACGAGCGCATCACGCTGGTGGGCCCCGGCACGCCGATGGGCGAGCTCATGCGCCGCTACTGGCAGCCGATAGCCGCGTACGCGGAGCTCTCCGCGAACCCGACCAAGGCCATCCGCCTGCTCGGCGAGGACCTCGTGCTCTACAAGGACCGCTCGGGCAAGCTCGGCCTCCTTGAGGCCTCGTGCGCCCACCGCCGCGTGCACCTGCTCTACGGCATCCCCGAGGACAACGGCCTGCGCTGTCCCTACCACGGCTGGCTCTACGACGCGAGCGGCCAGTGCCTGGAGATGCCCGCCGAGGCGCCGGAGAGCACCTTCCCCAGCCGCGTGCAGCTCAAGGCCTACCCGGTCGAGGAGCTGGGCGGGCTCGTCTTCGCCTACCTCGGCCCCAAACCCGTGCCGCTCGTGCCGCGCTGGGGGCCGTTCGTGCGCGAGGGCGTGCGGGACATCGGCTGGGCGATCGTGGGCTGCAACTGGCTCCAGATCCAGGAGAACTCGCTCGACCCGATGCACGGCGAGTTCCTGCACCGCTACTACTCGAACTACGTCTTGGAGCGCCAGGGCTTCCTCAAGGACCGCGGCACGCTCAAGCACGGCCGCGACTACGTGGTCGCCGAGGACGCCGACAAGATCGAGGGCGGCTGGCGCGACCCGGCGAAGATCGCCCACCACACGAAGGTCGGCTTCACGATCTTCGAGCACGGCATCCTCAAGCACCGGCTCATCGAGGGCGAGGACGAGGCGACCTCTCCGTCGTGGCGCATCGGCCACCCCATCCTGGTCCCGAACTACGAGCACGGCGGCGGCGGCGGCGGCTTCCAGATCCGCGTGCCCATGGACGACACGCACACCTACTACATCTGGTACAACGTCCGCGACGCCCAGGAGCACGAGGACGCGCACCAGAAGCCGGAGGACATCCCCGTCTACCGCACGCCCATGCCCGGCGTCGACGAGAACGGCATCCCCATCTGGGAGCTGTTCGACAACAACAGCGGGCAGGACCACATGGCATGGCAGTCCCAGGGGCCGCTCATGGCGCGCAATCTGGAGAAGCTCGGCCAGTCCGACGTGGGCGTCATCATGTTCCGGCGGCTGCTGAACGAGCAGATCGACATCATGGAGGACGGCGGCGACCCCATGAACGTCTTCCGCGACCCCGCCAAGAACGTCAACATCCAGCTCCACTTCGACGGCGAGGAGGGCGGCGGCGCCAACAACGAGGACGTCTACGGCTACGGCGGCGCCCGGACCACGAAGGTCTCCACGGGCTCATCGGGCAAGTACAGCCCGATAGGCCGCGAGCGTGCCCGGCGCGCCGGGTCCCCGATACCGCCGACACCGCGCCCGATCGCCCGCGACATACCGACTAACTCGCCGGGCTAGCAGAGAGGCTCGCACATGCTTACCGTCCAACAGAACGAGCGGCTGACGCACGTCGGACCCGGCACGCCCATGGGTGCGCTCTTCCGGCGCTACTGGCTGCCGATCGCCGGCAGCGCGGAGCTCAAGGCGAACCCCACCAAGGCGGTCCGCCTGCTCGGCGAGGACCTCGTGCTCTACCGCGACCGCTCGGGCACGCTCGGCCTGATCGAGGCCTCGTGCGCCCACCGGCGCGTACACCTGCTCTACGGCATCCCCGAGGACAACGGCCTGCGCTGTCCCTACCACGGCTGGCTCTACGACGCCAGCGGCCAGTGCCTGGAGATGCCCGCCGAGGCGCCCGAGAGCACCTTCCCCAGCCGCGTGCAGATCAAGGCCTATCCGGTGCAGGAGCACCAGGGGCTCGTCTTCGCCTACCTGGGCCCCGAGCCCGTTCCGCTGCTCCCCGACTGGGCGCCGTGGAACCAGGAGAACGTCCGGTGGGACGTGGGCCTGGCCATCGTCCCCTGCAACTGGCTCCAGATCATGGAGAACTCGATGGACCCGGTCCACACGGAGTGGCTCCACCGCTACTTCTCACGCTACGTGCTCCGGCGGCTGGAGGAGACGGGCAAGCGCTCCAAGGACGAGCACTGGCGGCCGCCGCCGCCCGTCATCCCGCACGTCAAGATCGGCTTCGACGTCTACGAGCACGGCATCATCAAACGCCGCGTGCTCAAGGGCGGCTCCGAGGACGACGTCTCCTGGCGCATCGGCCATCCGGTCGTCTTCCCGAACATGCTCGCTGCGGGCCAGATCCGCGTCCCGGTCGACGACACCCACACGCTCTACGTCTGGTACCAGGCGCACCCCATGGAGCCGGGTGACGAGCCGCAGGTCGCCTCGGAAGACGTCCCGGTCTACCGCGTGCCGCTCCCCGGCGTCGATGAGGACGGGATACCGATCTGGGAGCTGATCGACAACAACAGCGGCCAGGACAACTTCGCGTGGATGACCCAGGGCCCCATCTCGGAACGGCAGCTGGAGAAGCTCGCCGAGTCCGACAAGGGCATCATCGTGTACCGCCGGCTCCTGATGGAGCAGATGCGTGTGGTCGAGGACGGCGGAGACCCCATGAACGTCTTCCGCGACCCCGAGAAGAACAAGGACCTCTACATCCCCAACGAGTCGGAAGAAGGGGACCAGACCTGGGGCTACCGGAAAGAGCGCACCTTCCAGGGTGGCCTGTCGACCGGCTCCTCGGGCAAGTACAGCGTGATCGGCCGTCAACAAGCGACCCAGCAGGGCGCCAAGGTGCCCGAACGCACCGCGGGCGTCTGACGACCCCGGGCCGAAGAGAAAACGTCAAGCCAGCCAGGAGGACCACGTGGACATAACCAAGCTTGAGCCTGGCACGAGTCTCGTCACGTCGTCGGGCGACGTGGTGGAGCTGCTCGAGGTGCTCGCGGGCGGCGCCTCGGCGCGCGTGCGCTTCTCCGACCCGACGAGCTCGAGTCCCGCGGCGCGGGGCTCCGAGGGAGAGATCGGCGCCGACGACATCATGACGCTCGCCGGCGAGCGTTTCATCGGCCCGATCTAGGACCTCTTCGCTCCGTCCGCGGCTGGGGTCCCTAACCCACGCGGCGCGGATAGCCGGGATTCAGGCCGCCTGGCGGCCGAAGGCGTATGCCCTTGTCCCAAGACCACGAACCTGGCAACGGCGCTACCGGCAGCCCTCAAGGGGCGCCGGTGGATGCTTCGTCCAGCGTCGATACCGATATCGACTTCCGCGCGGCGCAGGCTGAACGCCGAGGGAACCGCCGTGGCGTCCGCCGCTCCCGGGACCTGACCAAGGGCAGCGTGCCCAAGAACCTCTGGCACCTGGCGTGGCCCCAGATGATCGAGGGCGTCTTCAACTCCCTCGACCAGATGGTGGACCTCTTCTGGGCTGGCCGCGTCATCGGTTTCCGGGCGATCGGCGGGATCGGCGTCGCGCAGGCCTATGCGCACCTCGTCATGATGGCGCGCACCGGCCTCGACATCGCCATGCAGGCGATGATCTCGCGGGCGGTCGGGACCGGCCGCATGGACCTGGCCAACCACATCGCGCTCCAGGGCCTGACGGTGACGATCCTCGTATCGACGATGCTGGCGGCCCTCGGCGTGCTGATCGCGAAGCCGCTGCTCGACATCCTCGCGATCAGCGATGAGGTCATAGCGGTCACCATCGTCTACCTCCAGTACCAGTTCGCCGGCTCCGCGATCCAGGGATGGCGCAAGAGCGCGGAGGCGACGCTTCAGGCCGCCGGCGACGCGCTGACCCCGATGAAGGCGACGCTCGTGGCGAGGGGCCTCCACATCGCGATAACGCCCGTCCTGATATTCGGCTGGTTCGGGACGCCGGAGATGGGCATAGCCGGCGCGGCTGCGGCCAACATCATCGCGCAGGCGGTGGGGTTCGTTTGGAACATGTACGCGCTGTTCGCCGGGAACGCGCCGCTCCGGCTCTCGCTCCGGGGCTACCGCCTCGACGTGCCGCTGATGGGGCGGATGCTCAAGATCGGGCTGCCCGCCAGCGGCACGCAGCTCGAGCGTGGGCTCTCGGAGCTGATGCTCGTGCGGCTGGTCGCGCCCTTCGGCGACATCGCGCTCGCGGCGTACGCGCTCACGCGGAGGCTGGAGCGGCTGACGCACATCGGCAGCATGGGCATGGGCCGCGCGTCCGGGATATTGGTCGGCCAGAACCTGGGCGCTGGAAGCATCGAGCGGGCCAAGAAGACCGTCCGTTGGGCCGTGGGTTACGTGCTGATCATCCGTGGGTTCGCGGGTATCGTGCTGCTGCTCATACCCGCCGTCTTCATCTCGGTCTTCAACCAGGACCCGGCCTTCATCGCGGTGGCGGTCGTCTGGATCCGGATCCAGGCCGTCTCGGGCATGCTTCTCGGCGGCGGGCAGGTGCTACAGCAGTCGTTCAACGTGGCCGGTGACACGATGGCGCCGCTGCTCATCACGTTCATGAGCATGTGGGTCCTCGAGGTCCCCGCGGCGTTCGTGCTCTCGCAGTTCACCCCGCTCGGCCACTACGGCATCCCCGTCGCCATCGGGCTTGCGATGTTCCTGCGCCTGGGGCTCTATGCGGCCTACTACCGCACCGGGCGGTGGACCCGCGTCAAGGTGCTCTAAGCAGGGCACAGCCCTGCACCCCTAAGGGGTAGCACCGCTGACTGCGGTGCGTCGCCGTCATGCAGCCGGCCCGCGTTTGCGCGACGCCTAACTCGCGTCTAGGTGGAAGAAGTCGATGGCGTTGCCCGCCACCATCAAGTAGCGCTCCTCCTCCGGCACCCCGGCGAAGTTCCGCTCGATGATGCGCATCGAGTCCGGCCAGTCCGACTCCTGGTGCGGAAAGTCGGAGCCCCATAGCAGGTGGTCCGTGCCCAGGTGGTGCCGCATCTCGACGCCGATCCGGTCGTACTGGAAGCCCCACAGGCAGTGCTCGCGGAGGATCTCGCTCGGGGGGCGCGATAGCGGCTCGAAGCCGAGCAGCCGCTCGGCCCAGATCACGTGCCGCTCGTAGCGGACGTCGGCGGACTGGTAGAAGAACGGTATCCACCCGATCTGGTTCTCCGCGAAGAGGACGCGGAGGCTCGGGAAGCGGTCGAAGAGGCCCGAGAGCACCATCTGAACGGCAGTGACCGCGCCGCTTCCCCGCGCGGGGCCGAAGCGCGCCGTCTGCTCCACGAGCTCCGTGCGGAAGTCGTCGCGCGGCGTCGCGTACTCGAGCATCGTCTTGCCGGCGCGCTCGCTGGCGCGGTCCATGTCCACGTGGACGGTCACCGGCATGTCCATGGCGATGGCGGCCGCGAAGAAGCGGTCGTCCTCCGGCAGCGGATGCGCCGTGCCGTTCGGGAAGCCCGTGAGCAGCACCGCGCGCAGGCCCAGCTCGCGGCAGTGCTCCATCTCCGCGATGTCGTCGTCGACGTTCGTCCACGGCATCACGCCGATGCCGAGGAGCCGGTCGGGGTCGACGGCGCAGTACTCCTCGGCGAGCCAGTCGTTGTAACCGCGGACGACCGCCCGATACGCATCGTCGTCGGGGATGTTGCGCCAGAAGCGCGGCCCTGACACCTGGCCTGGGAACAGGACCTCGGCATCGACCCCGTCCGTGTCCTGCTCGGCGATGCGCTGCTCCGCGGGCCCCGTGCCGGGGGTCTCGTCGTAGGTCTGACCGAAGGGCACCCACACGTCGCGGCCCTTGCCGCCGTACATGTCGGCCGCGACCTCGCGTGGGCGCGAGCCCTCCACGACCCAAGCGTCGGCGCCGTTCGGCAGCCGCACGACGTACGGCGTGCGGTCGCGATACTTGGCGTCCACGCGGTGCACCCAGCGCTTGGAGTCGACCTCCACGTGCGAGTCCCCGGAGATGTAGCGGTAGTTGTGCGGCATGGCGTCCCTCAGTCCACGGTCGGCGTCTGGTGCTCGAGAAAGATCTCCTTGCGCTCCCGTCCCGATCGCTCGATCGAAAGGAGCACCTCCAGCGTCGCCATGCCCCAGCTACCGTCGGCCGGCAGCGGCCGGTCGTGGGCGATGGCCTCGTAGTAGGTGTTGATGCGCCCGTCGCGCCCGTCCTCGCCCTTCACGCCGAGTGGTATCTCCGATATCTCCTCGTCGCCGTAGACGGTCAGGCCGGCGCGGGTCAGACGCACGTCGCCCTTATCGAAGCTCACGATCATCGGCCCGCCCATGATCCAACCCATCGACGGGGGCGCCGCCGCGGCATCGCCGCTGCCGCCCGGGCCACCGCGGCGGCTGCCGCCGTAGCGCTCCTCGCGCGCGGCGTTGCCCTCCCACTCCGGGTTCGGCGCCTCGCGCAGCTCGCGGCGGGCGGCCGCGTGCTGCGCGGCGCTCGGCGTGTAGCCGGACTCGACGAGCTCGCGCGTGTCGAAGTGGTCGTAGCCGCTGTAGACGGCCGTCGCGAGCGTGCCGTCCTCGAAGTCGAGGAAGGCCGCGTGCGCGCCGGGAACGCGCCGGGCCGGGTCCCAGGTATCGGCGGTGCCGCGCAGGCTGCGCACCATGCCGCCGGCGATCGTCCGGATGATGTCGAACTGATGAGGGCCTTGCCGCCACAGGATGCCGCCGCCCGGCTCGGGCGTCAGCTCCTCGGGCGTGCGGGGGCGGTAGAGCCAGTCCTGGAAGCGCCAGTGGTTGATCATGCGCAGGCGGCCGAGCTCGCCGTCGCGTGCCATCTGCCGCAGGCGGAGCACCCGCGGCTCGAAGCTGTGCTTCACGTTCACGCCGAGGAGCACGCCGTTGCGCTTCGCCGTGGCGATCATCGCCTGGGAGCCCTCGATGTCGATGGTCATCGGCTTTTCGATGAGCACGTGCTTCTTGGCTTCAAGCGCCATCCGCGCATGCTCCGTGTGGAAGTTGTTCGGCGTCGCTATGTAGACCAGGTCCACGCTCTTGCTCGCAACGAGCCCGGCCGCGTCCTCGTAGACCTCGGCGTCCGGGTGGTCCTTCTTGAACCGGCCCAGTATCTCTTTGTCGATGTCGCCGGCCGCGGCCAGCTTGAAGTGGGGGTTCTTGGCGAACTTCGGGATCATCGCGCCGGACGCGCCCCCGAGCCCGATGATGCCTACGCCGACCACGGCGTCCTTCGATGCCATATCGCTCATCTCCTGCTTCTGGTTCTATACCAGGGCCCGCACCGTGCTACCCGGCGTCGGTGCCCGCAGCCGTTCCGACCATCCCCCCGACCCCCTTCCTGCCAGGAAGGGGGAACAAGGGCGAGTACGGGGGACACCCCCGTGCCCCCGGCAGAAGGGCTCCGCCCCTCTGCACTCCCCATCCGATGCATCAAGGCGCTTGCGAAGCAAGGCTCCTGCCGCTCTACCGGCTATTCGGCCGGAACGGGCGCGCCCGTGCGGGCTGCGACCTCGCGGTTGATGACGCTGTACTTGCCTGAGGACCCCGTGCCGACGCCGCCAGCGCGTTGCAGGTCGAGGCGCCACGACTGGTCGCCCGAGCGGCCCTCGGACGGCAGGTCGATCGCGACGTTCGCCTCGGGGTCCCGGAAGGTGTTCATCGGGTCGCCGCCGTCTTCCACGACGCGTATCTGCTCTTCGAGCAGCCGCCGGTACAGGATGATGCCCTTGTCCGACTCGCCGAGGCGCTCGAGCCACCGCGGCGATATCGGGCCCTGCGTGACCCAGGCCATGTTGTCCTGGCCGCTGTTGTTGTCCATCAGCGACCAGACCGGGTTGCCGTCCTCATCGAGGCGCGGCATCGGCACGCGGTAGGTCGGTATGTCCTCGTCGGCCTGCGCGGGCACGTCCTCGCCCGGCTTCCCCGCATGGCAGATGTACCAGAGGTAGAGCGTGTGCGTGTCGTCGACGGGCACGCGGATCTGGAACCCGCCACCCCCGCGGTCGTGGAGCATGTTCGGGAAGACGATGGGGTGGCCGTGCTTCCAGTTCGCATCCTCCTCCGTGTCGCCCTTGAGGACGCGCCGCTTGATGATGCCGTGCTCGAAGACGTCGAACCCGATCTTCACGTGGGGGCGCACCTCGGGTGCGAAGCGCCAGTACTTGGGGTCGTCCTTCCCCTTGCCGAGCCGCTCCATCACGTAGTGAGTGAAGTAGCGGTGCAGGTGCTCGGTGTGGACGGGGTCCAGCGAATTCTCCATGATCTGGAGCCAGTTGCAGGGGACGATGGCCATGCCCACGTCGCGCAGGACGTTCCCTCGCACGAACACGTCCCACTGCGGCAGCAGCGGCACGGGCGCCGGGCCGAGGTAGGCGAAGACGAGGCCGCCGAGCGCCTCGACCGGGTACGCCTTGATCTGCACGCGGCTCGGGAAGGTGCTCTCCGGCGCCTCGGCCGGCATCTCCAGGCACTGCCCGGTGGAGTCGTAGAGCCAGCCGTGGTAGGGACAGCGCAGGCCATTGTCCTCGGGGATGCCGTAGAGCAGGTGCACGCGCCGGTGCGCGCACGAGGCCTCAAGGAGGCCGAGCGTGCCGGAGCGGTCGCGGTAGAGCACCAGGTCCTCGCCGAGCAGGCGGACCGCCTTGGTCGGGTTCGCCTTGAGCTCCGAGAGGGCGGCGACCGGATACCAGTAGCGGCGCAGCAGCGTGCCCATCGGCGTGCCCGGCCCAACCTGGGTCAGCCGCTCGTTCATCCGCTCCGTGAGCATCGTGGGCTCCTCCTCGACGTCGGCCGCGCCATCATAGGTCGCGTGCAACCCGGCGGCAAGCGCGCCCGCGCGGGATGGATCGCCCTGCGTCCGCGTAGGGGCGCGATTCATCGCGCCCGGTGCCATCCCGCAGGCTGAACGCCCGCCCTGCCGCTATCATGGCACCTCGACGATCCACGCCCTGGGAGCGGCCGATGAAGCGCAGCGAGCATGCGGTCCTCACGACCCACACCGGCAGCCTGCCCCGGCCCGAACCCCTCCTCGGCCTGCTCGCCGAGCGGGAGCGCGGCCCGGAGCAGCGCGCCGCCTTCGACGGAGCTGCCGCCGAGGCCGTCGCGCGCGCCGTGGCGCGGCAGGCGGAGGTGGGCCTGGGCGTCGTCAGCGACGGCGAGCAGAGCAAGCCGAGCTACGCCACCTACGTCAAGGACCGCCTCTCCGGCTTCGACGGCTCGACGCAGAGCAAGGAGCTCGTCGCGTCCGACCTCGCCGACTTCCCCAGCTACAGCCCGGTGCGAAACACGGACACCGTCGCGCGCCCCACCTGTACGGGGCCGATCGCGTGGAGGGATTGGGACGCCGTCACGCGCGACATCGCGAACTTCAAGGACGCGCTCGCGCAGGCGCACGTCGAAGAGGCATTCATGACGGCTGCGTCCCCCGGCGTCATCACGCGCTTCCTCTACAACGACTACTACCCATCGCACGAGGCTTACCTCTATGCGCTGGCCGATGTGATGAAGGACGAATACGAGGCGATCGCGGCCGCCGGCTTCATCGTCCAGGTGGACTGCCCCGACCTCGCCTCGGGCCGCAACACGGTCTTCGCGGACCTGAGCCCGGAGGAGTTCCGCCGCATCGTCGCGCAACACCTCGAAGCGCTCGACCACGCGCTGGCGCGCATACCGCCGGAGCGCATCCGGATGCACCTGTGCTGGGGGAACCGCGAGGGGCCGCACCACAAGGACGTGCCGCTGGCCGAGATCATCGACCTGGTGCTCCGCGCCCGCCCACAGGGCATCTCCTTCCCCGCGGCCAACCCCCGCCACGAGCACGAGTGGAAGGTGTGGGAGGACGTGAAGCTGCCCGATGGCAAGGTGCTCATACCCGGCGTGATCGACACGACGACGAACTTCATCGAGCATCCCGAGCTCGTCGCGCAGCGCATCGAGCGATTCGCGGGCGTCGTGGGCCGCGAGAACGTCATCGCATCCACGGACTGCGGCCTGTCGACCTTCGCCGGCGGCTCGCGGGTGAACGGCGACATCGCGTGGGCGAAGCTCGGTGCGCTCGTGGAGGGCGCGCGGATCGCCAGCGCCCGCCGATAGGCCGCCTAGGGCACGTCCATGCGCTTCAGACGCCGCACGGTGAGCAGGAAGAAGGCCACCCCTACGACGACGGCGCCGATGAGCGCGGCGCGCAGCTCGATGGCATCTTGGCCGATGCTCCGGAACGTCACGTCGTCCAGTCCGTACAGCGTGCCGAGCGTGTAACCCCGGACGCTCAGGTAGCGCACGCCGGGGAGGAGCGACGACGCAAGGCCCTCCCAGAGGAACACGTAGACGAGCCCGAAGCCCAGTGCATGCGTCGTGAGCAACCCCGCCCACGTGAACACCGCGGCGTACACGACGACGCCCAGGAGCAAAGCGGCGCTCGCTGCCGCCGCGGCACGCACGCCGCCGTCCGGGAGCGCGATGAGCGAGACCGCGACCGTCGCGGCGACGATCAGCGGCGCCGCAACGGTGATCGACCCAAGCAGCTTCGGCAGCACGATCGACAGGCGGGAGACGGGCTTGAGCACCAGCATGTTCAGCGTGCGGTCCTCCACCTCGTCGCCGAAGGCCGCGGTGGCGAGCGTGAGCACGACGATGGGCAGGATGAGCGAGATCATCAGTCCGCCCATGATCGTGTTCACGAACTGCTCGGTGAAGTCTTCCTCGTCCGCCAGGAAGAAGTTGAGCAGCACAGCGAGTCCGACCGGCACCGCCGCGAGCAGCACGATGATGGCGAGGCGCCGGCGGCTCGCCAGCTGGCGCAACGTCAGGCGGAAGACCGTCCGCATCAGCGCTCCACCACGTAGCTGAAAACGCTCTCGAGCGTGTCGTCCAACGGCTCCACCCGGTAGAGCCGGACCGACGCATCGCGCGCGAGCTTGGCGATGGACCGTTGCAGCTCGGCCACGTTGCTGCTGAGCACGATGAGCGAGTCGTCCGGGTCGATCGACACGGAGTCGACCGCCGGCAACCGCATGAGAGCGGCCGCCATCGTGCGCGGCTGCTCGGAGACGACGCGCAGCTTGAACGGCCGGTCGTCCAGCTTCTCACGGATCGCCCGGAAATCGCCGGCGGCGGCCAGCTTCCCGCTGACGATCAGCAGTATCTCGCTGGCCAGCGTCTCGACCTCCTCGAGGATGTGCGAGGAGATGAGGATCGTCCGCCCTCGAGCGGCCAGCTCCCGCATCAGGCGCTCGAACTCCAGGCGTTGGCGGGGGTCCGTGCCGTTGAGCGGCTCATCGAGGATCAGCACCTCGGGGTCGTGCACCATCGCCGCGGCCAGACGCATCCGCTGGCGCATGCCGCGGGAATACGTCCCCAGCGTGCGGTCCTGGGCATCGGCGAGGTTGACGGTGTCGATGGCCCAATCCACCTGGGCCTTGACGTCCTCGACGCCCTGCAACCGCGCCGCCAGCTCCACGAGTTCGCGTCCTGTCAGGAAGGTGTAGACGGCCTCGTGCTCGGACATGACGCCGATGCGCCGGTACAGGCCGTGGCCGCCGCGGGGCTGCTGGCCGAGCACCCGCATCTCGCCCTTGGACACCTTGGCCAGGCCGGCCATCATGTGCAGAAGGGTCGTCTTGCCGGCTCCGTTCGGCCCCAGCAAGCCGGTGATCCCTGGGTGGACCTCGAACGACACGTCGTTGACGGCGACGACGCTCCCGTACCACTTCGAGACGCCGAGGACCTCGATCGTGGCCCCGCTCGAAGCGGTCATACGCGGATCCTCTGGTACCGCCACCACAGCACGAAGCCGGAGCCGATCGTGAACAGCAAGTAGACGCCGATCGGGATCACGTCGGGGAGCTCGGCCGCAGCCCTCGCGGTTGCCGACTCATTCTCCCGGTCGAAGATCATGTCGTTGACGCGGATCGGCACGTCTCCGAAGCTGATGAGCGCGAACCACTTGGCGGCGTCGCCCGTCACCGCCCCGCCCTCCCCCGGCGTGCACGGGGCCAGTGCTCCCTCTTCGTCGTGGCAGTGCGCATCCTCCGTCAGCCCCCCGGCCACCGCCGACGTGATGAGGAACAGTCCGATCACGAACGCCGCCGCAACCGCCCGGCGGGTCGTGAGAGCCGCGACCGCCAGCGGGACCACGGCGATGAACGCAGCGAACAACACCCCGGCCACGAGGAAGCGGGGGATGTCGAGCCAGTTGTCGCGGAGGTAGTCCATCGGGTTGCTGGCGGTCAGCACCAGGCCCAGCTGCAGCACGATCTGGCCGGAGTACGCGAGCACCAGCACGATGACGAAGAAGGCAAGGAAGCGGCCGAGCACGTAGTCGGTGGGCGTCAGCGGGCGCACCAGGTAGAGGTGGATGACGTTGTCGCGCCGGTCGGGACAGAGGAGCTCCGGCGCCATGATCGCGGCGAAGAGGATCATTATGATGGAGACCACCTGGTAGTAGTCGGCCGGCCCCGGCAGGAAGCCGGCCAGCGGCCCGGCGACGGAGAGGATGATGACGAAGACGAAGGCCGGGGCCATCGCGCCGACGAACAGCAGCACCGGCATGATCTTGGCGCGCGGGCCGCGCCCGAGGCCGAGCACGGTGCGCACGCCGTTCTCGAAGATAGCCCGCCGGGCTCGGGCGCGGCCCTCCCGGGGGCCGTCGTAGCGTTGGTACCCGAGGTCGTAGACCTCCCCGCGCGCCTCCGTCACGACTCCGGTCCCAGAAAGATCTCGCTGAGCCGGTGACGCCGCGGGCTCAGCCGCCGGAGCCGCGCACCCGACTCCGCGATCACGTCGCGGATCACGTCGTAGTCGGCGTCGCTCGCGTCCTGAGCGACCAGCAGCGAGCCGTCTGCCACGACGGTCACGCCGCGCTTCGCCAGCGCGGCCGCCACCTCCTCGCGGTGGTCGTCGACCTCGATGAGCAGGTCCGTCGTCTCCTTGGTGAACTGGGAGAGCTCGCCCTGCTCGGCGACGTGACCGCCCTCCAGCAGGATGACCCGGTCGGCGATGCGCTCGATGTCGCCCATCAGGTGGGTCGAGAGCAGCATGCTGATGCCGAACGTGTGGGCGGTGCGGCGGATCAGATCGAGCATCTCCTCGCGCCCGCCCGGATCGAGCCCGGCCGTCGGCTCGTCCAGCAGCACCAGCACCGGGTCGTGCACGAGCGCCTGCGCGAGCTTCACGCGCTGCTTCATGCCCGTCGAGTACTGACCGATGGGCCGGTAGCGCTCCTCGTCGAGGCCGACGTGCCGCAGGATGTCCGCAGCGCGCGTGCGGGCGTGGGAGGGCGGCAGGCCGCTCACCTGCGCCATGTGCATCAGGAACTCCGACGCGTTCATGTTGGATGAGAGCGTCTCGGTCTCGGGCATGTACCCGAGCCGGGCGCGGCTCTCCACCGACTCGTAGGGCCGCTCGCCCATCACCTCGGCCGAGCCGGACGTGGGCCGGATGAGGCCGAGGAACAGCTTGATGGCAGTGCTCTTCCCGGCCCCGTTGGGACCCAGGAGGCCGGTCACCCCTTCATGGACCTCGAAGCTCACCGACTCGAGGGCGATGGTCTGCCCGTAGTGCTTCGAGAGGTCGCGGGCTTCGAGAAGTGGTGGCATCGCCGAGGATTCTACACGCCGTGCAGCCTCGCAGCGTGCTCTACGAGCTGACGCTCGGCGCGGTGGCCGTCTGCCCGCCGTCCACGACGAGCGCATGGCCCGTCACGAACGACGACTCGTCCGATGCGAGGAACAGCACCGCGTACGCGATCTCCTCCGGCCTCGCCATCCGGTGCAAGCCTGCCACGGATGCTCCGGAGCGCGCCTTCTGCTCATCCGTCGGTGCGCGCGGCCTCGGCGGGTACTCGCGGATCCGCGGCGTGTCGGTCGGGCCGGGACAGACGCAGTTGACGCGTATCTCGGGGCCGTAGTCGATCGCCATCTGGCGCGTCAGGTTGACGATCGCGGCCTTGGTGGCGGAGTACCCCGGATAGCGCGCCGAGGCGATGATGCCGTAGCTGGACGCCGTCGCGACGATGTTCCCGCGCCCCGCCTCCAGGAAGTGGGGCAGGGCGGCCCGGACCCCGTGGAACACGCCGTGCAGGTTCGTATCGATGACGTGGTTCCACTCCTCGTCGGACAGCTCGTGGATGCGCTTGCGGACCCCGGTACCCGCATTCAGGAACAGCACGTCCAGCCGGCCGTACCGCTCGAGCGCCGTCTTGACCATCGCCTCGTTCGTCGATCGCTCGGCGATGTCGCCCTTCACGAAGACCGCCTGCCCGCCGTCGCCTTCGATCAGCCGGTCGACGCGCGGCTTCCCGCTCTCCAGCCGGTCGACGCAGACGACCTTGGCGCCTTCGCGGGCGAACAGCCGCGCGGTGGCGCGGCCGATGCCGCTGTCGGCGCCCGTCACCACCGCCACGCGCCCCGCAAGCCGCCCGAGCCCAGGCCCGATGCCGGGGTGCTCGTCGTTCGAGCTCGTCATGGGATCACCTCTTGGCATCTTCGGACGGGCTGCGCCTCAAGACTCTGCTCCACCCACCGGATGGGGAGTGCAGAGGGGCAACGCCCCTTTGCCGGGGGGCACGGGGATGTCCCCCGTATTCAACTTTATCTCCCCCTTCCTGGCTAGGAAGGGGGACGGGGGGATGGTCGAAAGGGCTGCGGGGCGCCGACGCCTTCATAGCCAGGTTGCACGTCTTCCAGACCCCAGGACCCCAGCGCCCCGGTGCTCGCCGCTCCGCCCGGTCAGGCCTGCGCCACCGTCACGCTCATCACCATCGGCAGGCCATCGAGCACCTTCTCGAAGGAGCGCGCACCGTCGCGGCTCATCCACACGGTGCCGTCCATCATGCCGGCGAACCACCGGTCGGGGTCGTCGGCCGCGACAGCGAGCCCGCGCGGCACGGTGACGCACGGCTGCGGCAAGCCCTCGGTCGAGGTGCTCCACGTGCGCCCACCGTCCTCGCTCCGCGCGAAGGCCGAGTCGCCGCCCTCCGCGCGCCGCATCCAGCTCCCAGGACCCGCCGCCGTCACCGCGGACAGCAGCAGCCCCGGCCGGTCGGGGTGCCCGACCAGCGGCGAGGAGGTGTACCGGCGGCCTTCGAGCCCCTCGTTCGCCGGCTCGAAGTGCGCTCCGCGGTCCTCGCTCCGGAACATGCCCTTCCCCGTGCTCGCGATCACGACCTCCGGCTCGTCGGACGTCACGGCGATGCCGTGGCCGTCGTGGTCCACGCCGTTGTCGATCTGCTCCCACGTCTTCCCGCCGTCGAGGCTCCGGATGGCCCAGCCCTCCTCGATGGCGCCGTAGACCGCCAGCGGGTCCTCCGC
>JADFRC010000141.1 GCA_022561455.1 Chloroflexota bacterium | reverse complement strand
GCCGGCTCCTCCGGCCGCTGCGGCACCTACTGATGCGGCGCCTGCTGAACAGGCGCCGGCCGCCCCGGCTCCTGCGCCGTCCGTGCCCCCGGCGGCCCCGGCGCCCACCGACCCGCCCCCGGCGGCCAAGGAGCCGGGCGATGGCTAAGCTGCGCATCAGGTGGGTGCGGAGCCAGATCGGCTATGCGCAGCCACAGCGGCGCACCATCCGCGCGCTCGGGCTGCGGCGGCTTCAGCACACCGTCGTGCACGAGGACACGCCGACGATCCGCGGTATGCTGCACAAGGTGCGGCACATGATCCATGTCGAGGCGGCTGAGGAGCCCCAGACATCTGACGCGGAGAAGAAGTAGTGCAGGTCCACCTGGTGAGGCCGCTCCTCAAGAAGAAGGACCGCATCCGGCGTGGGCGCGGGGACGGCTCCAAGGGCACGTATTCGGGCCGCGGCCTGAAGGGGCAGAAGGCGCGCTCCGGCGGTGGCGTCCGCCCCGGTTTCGAGGGCGGCCAGAACCCGCAGATCAAGGGTCTGCCGATGCTGCGCGGGTTCACGAACCCGTTCCGCGTCGAATACCAGGTGGTGAACGTCGGGCGTCTCGAGACGTTGCCGGAGGGCGTGGCCGAGGTGACGCCCTCTGTCCTCGCTCAGATGCGCATCGTCCACCACGCCGACCGGCCGGTGAAGGTCTTGGGCGTGGGCGAGCTCACGCGCGCGCTCACCGTGGAGGCGAAGAAGTTCTCGGCCACGGCCCGCGCCAAGATAGAGGCGGCGGGCGGCACGGTGAAGGAGGGGTAGGGGCGTGCGAGCAGGACAAGCAGCCACGGGCCAGGCCACCGGCCGCCCGGCGCTGATCCAGGCGATGATCGATGCGTACCACACGCCCGATCTGCGCGCCCGGATCCTCTTCGTGCTGGCCATGCTGGTGATCTTCCGGCTGCTCGCGCACGTGCCTGTCCCGGGCGTGGACCGGGCGCAGCTTGCGGGACTGCTCAGCGGCAACCAGCTGCTCCAGTTCTTCGATCTGTTCACGGGCGGCGGCCTCCGGAACCTCAGCATCGCCGCGCTGGGCGTGTTCCCCTACATCACGTCGTCGATCGTGATGCAGATACTCACGCCGGTGCTGCCGCAGCTCAGCGCCATCGCCAAGGAGGGCGAATCGGGCCGTCAGCGCATCAACCAGATCACCCACTGGCTGACGATCCCTATCGCCTTCTTCTCGGGCTACGGACAGCTC
Organism: Chloroflexota bacterium; assembly: GCA_022561455.1. Lineage (GTDB taxonomy): Bacteria > Chloroflexota > Dehalococcoidia > Lucifugimonadales > Australimonadaceae > JADFRC01. Next base: position 3,264 of record JADFRC010000141.1, on the reverse strand, counting down.
CTGCTCTTCGCACGCTCGGGCGTCTTCAACCACCCGATCGGGTTCGTGGGCCCCGGCTCGCTGGAGACGCTGACCATCGTCGTGTCCTTCGTCGGCGGCACCATGATCCTCGTGTGGCTGGGGGAGCTGATCACCGAGCGCGGCATCGGGAACGGCATCTCCATCATCATCTTTGGGGGGATCGTCTCGGGCATGCCTCAGCTGCTCAGCCAGGGGTTCCTGGCGCGAGACAACCCCGGCGGGCTGGTGATGCTGGCGCTGGCGGGGATCATCCTGGTCTACTTCATCGTCGTCTTCAACGAGGCGCAGCGGCGCATCCCCGTCCAGTACGGGCGGAGCGTCTTCCGCGGTGGCCGGATGTACCGGCAGACCGGCGCGACGCACCTGCCGCTGCGCGTGAATTCGGCGGGCATGATCCCGCTGATCTTCGCGTTCAGCATCATGGTGCTGCCCGGCACGTTCGCGCAGTTCTTCGCGAACCCGTCGGACTCGGGCTTCTTCTCGCAGAGCGCGCTGTTCATCGCCACGACCTTCTCGCCGACCTCCGTCTGGTACTGGATCGTCATCTTCATCCTGGTGGTCGTGTTCACGTTCTTCTACACGCTCATCATCTTCCAGCAGCAGCAGCTGGCCGAGAATCTCCAGAAGAACGGCGGCTTCGTGCCGGGCATCCGGCCGGGCCTGCCCACGCAGCAGTACCTCAACCGCGTCATCCTGCGCATCACCTGGGGCGGCGCGCTCTTCCTGGGCATCGTCGCCATCCTGCCCTTCTTCTTCAGCCGCGCGACCGGCGTCCAGGCGCTCACGCTCAGCAGCACGAGCCTCCTCATCATGGTCTCGGTCGCCCTCGACACGATGCGCCAGCTTGAGGCGCAGCTCCTCATGCGCAACTACGAGGGGTTCTTGAAGTAGACATGCGTATCGTTCTCCTCGGCCCGCCCGGTGCGGGCAAGGGCACCCAGGCAGCGCGCCTCGCCGAGCGCGCCGGTCTCGCGCACGTCGCCACCGGCGACCTCTTCCGCGCGAACCAGGAGCGGGGCACGGAGCTGGGCAAGCAGGCCAAGAGCTACATGGACAGAGGCGCGCTCGTGCCCGACGACGTCACCACGCGCATGGTCCTGGAGCGCTTCAAGGAGAGCGACGCGGCTGACGGCTTCGTGCTCGACGGCTTCCCCCGCACGATCCCGCAGGCCGAGGCGCTCGACGCGGCGCTCGCCGCCGCGGGCCAGGCCATCGACCAGGCGCTGCTGATCGAGGTCGACCGCGAGGAGCTGGTCCGCCGGCTCGCCGGGCGTTGGATCTGCCGGGCGTGTCAGACGCCCTACCACGAGCGCTCGGCACCCCCCGCCAAGCCGGGCGTCTGCGACCTCTGCGGCGGCGAGCTGTACCAGCGCGACGACGATCGGCCGGAGGTCGTCGGTGCGCGGCTGGAGACGTACGAGAAGCAGACGGGCCCGCTGGCCGGGTACTACGAGCGGCAGGGGAAGCTCGCGCGGATCGACGGTCTCGGCGGCATCGATGCGGTGGCGGAGCAGCTCGGGCGGGCGCTCGGCGGCCGGGCGGCTGTCGCTGCGGCCCAGGTGAAGGTAGAATAAGCGGTCGCACATGGATACGATGAGTCGAACAACCGCCATACCCGCGATCGGCATCGGGAACGACGCCAGGACCGGCGCCACCGTGAAGTCCGAGCGTGAGCTCGGGCTCATGTGGGAGGCCGGCCAGATCGTCGGGCTCGCGCACAAGGTGCTGCGCGCCCAGGTGGCCGCGGGCATGACGACGCGGGAGCTCGATGCCATCGCCGAGCGGGAGATCGTCGCCCTCGGCGGCAAGCCTGCCTTCAAGGGCTATCGCGGCTTCCCCGCGACCTTGTGCGTGTCGATCAACAGCGAGATCGTCCACGGCATCCCCGGGGACACCGTTATCCAAGAGGGCGACCTCGTGAGCATGGACCTGGGCGCGATCGTGGGCGGGCTCTACGGCGACGCCGCTATCACCGTCCCCATCGGCGCGGTGCCGGAGGAGCTGACGGCGCTGCTGGAAGCCGGCGAGGCGAGCCTGTGGGCCGGGATCGGCCAGGTGCGGGCGGGCCGGCGCATCGGCGACGTCTCCGCGGCCATCCAGGCCGAGGTGGTGCAGCGCGGCGACTACGGCATCGTCCGTGGGTACACCGGCCACGGCATCGGCACGAGGCTGCACGAGGAGCCGAACGTGCCGAATTTCGGCGTCGCGGGCCGCGGCCTGCTGCTCCAGCCCGGCATGGCCATCGCGATCGAGCCGATGGTCAACCTCGGTACGCAAGAGACAGTTGTGCTGGACGACGATTGGACGGTCGTGACGGCCGACGGATCGCCCTCGGTGCACTTCGAGCACACGATCTTGGTCACGGACGGCGAGCCGGTCATCACCACGAAGGTAGACTGAGGAAACATGGCGAAGAAAGAAACGATCGAAGTCGAAGCCACGGTTAGGGAAGCATTGCCGAACGCCTCGTTCCGCGTGGAGCTGGGCGACGGGCACGGCGTCCTGGCGCACGTCTCCGGCAAGATGCGGATGCACTTCATCCGCGTGCTGCCGGGGGACCGCGTCCTGGTCGAGCTCTCGCCCTACGACCTGACGCGTGGGCGCATCACGTATAGGTTCAAGTAGGAGACCGCGATGAGAGTCCGAGCGTCGGTGAAGCCCCGCTGCGATAAGTGCCGCCTCGTGCGGCGCGGGCGCAAGGTGTTCGTTCTCTGCTCCAACCCGAGACACAAGCAGCGGCAGGGGTAGCTCACATGGCACGAATCGCAGGCGTCGACGTCCCCGACAACAAACGCGTCGAGATCGCGCTCCGCACGATCTACGGCATCGGGCCGACGAGGGCCCGGCACATCGCGGACCAGGCGAGCGTCACCGGCAACCCGAGGATCAAGGAGCTGGGCGACGCGGAGCTGACCCGCATACGCGAGATCATCGACCGCAACTACATGGTGGAAGGCGACCTGCGGCGTGAGGTGAACGACAACATCCGCCGGCTGATCGACATCGGCTCGTACCGCGGGATCCGGCACCGGCGCGGCCTGCCCGTCCACGGCCAGCGGACACGGACGAATGCAAGGACGAAGCGTGGCAACCGCAAGACCGTCGCCGGACGGCGACGGGTACTACGGAAGTAGAGGAGCAGCGTGGCCAGAGCGAACCGAACGAGGTCCCGGAGGCGCGAGCGCAAGTTCGTGCCGCGTGGCAAGGCGTACATATCGTCGACCTTCAACAACACCGCCGTGA
>JADFRC010000029.1 GCA_022561455.1 Chloroflexota bacterium | reverse complement strand
GCCACCACGTCGTCGTCGCGGACGGAGCCGCCCGGCTGCGCCACGTAGCGCACGCCGCTGGCGGCCGCGCGGTCGATGTTGTCGCGGAACGGGATGAAGGCGTCGGAGCCCATCGATACGCCGGAGAGGCCGTCGAGCCACGCGCGCTTCTCCTTGGCGCTCAGCCGGGACGGGACTTCGGCGAACGCCTCCCGCCAGACGGCGTCCTCGGCCGTGGACAGATCGTCGCGCAAGAAGCCGTCGATCGCGTTGTCGCGCTCGGGCCGCCCGAGGCCGTCGCGCAGCTTGAGGCCGAGGGCCGCCTCGTGCTGGCGGAGGTACCACAAGTCGGCTTTGGAGGCCGCGAGCCGCGTGCAGTGGATGCGCGACTGCTGACCGGCGCCGACGCCGATGACCTGGCCGTCCAGCACCAGGCACATGGAGTTGGACTGCGTGAACTTGAGCGTCGTCAGCGCCACGATCAGGTCCCGCCGGGCCGCCTCCGGCAGGGTCCTCTCGGCCGTGACGACGTTCTCCAGCTGCTTCGCCGAGGCGACGTCGTTGTTGCGCCGCTGCTCCAGACGCACGCCGAACACCGTGCGCTCCTCGACCTCCGGCGGCTCGTAGGTGGGGTCGGCCTCGAGCACGGTGTAGCGTCCGCCCTGCTTCTTCGTGAGCAGCGCGAGGGCGTCGTCGGAGAAGCCGGGCGCGATCACGCCGTCGGAGACCTCGCGCCGGAGCAGGCGGGCCGTCGGCTCGTCCACCGGGTCGCTCATAGCCGCCCAGTCGCCGAAGGACGAGATGCGGTCGGCGCCGCGCGCCCGTGCGTAGGCCACGGCCAGCGGCGAAAGCTCGGCGTCGGCCACGGAGTAGGCGCGGGCGAGCGTGGGGCTCAGCGGCACGCCGACCGCCGCGCCGGCAGGGCTCACGTGCTTGAACGAGGCCGCGGCGGGCAGCCCGGTGGCCGCGCGGAGCTCGCGGACGAGCTGCCACGAGTTGAGCGCGTCGAGCAGGTTGATGTAGCCGGGCGCGCCGTTGAGGACCGTGAACGGCAGCGAGCCGCCGCCCGCGATGGCCCGTGCGGGGGTCTGGTGCGGGTTCATCCCGTAGCGAAGCGTGAGCTCTTTGTCCGGCAAGTGACCCTCCGTTAGCCCGGTGCCGTGTCTTGGTGGACGGCCCTGGCAGTCATGATAGCCGCCCGCGGATGGTTGACGATGGGCGCACGCGCGGATGCTATCTACTCGTGCCGGACATGTCGAAGAGCCCGCGGACAACCCCGGATGGAGGCGTCCGGCGGCGGCTTCCGTCCGGCGGAAAGCGAACGCCGTTGGATTCCTTGACAGGATTGGACGCCCGATTTAGGCTTTCGCCAAGCTCGTCTGGCGGCCTTGGCGGCCAGCAACAGGTGGCGTCGTAAATTTTCTAAAAGGAGGCTCCCATGCTGACGAGAGAAGACGTACACGGCGTGATGGGGATGATGCCGGCGTTCGCCACCCCCGACGCGGGTGAGATGACGGCGGTCAATACCGTCGACGTGGACAACCTGCGCGACGGCGTCGACCGGATCATCAAGGACGGGATCGACGTCATCGCGACGACGGGCAGCTTCGGCGAGTGCTACAACCTGATGTGGGACGAGTACTCCACGCTGATCCACGCGAGCATCGAGGCGGTGAACAAGCGCGTCCCGCTGTTCCTGGGATGTACCAGCACGAACCCGCGCGAAGTGGTCCAGAAGATGAAGCTGATCCAGGACGCCGGCGGCGAGGGGGTCCTGCTGGGCGTCCCCTACTATGACCAGTCCAGCGTGGCGAACGCGGTCCGCTTCTACCACGACATCGCCGAGCTGTTCCCCAAGCTGGGCATCCTCATCTACCACAACCCCGAGAACCACAAGTTCACGATCCCCGTCTCCGCGTACCACAAGCTCATCGAGAGCCCGAACATCATCGGGACGAAGGACAGCCACCGGGACACGCGGGCGTTCATCCAGCTCCAGAAGATCATCCGAGGGCACGTCAGCGTGATGGTCAACCAGGCGCAGATGTACCCGTTCGTGGCCATGGGCGCCGCGGGCTGCTGGTCCATCGACGCTTGGATGGGCCCGTGGCCGGTCCTCTACCTCCGCGACCTGATCGAGCGGGGCGAGGACGAAGAGGCGCAGCGCGTCATCGGCGACCTGATGGGGAGCGGCGGAGGGGGCAGGCCGGGCGCGGACGAGGGCAGCGCGGGCAAGCTCACCCACCAGATCGCGGGGTACGTCAACCCAGGCCCGAACCGCCCACCATTCCTCGAGGTCCCCGACGCGGCGGTCGAGCGAGCCAAGGCCCGCGCGGCATACTGGACGAGCCTCTGCGACAAGTACCGCCCGCTGGTTGAGGCGTCCCAGAAGGTGGCCACGCCCGCATAGGTGCGGGAGCGGCTCGCCGCCAACTACGGAGCAGGCAAGGCCTGGTAGCACCAGGCTCAGGAGGAGACCGACGTGGCGACCTCGACATCCAAGCCGGACAACAAGAAGCTGGACGCCGTCCACAAGGAGTTCGAGCGTCTCGGGCTCCGAGGCTACTGGCAGAACCGGCGTGAGCCCAAGCCCCTGGAGCCACACCTGTGGCGCTGGGCGGACGTCCACCCCGTGCTGATGCAGGCGGCCGATGCCGTCGCCATCGGCGACGGCCGGCCGGGCACGACCTTCCGCCGCAACATCGGGGCGAGCGTTCCGGGCCAGGAGCTCGGCTCGGTCAGCATGGGGTTCCAGGTGGTGATGCCGGGCGAGACGGCAGCCGTCCACCACCATACAGCGACGGCCATGCGCTTCGGCGTCATCGGTAACGGGACGTACACCACCGCGAATGAAGAGCGCATGATGATCGAGCCCGGAGGGCTGCTGGTGCAGCCCAACTGGGCATGGCATGGACACGGCAATCTGACAGACGAGCCGACGATCTGGCTCGACATCCTGAACGTCGGGCTGGTCAACTTCCTCCACGCTCAATTCCGCGAGGAGTGGGCCGAGGGCGATCAGCCCATCACGAAGCCCGACGGCTTCTCCGTCCAGCGCTACCAGGCGCTCCGTCCACCGACGGCGCTCGGCGATCCGGACCCGCCCGCTTTCAGCTACGGTTGGGCCGAGACGATCGCCGCGCTCGAAGCAGCCGACGACGACGGCGAGGACGATGAGTACGACGGCGTGCTGCTCGACTACACGAACCCGATCACCGGTGGGCCGACGACCGTTTCCATCCAGGCGCAGGTCCAGATGCTGCGCCCCGGTGAGGAGACGAAGCCGCACCGCCACACGGGGTCGACCAGGCACCACGTGGTGCGTGGCAAGGGCGTCACTACCGTGGGCAAAGATGGCGAGACCGAGCTCGCTTGGAGCGAGAAGGACCTCTTCTACGTGCCCCCGTGGAGCTGGCACCAGCACCGGAACGAGTCGTCGACCGACCCGGCGATCCTGTTCTCCGTCAACGACTATCCGCTGTTGAAGTCGCTCGGCATGTACCGGGAGGAGCTGGGCTAGCCAGCTCGTCCCCCGGTACGCCCGATCCGCTCGACGGCTTCCCTGAGCCGCCTTCCCCTACGGGCGGGCCTCCAGCCAGATCTTGGCGATCTCGACGAGGGCCTCGTCCTTCAGCGGCTGGACCGCAGGATCCGCGTCCTGGAACGTGTACTCGGCCCCTTCGGCACGCCGCTCGGTCTCAGCCACGTTGCCGATCGGGATGTCGTTCCGCAGCGACTGACGCTGCAGGTCCTCCACGTTCTCGTGGATGAACGTCTGCCCCTCACGGGAGAGCCACCAGTTGATGAACAGCTTCGCGGCGTTGGGGTGCGGCGCTTGGGTGAACATCTCGATGGGGTTGCCTGAGCCACCGGCCGACAGGCCGGGGGTGTCCCTGGGGATGAACACTTCCTTGACCGGCGCACCGAAGCCCTCGAGCGCACGGAGGTCCCGTGCGACGCCTCCGGTGAAGGCGACCAGCGGGTACGCGCCCATGGCGAGCCAGTCGACCAGGATGCGCCGGTCGGCGGTGAAGGTGACTTCCATCTCCAGCAGGTACTTGCGGACGAACTCGGGGCCCATGTCGGGGTCGATCCATGCGCTCTGGAGACCGGCGAGGCCGGCCGATGCGTCAGGTACGAGGCCCACGTACTGCCCCTTCCACCGGTCGTCCAGCATATCGGGGATCGACGTGATGGCCGCGACCTCTTCTGCACTCATCAGGTTCGTGTTGTAGTAGATGGGATGCGTGTCGTCCAGGCCGGCTGAGTAGATGAAGACCCGCTCCTCGCCGGCGTCCCCGTACCAGTGCCGGCCCCCGAACCAAAGCGACTGGTCGGTCACGTCGGGGTGGATGAAGTACTGCGCGATCGGCTCGAGCACGTTGCCGGGGATGAGCCTGGTGTCGCTCGTGATGATGCTGATGAGGCCGACGTCTACCAGGAACTGGCCTGTCTGCCGCTCGGCGAGGACCCGGTTTATCGTGTCCGATCCGGATCCCGTGGACATGACGGTGGTGATGCCGAAGGTGTCCTCGAACTGCTGCACGACGGCTCTGTACTCGCGCGATGGCGCGCCGCCCGCGGCGATCGTGAGCTGGCCCTCGGCCTGAGCGGCCGCGATCAGCGCGTCCCACTCGACCTGGAACAGCGCTGCCGCGTCCGGAGTGGGGGTCGCGGTCGGCCCCGCCGGCGCGTCGGGCGCTGGCGTTGCCGTTGGTGTGGCGGTGGGCGTGGCCGTCGGGTCCGCGCCGCATGCGCTCAGCACCAGCGATAGGAGCAGGAGCAGGACGCCGGCCCCGAAGGCCGACAGGCGCTTGTGGGCGCGCCAAGTCATTGAAGTACGCATCGTCCGTCCTTTCATCTTGCCAGCTGTCCGTTATGAGGCCTCGACATGGTCGAGGTGGAAGAACTTGATGGCATTGTCGGCGACCATCTTACGCTTGTCCGCTTCCGGTACCCCCACGGACTGCTTCTCCCAGGCCTCCAAGGAGTGAGGCCAGCGGGTCACGACGTGCGGGAAGTCAGTGGACCACATGATCCGGTCGACCCCCACCTCGTCGCGCACCCTCATGCCGAAGGGGTCCTCGAAGAACCCCCAGAACGCTCCCTCTCGCAGGTAGTCGCTCGGACGGTTCTTCAGGAGCGGCAAGCCCAGGAACCGCTCCGCCCAGAACCGGTTGACCTCGTATTCGTGGTCGATCTGGTCGTAGTAGTACGGGAGCCAGCCGACGTTGTTCTCGGCCCAGTAGATGCGCAGCTTCGGGAACCGCTCGAAGACGCCGGAGATGACGAGCTGCGCGGCCTCGAGCGTCCCGGAGTGGGGCGGGCCCTGGCGCGCCAGCCGTTGGACCAGGTCCGTGGGAGGCTTGTCCTCGCCCTTCGGCTCAAGGGGGTATTTCAGCAGCGCGGTCTCCCGCGCACCCACTCGCGAGCTGAAGGACGTGTGTATCGTCAGGGGCATGTCCATGTCGATCGCGGCAGCCCAGAAGCGGTCGTCCTCCTCGCTCGGGTACGTCTTCCCGCTCGGGAAGGTCGACACCCACACGACCTTCAGGCCCATCTCGGCGCAGTGCGTCATCTCGGCGATGTCGTCCTCGACCCCTCGGTTCGGCAGCACTCCGACGCCGATGAGCCGGTCGGGGTCCACCGCGCAGTACTCTTCCGCGAAGTAGTCGTTGAACGCACGGATGATGCCGACGAAGGCGTTCCGGTCCTGGATCGCCGTGTGGCGGACGCCGAGCGCGTAGAGCACCTCGGCGTCGATGCCGTCCTTGTCCTGCTCCTCAAGCCGCTGCTCCGCGGACCCACAGCCGGGGGTGTTGTCGAAGTCCATGCGGGTCGGGTCGAAATTCTCGGGGCCGACGCCCCCATAGAGGCTCGTGCCACCGTAGGTGAGCGGACGGCCCTCCGTGACGATCGCGTCGCGGCCGTCGGGGAGCTTGATCCGGCGCGATGCCCGGTCACGATACTCCGCTGGGATCCGGTGGACCCACTGCTCCGGCGGGCTCTCGAAGTGGCTGTCCGCGGATATGTACCGATAATTCCTGGCCATCCGGCTCCTCCGGGGCTGCCGTGCCCCCGTCCGTCATGCGACTAGTGTGTATTCCTAGCGGAAGCCCAGCCCAAAGTCAATTCAGCCCTCCACGGTCGAGTCCGCACCGTTGCGGAGCAGCGACACCAGCATCGCTCCTGCACGGTCCGGCCAGCGCTCCGCCGGCCGCGGGCCGCCGTTGCCACGTGGCAGCGGATGCCCTGCGGCAAGCACCCCTTGTAGAATGGGATTCGTGAGGTGGGCACGTTGGAGCAACCACGGGACGTCCTCGTCCGTTTCCACGAGATCGCGCTCAAGGGCCGCAATCAAGGGCGGTTCGTCGGCCAGCTCGTCGACAACCTGCGCCGCGCCACCGTTGGCCTCGGCGTCAAGCGCGTGTGGTCGGAGCGCATGCTCGTGCGCATGCGCCTCGATCCCGCGGCCGACTGGGAGCCGGTGCGGGAGCGCGTCGCGACCGTCTTCGGAGGCGTCAAGTTCAGCCTCGCGCACCGCGTCGCCCGCGACTACGACGCCATCGCCGGATCGGTCGGCGAGCTCGCGGACGGGCGCGATTTCGATACCTTCCGCATCTCGGCCCGCCGCGCGGACAAGCGCTTCGAGCTCACGTCCGGTGAGCTGAACATCCGGCTCGGCGACCTCGTGCGGGAGCGCTGCTCCGCCCGCGTCGACCTGCGCCACGCCGACCTCGACATCCACGTCGACGTACTCGCCAAGGACGCCTTCGTGTACACCGAGGAGCATGCGGGGGCGGGCGGGCTGCCCGTTGGCACGGGAGGGCGCGTGGCCGTGCTCATGTCGGGCGGCATCGACTCGCCGGTCGCGGCCTGGCGCATGATGCGCCGGGGGTGCCGCGTGGACCTGGTGCACTTCCACAGCTTCCCGCTGGTGGAGGGCCGCTCGCGGGAGAAGGCACGGGAGCTCGCCGAGAAGCTCAACGCCTACCAGTACGACACGCGCCTGCTGATGGTGCCCTTCGCCGACCTCCAGCAGCAGCTCATCCTGAGCGTCCCGGGCCCCCTGCGCGTGGTCGCGTACCGGCGTTTCATGGTGCGCATCGCCGAGACGCTGGCGCGGCGCGATGGCGCGAAGGCGCTCGTGACCGGCGAGAGCCTCGGGCAGGTCAGCTCGCAGACGCTCCAGAACATCGTCACGGTCGACGAGGTAGCCTCGATGCCGCTGCTGCGTCCGCTGATCGGCATGGACAAGCAGGAGATCATCCGCCAAGCAGAGGACATCGGCACGTTCGAGACCTCGATCCTGCCCGACGAGGACTGCTGCACGCTGTTCGTGCCGCGCTCGCCGTCGACAGCCGTCAGCGCGAAGGACATCGCGCAGGCCGAGGCAGGCCTCGACGTCGACGGACTCGTGACGGCGGCGGCGGATGCCACGGAGGTCGTGGAGTACCACGCGCCCGAGGCAGCGTGATATGTGCGGACGCTTCGGGCTCGTGGCGGACGGCGAGACAGTGCTGGACTACTTCTGGTTCGACCCCTCGTCCGTGCAGTACAAGCAGCGCTACAACGTGGCGCCGACCGACCCCGTCCTGACGTACGGCGCGCAGGGGCCAAACACCGCCGAGTACATGCGCTGGGGCCTCATCCCCTACTGGAGCAAGCCGGGCGGGCGCAAGCTGCCGCTGGCGATCAACGCGCGGGCGGAGACCATCGCGACCCACGGCATGTTCAAGTGGCCGTTCCAGCGCCGCCGCTGCCTCGTGCTCTCCGATGGCTTCTACGAGTGGCGGAAGTCGGACGGCGGCGCGGTCACGCCCTATCGCATCGGCCTCGCGTCGTGGGAGGTCTTCGGCTTCGCCGGGCTCTTCGACGAGTGGGACGGACCGGACGGCACGGTGCGCTCGTGCACCATCATCACGACCGAGCCCAACGAGCTGATGCGCCCGATCCACGACCGCATGCCGGTGATCCTGCCGCCGGACGCGCACGAGGAGTGGCTCGACGGAGACAACCGCGACGTGGACGCGCTCCGGCGGCTGCTGGTCCCCTACCCGTCCGAGGCGATGGCGGCATACGAGGTGGGGATGGGCGTGGGCAGCGTCAAGAACGACACGCCCGAGGTCATCGAGCCGGTGCGCCGGCTGCTCTGAAGTGGCCGCGGCCCAGCACCTGCTGACACGCTAGCGTCGGCGCCCTACGGCCCTTTCGACCATCCCCCTGACCCCCTTCCTGCCAGGAAGGGGGAACCATAACCGGGTACGGGGGACACCCCCGTGCCCCCGGCAGAGGGGCATCGCCCCTCTGCACACCCCGTCTCGTGCGGAACAGGCTATCGAGGCAAGGCCCCTTCTCCCTGAGGAGTAACGCCACCTACCGGTGATCCCCCGATGCCCCCCAGCGAAAGGGCCTCGCTCTCACAGCACTCCTTCTGCTACCCGCTCGTCCTGAGCCTGTCGAAGGATGAGAGAGGGGCTGGCCGACACCTCGGATACGTGGGCGCGAACGGCCCGTATGGCCCGGCCGGCTCCCTGCCGTCCGCGATGACAGACACCGCCCTTTGACGCCCCCGAGTCGAGGTGATAGAAGCAGCGAGCGCGATGGCGCGCTGAATCACGCACGCTTGGAGGGACGCCATGGGACAGGAGATCGACGACGTCAAGCGAGAGGTAGCGATCGGCACCCGGCTGCTCGCCGAGTTCGGGCTCGCCACCGGCATCCTGGCCTCATTGGGCCACGTGAGCATGCGCGTGCCCAACGACCCCGAGCTCTTCGTGGTCAAGGGCCGCGGCTATGCCGTGGACGCGCTGGCGTTGATGCGCCCGGAGGACATGGTCGTCGTCGACATGGACGGTAACTTGGTCGACGGCCCGCGCGACGCCTGGCAGTGCAACGAGGTCAAGATGCACTCGTGCATCCTGCGCGAGCGGCCCGAGGTCTCCTCGGTGACGCACGTGCACCCACGGTTCTCCATCGTCATGGGGCTGCTCGGCATCAAGATGCAGGCGATGTGCAACGAGGGCCAGGCGCTCACGCGCGCCGGCATCCCCGTGTTCCCGCACTCGCGGCTGATCCTGAGCGAAGAGGACGGCATGGCCGTCGTCGAAGCGATGGGCGACAGCTCGGCCGTGATGCTCCGCGGACACGGAGCCGCGGTGAGCGGCAACAGCGTGGAGAGCTCGGTGATGACGATGCTCCACCTCGAGGAGCAGGCCCGCCAGAACTACTACGCCTACAGCATGGTGGGGCGCGACTACCAGGGCATCCCCGAGGCCGACCAGGACGAGTTCGCCGCAGGGATGCAGGGGCTGGCGGAGCAGCCGCACCTCAAGGGGCCCATCTCGCGCTCGCGGCGGCCACGCGGAGGAGCAGGACAGCCCGGCGGCGTCTGGGCGTACTACTCGGCCCTCGTCAGCGCCGACATGTAGGCAGGGCACGAGGGCGCACGCCGTGCGCCCCTACAAGGGACGGATCGTCCGGCCCGTCTGGCCCCCGTAGGGGCGCACGGCGTGCGCCCTGCCCCTGCGGCCCTATGATCCGCACACCCCACCGCCCCGGAGGCCCGGTTGTATCTCGTCCCACAGCTAGCGCACATCGTCGTCCACCCCCGGCAGCACCCGACGGAGCTGTCGTACGTCAACGGCTTCTTCTATGGGCTCGGGCTCGGGATGCTGATGGTCCTCGTACCGCTGTACGTGATCGACCTGGGGTTCGAGCTCGCGGCCCTCGGTCTCGTCGTGTCGTCGGCGGGCGTCTTCCTCGTCCTGCTGCGCCTCGCGGGTGGAGCCGTCTCCGACCGGTTCGGCGAGCGCGTCGTCTTGGGGTTCAGCTTCGTCGCGCTGGTCGTCTGCGCGGCGATCTTCATCGTCTCCTCGACCCTCCTCCCCCTCATCATCGGCCAGCTCATCAACGGGGCCTCCCGCTCCGTGTACTGGTCCGCCGGCCAGTCCTATACGAGCCGCAGCGCCGAGGGACACGCGGGGCTGACGATGGGCCGGCTGCTGAGCGCCGAGAGCGGCGGGACGATCCTGGGCTCCGTGCTCGCGGGGTCGCTCGCGCAGCTCGCCGGCTTCGACGTGGCGTTCATGGCCGCCGCCGCCGCGAACGTGGCCGGCATCGTGGCGACGGTCGCCATGCCGCCGCTGCCGCGCGCCGGGCAGGTCCGGAGCATCCGGAGCACGCTGGCGCCGGCCGGGCGGATGATGGTGCAGCGATCCTTGCGCCTCGGGCACTTCACGGCGCTGATGGCCGCCGCGTACGCCGCGCTGCTCGGCTCGCTGTACCTGGCGTTCTTCAAGGAGGCCGGCTACGGCGACGCCGTGGTGGGCCTGCTGCGGTCGGTCGGTGGGATCGGCGTGGTCGTCGTCGCCTACCCGTTCGGCGCGATCGTGGCCCGCCTCGGCGCCCAGCGCGTCGCGGTCGCCGGGTTCGCGATCACCGGCGCGGTCACCGCGCTCACGGCGCTCGTTGGGAGCTCGCCCGCCGCGGCCGTGCTGCTGGTGGCGGTCGGCGGGATGGCGTTCGGCGGCATCCGGGCGCTCTATCCGGCCATCGCCGTGGCCAACAGCCCCGAGCGTGAGCGTGCGCTGTCCCTTGCCGTCGTGGGGCTGTTCTGGGCGGCCGGCATGCTCGCCGTGCCGTACCTCTTCGGGCTGCTCGGCGACGGCATCGGCATCCAGGGCGCGATGTACGCCTTCGGGGCCATCGGCATCGTCGCCGCGGTGGCGACGCCGGTCGTCAGCTCTGTGTGGAGGACGCGGCCCGAGACCGCCCCTCGGCCCGGCCCGCCGCCGGGCTAGAGCGCGAGCAGCGCTACCCCTTGTGAGAGATTTCTCATCCTTCTAGGGAAGGGCTCGGAATGACAACGTTGGCGCCGCGCCAAGGGCGCTACCCTGTATGGGTCAAGGGCTGTGCCCTTGCTCGCTGCGCTCGGAATGACAACGTTGGCGCCAAGTCTGGGCGCTACCCCAAGTGGGTCAAGGGCTGCGCCCTTGCTAGGTTGCGAGCAGGACCGCACCGGCCACGGAGACGGCGATCGCGGCGAGGATCCGCGGCTCGAACGACTCGAGCGACCGGTTGATCAGGAAGTTGAACCCCAGCTGGAAGATGGCGAAGGTCCGGATCATCGGCACGACGACCGTCACCGGTGCGATCGCAAGCGCCGAGAAGCGGAACACGTTGGCTATGAAGGAATTGAGCGTGCTGAGGGCGAACCAGCGGAGCGCCGAGCGGTCCAGGCTCGCCGCCTTGGCGAGCTGCCCAGGTACGGCGAGGATCAGCACCAGCACCGTGGCCGCCGCGCCGTAGGTCACGAGACCACCGAGGATCCCGAGGCCCGTCGAGTCCACGCCCGCACGCATGAGCACCGGGCCCATGCCCCATAGCACCGCACCCATGATGCCGAAGAGGTAGCCCTCTTTGAGGTTCGGGCTGTTGGCCACACCCACGGCATCCGGCGCGGGGGCGGCAACGCCCGCAGGCGCATCATCGCTCGCCCCGGCGGGCGTCGCCGGCACGGGCGTCCGGCGCCGGGCGACGAGCGCCGGGCCGACCATGACCAGCGCGATGCCCACGCCGATGCGCAGGGTGACCGTCTCGTCCAGAAAGAGCACCGCGATGAGCACGGACACGAAAGCCGACGAGCCCATCACCGGCGCGACCCTGTTTGCCCCCATCGCCGCGATGGCCCGGAAGTTGCAGTACCGGCCCGCCAGGATGTGTACCAGCCCACCCGCCACCAAGAACCCGTAGTCGCGCACCGCCACCTCGCCCGCCCGCAAAAGCTGCCCGGAGGCCGCCGCGGTGAGCACGAACAGCACGAGCCCACCGAGTACCGTGACGTAGAGGCCCTGACTCGCAGCAGCCGTCGCGACGCCCCGCCGGATGGTGGCGCCGTTGAACCCGAAGGCGACCGCGGCTGCGAGCGCGAAGACGATGCCGAGGCTCACGTAGCATCCTGAGCGGCCATGTCCGCAAAGAAGCGCAGCGCGTCCGGGTTCGCCAGCGAGTCGAGGCTCGCCGCCTCCTCGACCGGCACGCCGCTCAGGATGCGCTTGACGGGCACCTCGAGCTTCTTGCCATTGAGCGTCCGCGGCACCTCGGCGATGGCGTGGACCGCGTCCGGCACGTGACGTGGCGAGAGCCGCGTGCGGATGGCCGACTCGATCCGCTCACGGAGCGCCTCATCGAGCACGACGCCCTCGGAGAGCACGACGAACAGCAGCAGCCTGCCCTCGGTCCCCAGACCCGCCGTGTCGACGACCAGGCTATCGGCCACCTCGGGCACATCGTCGATGGCGCGGTAGAACTCAGCAGTGCCCATGCGCACCCCGCCGCGCTTGAGCGTCGCGTCGGACCGGCCGTAGACCACGCACGCACCCGCCGGCGTGATGCGGAGCCAGTCGCCGTGCCTCCATGCGTTCGGGTAGAAGTCGAAGTAGCTCTCGTGCAGCAGGCGTCCGTCCGGGTCGTTCAGGAAGCGCACCGGCATCGACGGCATCGGCTCGGTGACGACCATCTCGCCGACCTCGTCGACGACCGAACGGCCGTCCGCATCGAAGCTCTCGACCTTGGCGCCGAGCGCCCGGCACGCCATCTCCCCCGCGTGCACCGGCAGCGTCGGGCTGCCTGCGGTGAACGCCGTCACGACGTCGGTGCCGCCGCTGATCGAGGCGAGCAGCAGGTCGGCGCCGACGTGCTCATACACCCACGCGTAGCCCTCGGGCGGCAGCGGCGAGCCGGTCGAGCCGACCGTCCGGATGCGGCCCAGGTCCAGCCCGCGGGCGGGTTCGATGCCCGCCTTCATGCACGCCAGGATGTAGGGAGCGCTCACGCCGAAGCACGTCACGCCGGTGGAGGCGGCCATGCGCCAGAGCGCGTACAGGTCGGGGTGCGCCGGGCTTCCGTCGTAGAGCACGATCGTGGCACCGACCAGCAGGCCGCTGATGAGGAAGTTCCACATCATCCAGCCGGTCGTCGTGAACCAGAAGAAGCGGTCGTCCTCCCCGAGGTCCATGTGCAGCGAGAGCATCTTGAGGTGCTCGACCAGCACGCCGCCGTGCCCGTGCACGATCGCCTTCGGCGCGCCCGTGGTGCCCGATGAGTACAGCACCCACAGCGGGTGGTCGAAGGGCACCGGCTCGAAAATCAGGGGCTCGCCCGGCACCAGCATGTCGCTCCACGTCACGGCGCCCGCGAGCCCGCCCGTGCCCGAAGAGGGATCGAGGTACGGCAGGACGACGGTGGCCCGCAGCGACGGCAGGCTGGCCTGCACCTCGCGCAAGCCAGCCGTCGCGTCGAACCGCCGCCCGGCGTAGGTGTAGCCGTCGACGCCGAGCAGCACCTTCGGCTCGAGCTGGGCGAAGCGCTCGATCACGGACGGCGCCCCGAACTCCGGCGGGCAGCACGACCAGACCGCGCCGATGCTCGCGGCGGCCAGCGCGGCCACGACGGCCTCCGGTACGTTCGGCAGGTAGCCGACGACCGCGTCGCCCCTGCCGACGCCGATACGCCGCAGGCCTGCCGCGGCCTCCGCCGTGCGCTCGGCGAGCTCGGCGTACGTCAGCGTGGCGCTCGCGCCGGCCTCGTTCGTGAAGACGACGGCGGTGTGGCCGTCGCGGCGGCGCAGGGCGTGTTCGGCATAGTTCAGCTCGGCGCCGGCGAACCACCGCGCGCCCTCGACGCTGTTGCCCTCCCCTCGGCTCTTGGAAGCGGAGCGCTCGAGCACGCGGTCGTACGGCCGGTGCGCCATCACGCCGAGGTACTCCCAGACCGAGCCCCAGAAGCCATCGAGGTCGTCGACCGACCAGCGCCACAGGTCGTCGTAGGAGTCGAAGCGGCGCCCGCGGGCCTCGCCGAGCCAGCGCATGTAGCGCGCCATGTTGCTCCGCTCCGCCCGCTCGGGGGAGGGCCGCCATAGGAGCGTGCCCTGCGCTGTTTGCTGCTTGTCGTCGGTCATGGCAGTCCGTGTTCTACCTTGCGCCGAGGCTGGGGACAAGGGCGCACGCCGTGCGCCCCTACGGGAGGAGCCAAGGTGATCCGTCCCTTGTAGGGGCGCATGGCGTGCGCCCTCACGGCGCGGGACGCCCCGGCGGCCTCGCCGCGAGCACGATCGCCCCCGCCGCGAGCCACGCGGCCGCGGCCACGAGGAACGCGGCCCCGTAGTCGCCGCGCAGGTCGTACAGCAGACCGAACAGCAGTGGACTGAGCGCGCCCGTCCCCAGCATGAAGGGGCGCAGCACGCTCTCGACGGCGCCGAGGTGCGCCCGCCCGAAGTAGTCGGCGGTGAGCAGCGCTTGGAGGATCACGTAGCCGCCCATCGACACGCCGGCCGCGGCGAGGTACACCGCGAGGCGCGCCACGCTTCCGACGTTCAGGAACAGCACGATGACGACCGACGTCGCGGCGGCCGAGGCCGCCAGCAGGTAACGGGGCGGGACGCGCTCGGCCAGCAGACCCCAGCCCGGCCGCGAGAGGCCCGATACCAGACCGTAGACGGCGATGCCGGCCGAGGCCTCAGCCGCGCTGAACCCGGTCTCCAGCAGGAACGGCAGCCAGTTGGTCTGGAACCCCACGATGCCCAGCGCGATGAGGCTCGAGGCGGCGAGCAGCAGCCAGAACGCCGGCGTGCGCACCGCTTCTCCGCGCGTCAGACTGCGCTCGCCCGCCCCGTGCGCGGGCGCCTCCGAGGGCGGCCGGGGAGCGCCGTCGGGCCACAGACCAACGTCCTCCGGGCGCGTGCGCACCAGCAGCGCGAGCAGCAGCCAGACCGTGCCGGTCGCGGCGCCGAGCCAGACCCACGCGGCCCGCCAGCCCTCCGCGTCCACCACGGCGGACACGGACGAGGGGAACAGGAGCGCACCGAGGCCCACGCCCATGCTCGCGATGCCGAGTGCCCGCCCGCGCTTCGCCACGAACCACTTGGGAAGCACCGTGATGAGTATCACGAACCCCCCACCCAGCTCGGCGAGTCCGCCGAGAACGCCGTAGAGCAGCAGGAACTGCCAGAGGTGCTCGGTATACGTCAGCAGCGCCATCGACCCCGCGAGCACGAACGCGCCGCCGATGGCCATGAGCCGCGGGCCGTGGCGCGTGTCGAGCCACGGACCGACCACCGGCGCGGTGACGCCGACCACGACGGCGCGGACCGCGAACGCCGCGAAGAACTCCGTGCGGCTCCAGCCGAGCTCCTCGGTCATCGGCAGGACGAAGACGCTCGCGCCCCAGATCGAGACGCCCGAGCCGAGGCCGGAGCCGACGAAGGCGACGCCGGCGATGACCCAGCCGTAGAAGAATGGCCAGCGATCGGGTCTCAAGCGCGGGTCACGAAGCCCATCCCGAGTCGTCGGGAAACACGTTCGTGCCCATACGCCGCACCGTCTCCTCCGCGTAGAGGCCGGCGGTTGCCTCCCGGTACTTCAGGAAGTGCGGCATCTGGCGGTGCGCGTCCAGCGCCGCCTCGTCCCGGTACACCTCGAACAGGAAGAAGCGGTCCGGGTCCTCGCTGTCCTGGATGGCGCTGAACTGGAGGTTGCCCTCCTCCTTCGTGGTCGTCCCCTCGCCGTCCTCGCGGATGGCGGCGATGAAATCGTCCCGCCGGCCGGGCTTGACCTTGATGTTGACCATGAGCACCAGCATCGCGTTCTCCTCCCGCGCACGTCCCGTATGGGCATCGGCCCGCTTGGCCCGTTCCGGCACCGGTTGGATTGTATGCGTTCGGCGCTGCCTCCGGTCGTCGAGCCGCCGCGGGCCGGGGCCGCTGCGCTATCATCGAGAGAGCGGACAGACACGGGCGGCATGGTGCGATGGCCGATCATGGACGGCTCACGAAGATCGTTGCGACCTGGGGCCCCGCGGTGGCCTCGGATGAGATGCTGCGCGGCCTCATCGCGGCCGGCGTCGACGTCTTCCGGCTGAACTTCTCGCACGCCACGCATCAGGAGGTCTCCGCCGCGGTACCGCGGATCCGCGAGCTCGCGGAGGCCGCGGGTCGCTCGGTCGGCCTGCTCCAGGATATCCAGGGCCCGCGCCTCCGCACCGGGCCGCTGGCGGGCGGGAAGCCCGCGGAGCTCGCAACGGGCTCCACGGTCACCATCACCGCGATCGAGGGGCCGAGCTCCAGCGAGCAGCTCTCCATCGCCTACCCCCATCTGACCGACGACGTGAAGCCGGGCCATCGCATCCTCATCGCCGACGGCCGTATCGTGCTGCGCGCGGTGGCGGTCAGCCGGGAGGAGATCCAGGCCGAGGTGCTGAGCGGCGGGAGCGTCGGCGAGCACAAGGGCGTCAACCTGCCCGACTCCGAGGTCTCCATGCCGCCGCTCATGCCGAAGGACCACGAGGACCTCGCCCTCGGCGCGGAGCTCGAAGTCGACTTCGTCGCGCTGAGCTTCGTGCGCCGTGCCGACGACGTGCTCGCGTGCAAGCAGGTGCTCGCCGATCTCGGACGCGACACGCCGGTGGTCGCGAAGATAGAGCACCCGCTGGCGATCGCGAACCTCGAGGAGATCCTCGCCGCGAGCGACGCCGTGATGGTGGCCCGCGGAGACCTCGGCGTCGAGGTCTCCGTCGAGCGCGTGCCACTGCTCCAGAAGCAGATCATCGCCCGCGCCAACGAGATCGGCATACCGGCCATCACGGCGACGCAGATGCTGGAGTCGATGGTGGACCGGCCCGTCCCCACGCGCGCCGAGGCCAGCGACATCGCCAACGCGGTGCTCGACGGCACCGACGCGCTCATGCTCTCGGCCGAGACGGCCATCGGACGCTATCCGGTGGAGGCGGTGGCAACCATGGCCCGCATCGCCGAGGCCGCCGAGGGCGCGCGCGAGAAGCACCGCGCGCACCCAACCGGCGACGAGGCCCACGCGGTGGCGGAAGCGGCACGCTCGCTGGCGTCCAACGTCGGCGCGCGCGCCCTGCTCTGCTTCACGCCGAGCGGCGCGAGGGCACGCACGCTCTCGCACCAGCGCCCCGACGGCCCGATCTTCGCCATCACTTCCGACCCGGCCGTGCGCAGCGGCCTGTCCCTGTGGTACGGCGTGCAGCCCATCTCGACTGAGTCCTCGGGCAAACCCTCCCGCGACTTCGAGGCCGCGGTGCACGACGGGCTGACACAGCTCCGGGACAGCGGCGCCCTGGATGCGGGAGACCGGGTCGTCGTCTTCGGCTCGGCCGACGAGCCGGAGGGCGGCGCCACGAGCCTGATCGACGTCCGCACCGTGCCGGGCGCCTAGGGGATATGCGGCTCGCCGGAGCACCCCTGGCCCTCGGGACCCTCGCCGCCGCCTTGGTGCTCGCGGCGATGCGCGGGCGCGTCGTCGGCCACGGCTCGCTCACCGGGACGTACCGGCGCGAGGAGTAGCAAGGGCACAGCCCTTGACCCACTCAGCGGGGCAAGGCGCCGGCGTCAGAGATCGAGCGAGTCCTAAATACGCATTCTCGCCGACGGCACGCCGGGCGGCTCCGTTCGTGGTGAGGCTCTCGAACCACGAACCCTCGTCCGCGGCGAACCTGCGCTTGTCCTTCGAGAGCCTCAGGACGAACGGGGTTGGTCGCGCGCCGGCTGGACCCGGCCCCCCGGCCGTGAGTGCCAGGGCTGTGCCCTTGTGGGGTGTAGACTCGGCTGCGTGAGTGAGCAGCCGGGCCCGAACTTCCTCCGCCTGTTCCCGCTCCAGTCCGTGGTCCTCTTCCCCGGCATGGAGCTGCCGCTCGTCGTCTTCGAGCCACGCTACGTGCAGCTCACCAACGAGTGCACCGAGGCCGGCGAGCCCTTCGGCGTGCTGCTGCTGCGGGCCGGGCGCGAGGTCGGCGACGACGAGGCCAACCCCCACGACGTCGGAACGACCGCGCACATCCGCTCCGTGAACCCACTGGGCCAGGGCCGCTTCAGCGTCGCGGCCGTCGGCGGCCGGCGCTTCCGGGTCCGGTCGCTCAGCCACGACCGCCCCTACCTCTCGGCCGACGTCGAATACCTCGAGGACGACGCTGCGGAGGACATCGAGCCGCCGCTGGTCGCCAACGTGAAGGAGGACGCCGCCGAGTTCATCAAAACCATGCTGGCGCTGCGCGGCGGCTACGTCCGTGAGGTACCCCTCCCGGACGACGGCGTCGTGCTGTCCTACCAGGTCGCTCAGCTCTTCCAGGGGAACGCAGGCGTGCAGCAGAGGCTGCTGGAGATGCGCACGGCCGAGCGGCTGTCGGACGAGCTGGAACTGATCAAGAAGGCGACGGAGCAGGTCAAGCGCCGAGGCGAAGAGCAGCGCCGCCGCCGCTTCTCTCCGAACTAACAAGGGCACAGCCCTTGACCCATAAGGGGTAGCACCCTTGGCGCGGTGCGAACGCGTCATTCCGAGCGCAGCGAGCAAGGGCACAGCCCGGACCCGTAAGGAGCGGCGCCCTCGGCGCGGCCCAAAGAATCTGTCATTCCGAGCGCAGCGAGCAAGGGCACAGCCCGGACCCGTAAGGAGCGACGCCCTCGGCGCGGCCCAAAGAACCTGTCATTCCGAGCGCAGCGAGCAAGGGCACAGCCCTTGACCCATAAGGAGCGGCGCCCTCGGCGCGGCCCGAAGAACCTGTCATTCCGAGCGCAGCGAGGAATCTCTCACCCCGCAACGGCCTGTTCCCGGCGAGTGCGTGCAGGCCGCGCCCCCCCTGGTGCTATCCTAAGCGCCGTTCGCCTTAGACGCTCATCCACGGGAGACCTCCAGCATGACGACCAAAGCTCCGCACGCCGTCGGCGCCCCCGTCCCCCGGGTAGACGGGCCGGGCAAGGTGACGGGCGAAGCGTCCTACGCCGCGGACGTCCCAGCCGAAGGCACGCTGTGGGCCAAGCCGCTGCGTAGCCCGCACGCCCACGCCCGCGTCCTGAGCATCGATACGTCCCGGGCGAGCGCGCTGCCAGGCGTGCACGCGGTCGTCACCGGCGACGACCTTCCGCCGAACTCCAAGTGGGGCCGCAGGACCGTCGACGTGCCGCTCCTCGCGCAGGGGCTCGTCCGCTTCCCCGGCGAGCAGGTCGCCGTGGTCGTCGCCGACGACGAGGAGACCGCGGAGCGCGCGGTCGCCCTGATCGACGTCGTCTACGAGGAGATCGAGGCGGTCATCGACCCGGAAAAAGCCATGCTCCCGGACGCGCCGCTGATCCACCCGGACGTCGTGAGCTACGACGGGCTCGTGAACCCGCTGGATGCGCCGAGCAACGTGGTCTGCCGCTTCGAGTGGTCGAAGGGCGACGTGGAGGAGGGCTTCAAGGACGCCGAGCTGATCGTGGAGAACACGTACACCACGCCCAAGGTACACCAGGGATACATCGAGACGCACAACCAGCTCGTGCAGGTCGAGCCCGGCGGCCGCATGCACGTTTGGGCGCCCAACAAGGCGCCGTACACGACGCGCGGCCAGATCGCCAAGGCGCTGGACATCCCGAAGGACCAGATCGTCTTCCACCCCGTCACGATCGGCGGCGACTTCGGCGGCAAGGGGTCGCCGATGAACATCCCGCTCGGCTACTACCTCTCCAAGGCGGTCGGCGGGAGGCCGGTGCGGATGGCGCTCGACTACACCGAGGAGCTGCTCGCCGGCAATCCCCGGCACAGCACCACCATGACGGTGCGGACGGGCGTGAAGCGCGACGGTACGATCGTCGCCCACGACGTGCGCATGGTGTTCGACAGCGGTGCCTACGCAGGGTTCAAGCCGGTCGGCTTCCTGCCCGGAGCCGCGGGGGCCGGCGGGCCCTACCGCGTCCCACACGCGCGCGTGACCGAATACATGGTCTACACGAACACCGTCCCCTGCGGTCACATGCGCGGCCCCGGCGAGCCGCAAGGGCTGTTCGCGCTCGAATCGCAGATCGACGAGATCGCGATTGCGATCGGCATGGACCCGATCGAGCTGCGTCTCATGAACCTCGTGGCCGACCGCGAGCCGACGGCCCTCGGGCACGTGTTCGAGCAGAACCGCGCCGACGAGACCGTGCGCGCCGCCGTCCGGGCCGCTGGCTACAACACGCCCAAGGGCACGCTGCCGTCCGGAGCGGTCGTCGGCCGCGGCATCGCCATCGGCGAGCGCGCGCCCGGCGGAGGGCAGAACAACGCCCGCGTGTCGCTCGAGCCCGACGGCTCGGTCGTCGTCCACACGCCGCTGTTCGAGCAGGGCGCGGGCGCCTACACGGTCGTGCAGCAGATCACCGCCGAGACGATGGGGCTCCCCGCCGACCGCGTGCGCATCCAGGTCGAGGAGACGGGGATGTTCGAGTCCGACTCGGGCGTCGGCGGCAGCCGCGTGAC
>JADFRC010000140.1:2698-4543 GCA_022561455.1 Chloroflexota bacterium | reverse complement strand
CACGGGCTTGGGCCGCCGCTCGCGCTCGTCCTCGGCGGAGACGAAGCCGGTGACGCCGGGCGTGTTGCGCACGACGTACCAGCTCTCGTCGTCCATCTCCATCTGGACGAGGATGTAGCCGGGGAAGATCTTGCGCTGGACCGACTTGCGCTGACCGTCCTTGATCTCGATCTCCTCCTCGGTCGGCACGACGACCGAGAAGATCTTGTCCTTGACGTCCATCGAGTCGATCCGCATCTCCAGGTTCCGCTTGACGCGGTCCTCCTGGCCGGAATACGTGTGCACGATGTACCAGCTGGCTGTGGGATGGACGGTGATCTGCTCGGTCATCGCTCGGCTCAGCCATCTACCCGCAGGATGAAACGGTTCACGAGGAAACTGAACAGCGGGTCCCACAGCAGGCCCAAGAACACGCCCATCGCCCCCGCCACGCCGAGGACCAGCAAGGAGAGGCGGACCGCGTCCTCACGGGGGGGCCACGTCACCTTGGTGAGCTCGCTGTAGACCTCGCCGACGATCGCGAAGCGCCCGCGCCGGCGGGCCTGGCCCTCATCCAGCATGGAGCGGATGGCGTTCCCGCCGCCGCGTGCAGACGCCATGGCTAGCGGACCTCGCGGTGGAGGCGGTGGACCCTGCACCGTGGGCAGAACTTGTTGAGCTCCATACGGCTGGGGTCGTTCCGCTTATTTTTTTCCGTGTGGTAGTTGCGCTCGCGGCACTCGGTGCACGCAAGCTCGATCAACGTCCGGACGTCGCCCCGCTTCTTGGCCACGGCTCTACCCGACGCTCGTGAACACGCCGGAGCCGACCGTGCGGCCGCCCTCGCGGATCGCGAAGCGCAGCCCGGCCTCGATCGCCATGGGGCTGATGAGCTTGATGTGCATGTTGATGTTGTCGCCCGGCATGACCATCTCCACGCCCTCGGGCAGGATGATCTCGCCGGTGACGTCGCTCGTGCGGATGTAGAACTGCGGCTTGTACCCCGGGAAGAAGGGCGTGTGGCGCCCTCCCTCGTCCTTCGTGAGCACGTATACCTCGGCTTCGGCGTCGGTGAGCGGCTTCATGCTTCCAGGGACCGCGAGCACCTGTCCGCGCTCGACGTCGTCGCGCTCGATGCCGCGCAGGAGCACGCCGATGGCGTCTCCGGGCTCGGCCTCGTCAAGCATCTTGTGGAACATCTCGACGCCGGTGACGACGGTCTTGCGGGTCTCCCTGATGCCGACGATCTCGACCTCCTTCTGCACCTGGATGACGCCACGCTCCACCCGGCCGGTGACGACGGTGCCACGGCCCTTGATGGAGAACACGTCTTCCACCGGCATGAGGAAGGGCAGGTCGCGCGGCCTGTCCGGGATCGGGATGTACTCGTCCAGCACCTTCACCAGGTCCATGATGGCCTGGTTCTCGGGGGCGTCGACGGGGTTCTCGGACTCCAGCGCCTTGAGCGCGCTGAGGCGGATGATCGGCGTGTCGTCGCCGGGGAAGTCGTACTTGTTGAGGAGGTCGCGGATCTCGAGCTCGACGAGCTCGAGCAGCTCCTCGTCCTCCATCATGTCGACCTTGTTGAGCGCGACGACGATGCGCGGCACGTTGACCTGGCGGGCGAGCAGGATGTGCTCCCGCGTCTGCGGCATGGGGCCGTCCGGTGCGCTGACGACCAGGATGGCGCCGTCCATCTGCGCGGCGCCGGTGATCATGTTCTTGATGTAGTCGGCGTGGCCCGGGCAGTCGACGTGGGCGTAGTGCCGGACCGCCGACTCGTATTCGACGTGGGCGATGTTGATGGTGACGCCGCGCGCCTTCTCCTCCGGCGCGCTATCGATGGAATCGAAGTCGCGGAAGGCG
>JADFRC010000140.1:0-2604 GCA_022561455.1 Chloroflexota bacterium | reverse complement strand
AGGTGCCGCCGACGGCCTTGGACAGCACCTTGGTGATGGCGGCGGTCAACGTCGTCTTGCCGTGGTCAACGTGGCCGATCGTGCCGACGTTGAGGTGGGGCTTGGTTCGCTCGAACTTCTGCTTGGCCATGGATGTGTCCTTCCTAAACTACCTACGCGTTGGGCCTAACTACTCGTTCGGCCAGCGAGCGCGCACTCTATCACCGGCGTGTGCGCGCTCTATTTCAGAGGTGCCCAAGTGGAGCCCACAATCGGATTTGAACCGATGACCTCGTTCTTACCAAGAACGTGCTCTACCGCCTGAGCTATGTGGGCAGGTGGCTCGGTCAAATGCGTCCCATCGGTGGTGGAGGGAGCAGGATTCGAACCTGCGTAGCCCATCGGGCGTCAGATTTACAGTCTGATGGATTTAGCCGCTCTCCCATCCCTCCGTAAGCCACCGGCAAGTGTAGCACAGGGCCCGGCCTTCCTCGGCCGTCACCGGAGCCCGAGGGAGGAGTCGAACCCCCAACCTGCCGATTACAAATCGGCTGCGCTGCCGTTGCGCCACTCGGGCCCGTACGGCGTTCGCCCAACCAAAAAAGGACGGCCACCCGGCCGGCCCAACGCGTCAAGTATAGGCGAGCGCATCGAGGAGGGTCAAGCGCTTCCGGCGCCTGTCCACGCGCCCCGTTGGCTCGGGAGCGACGCGCGTGGGCGAGCGCCGCACGCGGTCCGGCGCGCGAGCGATCCACCGAGATCCACAAGCGCGAATCCTTATACTTTTCTCGGAATCCACCTAGAATCATGACCAATATTGGTTCATCGCGCCCGACGATGCGTGGGCGCGATGCTTTGATCGCAGGTGATCTCGTGCGCCCCGGCATCGCTTTCGTCCTTCTATTCCTCGGCCTCATCACGCTGTATCTGTTGCTCGCGGATACGCTTGGCGGGCCGGCGACGTTCGCGCTGCAGCTCGGCATCGTGCTGATGGTCATCGGCGCGGCGCGCTGGCTGCGGCGCGCCAGAAGCGACGGCGGCTGGCGGCTCTTCGCCGACGACGAGCCCGCGAGCCCGGAGCCCGAGACCGCCGAGGCGCGAGACGAGGACCGCCAGGTCCCCAGAGCCCGCTAGTGTCCGGCGCTCCGCACGCCGTAGGGGCGCACGGCGTGCGCCCTGCCCAGCGCTGTCATGCTAGGCGGCGCGTGGCATCTCGCGGCTCGTCTGGGGACGAGATCCTTCGCTGTGCTCAGGATGACGGTGTGGCGCGGCCCCGCCGCGGGTCGAACCAGCGCCTACGCATGCCGCCGAGGGCGCACGGCCGTGCGCCCCTACACCGTCGATGGGCGTGCGCTCCGCCTAGAAGTCGACGGTCAGCGTCGTGACCTGGCCCTGCGCGAGGTCGATCAGCCGCAGCGCGTGGTTGTTCGTATCCGCGACGTAGATGCGCTCCCCCGCGACGCTGAGCCCGCCCGGCTCGTAGAAGGCCGCGGTCCGTAGCGGACCATCTTTGAGCGCACGCTCGCCCGACCCGGCGAGGGTCGCCACGGCCCGCGTGCCGGTCAAGAGGCGCTTGATCTTGGAGTTGTACGTATCGGCGACGTAGACCGTGCCGTCCTGGAAATCGATGCCGAGCGGGTGCTGGAGACGCGCCGCCGCTCCGTCGCCGTCGACGTCGCCGAACTCGAAGAGCCCAGCGCCGACGAGCGTCGAGACGTGGTGCGCCGTCGTGAGGTCGGCCGAGCGGACCGAGCTCGTCTCGGAGTCGACGAAGTAGAGCACGCCCTCGTCGTCGGCGGCGATGCCGCTCGGCTGGGCGAGCAGCGCGGTCTCGGGGGGGCCGTCGACGATGTTCTCCGCGCCGGTGCCGACGGTGGCCTGCACGACCCGGCGGTCGAGGTCGAGCGTCCAGATCTGGTGGCTGCCCGCCATGGCGATGTAGAGGCTGCGGCCCACGAGCGCCAGGTCCCAGGGCGAGCGCAGGTCGACCTCGAGGGCGTCGCCCCCCTCGACGTGCCCCTCGCCCGGCTTGCCGGTGCCCGCGATGGTCTCGACCGTGGCCGCCTCGAGGTCGATCACGCGGATCGCGTGGTTCTCGGTGTCGGCCACATAAAGCGCCTCGCCGAAGCGCGCCATCCCTTGGGGGTGGTTGAACCGAGCGCCTTCCAGCACGCCGTCGGCGAGCCCTGCGTCGCCGCTGCCGATCACGGTCTGGATCGTGCCCGCGAGGTCCGTCACGAGCACCCGGTGGTGTCCGGAGTCGGCGATGAAGAGCCGCTCGCCCTCGACGTCGGCCAGCACCTTGCCCGGATAGCTGAGCAGGGAGGGCGAGGGCTCCTCAGGCTGCTGCTGAGCGGGGGAGCGTTTGAGCACGCCTGCCGCGCGGAACTCCTTGAGCATCGTGTCGATCAAGGACGTGCCCCTCTCGTAGGTGAGCTCGCCCTCGATCTTGCCGATCACCTTGCCCTCCGGGTCGACGAACATGACCGTTGGCCACATGCGCACCGCGTAGGCGCGCCAGACGTCTGAGCCGGCGTCGTTGATGACGGGGTGGCGTACGCCGTAGCGCATGATGGCCTGGCGGATGTTCTCGGTTGAGCGCTCCTCGTCGAACTTGGCCGAGTG
>JADFRC010000139.1 GCA_022561455.1 Chloroflexota bacterium | reverse complement strand
GCCGGCGCCGGCCCCCTCGCCGAGCCCCTCGCCGAGCTAGGAGCCGTCGGTCGTGCGGCGTCCGCGTCTGCCGGCTGTCTCGACGGCGCGCAGCGCGAACGCGAGCGTCGCGCCGAGGTGCAGCGCCGCGGCGAAGAAGAAACCGGCGTGGAACGACGTCGCCGCAAGCCCCGCGAGCAGCAGCGGCGCGATGAGCCCCGCCAGGTCCCCGAAGGTGCGGTAGATCCCGAAGGCGAGGCCACGCAGGCCGGGCGGCGAGACGTCGCCCACGTATGCGTTGGGCGCGCCGCCGGAGAAGCCCTCCGCCGCGTGCAAGGCGATGAACGCGAAGGCGAAGCCTGTGAGCGTGCCGGCGAACGGGAAGAAGACGAGCGCCACGGCCGCCAGTATCCCTCCAGGCACGATCAGGACCTTGCGGCCGAACCGGTCCGAGATCATGCCGGCCGGGAAGACCATGAGGCCGTGCAGCACCGCCGCGATGCTGAAGAACACACCGAGCTGCCCCGGACCGATGCCGATCGCCTGGTCCGCGAAGATCGGGATGAGCGCGTGGCTCGCCCCGGCCCTCGTGAAGAAGTGGGCGAAGCCGATCAGGCAGACCAGCAGGAAGCTGGGGTTGGCGAGCAGCACGCGCGCGTCCGTCCAGGACCGGCGGGCCCCGCCCGCGGGCGCCTGCCCCGGTTCCACGGGGCGGACGACGCGCGTTTCAGGGAGCCGCGCCAGCGCCCAGATGCCGACGAGTATGGCGGGCACGCCGGAGGCGTAGAAGGGCACGCGGACGCCCACGAACTCCCCCACGATCCCGCCGAGGGCCGGCGCCGCGATCCCCATCGCCAGGTGCGCCCCCGAGACCAGGCTGAGTGTGCGCCCACGGTTCTCGGTCGTGGTCACGTCGGCGATCGCGGCGTTGGAGGTCGTGATGGCCATCGCGCTGAAGAGCCCCATCATGAAGCGGTACGCCATGAAGACAGGGACCGTCGCCGCGCTGCCGCTGAGGGAGCCGAAGAGGCCGACGCCGAGGGCTCCCACGACGATGACCGGGCGGCGCCCGATCCGCTCCGAGAGCATGCCCGCGGGTATGTTCGTGAACAGGCGCGCGGCCGCGTACGAGCTCAGGGCCAGGCCGACGGCGAGCACGCTCCCGCCCAGCTCGCTCACGTAGCGGGGCAGCAGCGGCACCGTGATCATCGTCGTGGCGTGCGCCATCACGACGACGCCCGCGATGATGGCGACGACTTCCAAGTTGAGCCCGCGGAGCCCGGTGCGCTCGCTCGCTGTGCCCGCTGGCCGGTTCATAGCACCAGCAGAACGGCTGCCCGGAAGCGGCCGCTCACCCGCCGAGCTCGGCGAGGAGCTCCCGGATGCGCTCGAGGCGCGCGGTCCCCTGCTCCAGGCGCTCGCGCTCGCGTTCCACGACCTCCTCGGGCGCCCGGTCCGTGAACTGCGCGTTGCCGAGGCGGGCCGTGAGCCCGGCGAGGTAGCGCTCCGCCTCCGCCGCCTCGCTCCCGAGCCGCGTGCGCTCAGCGCCGACGTCCACGGCGTCGCCGAGTGCGAGCGTGACGGTGGCGCGCGGGAGCACGAGCCGCACGGCATGCTCAAGTGGTGCGTCGCCAGAGAACGTCAGCGTGCCCACGCGGGCGAGCTGGCGGATGGCCTCGGCCTCCTCCGCAAGGCCGCCGCCCGGTGCGCTGACGACCGCATCGAGCAGGCGGCCCGGCGCGATCTTGAACTCGGCGCGCACGTTCCGGATGGCGCGGACGACCTCGATCAGCAGCTCGATCTCCTCGACCGCGCCCCCGTCGTCGCCGCCAGCCGCTTCGCCGAGCGGATAGCGGGCGAGCATGATGGTCTCGGGGACGTCGCCCTCCTTCGGCAGCCGGGCCATCAGGTGCTGCCAGAGCTCCTCCGTGACGAACGGCATGAACGGGTGCAGCATGCGCAAGCTGGTCTCGAGGACGTACGCCAGGACGCGGCGTGGGTCGTCGTCGCCCGAGCGCATGCGGACCTTCGCCAGCTCGATGTACCAGTCCGCGAACTCCCCCCAGACGAAGTCGTGCAGGACGCGCTCGGCCTCGCCGAGTGCCCATCCGCCGAGCAGCTCGTTGACCCTGGCGGCCGTCTGCTCGGTGCGCGCGATGATCCAGCGGTCCTCGCGGTGGGTGCGCGGGAGCGCGGCGCCGCTCCATCCGGCCAGGCCCGCGTCGCCACCCGCCGGGTCGGCGTCACCCAGGGATGCGAGCACGAACCGCTCGACGTTCCACAGCTTGTTGGCGAAGTTGCGGGCGGCTTCGAGCTTGGCATCGCTCAGGCGCGTGTCGTTGCCGGGCGTCGTGCCGATGGTCAGCGCGAAGCGCAGCGCGTCCGTGCCGTACTTCTCGATAGCCTCGATGGGGTCGATCACGTTGCCGCGGGTCTTGGACATCTTCGCGCCCTCGGCGTCGCGGACGAGCCCGGAGAGGTAGACGGTGTGGAAGGGGACCTCGTCCATGTTCTCCAGGCCCATCATGACCATGCGGGCGATCCAGAAGAAGAGGATGTCGTAGGCCGTCTCCATCACCGACGTTGGATAGAAGTAGGCAAGGTCCTCGGTCGCCTCGGGCCAGCCGAGCGTCGAGTGCGGCCAGAGGCCGGAGGAGAACCACGTGTCCAGCACGTCCTCGTCCTGCCGGATGCTCACCGAGCCGCACTGCTCGCACGCCGCCGGGTCCTCGATGGCGACGGTGAGGTGGGCGCAGTCGTCGCAGTACCACACGGGGATGCGGTGTCCCCACCAGAGCTGGCGGGAGACGCACCAGTCGCGGATGTTCTCCATCCAGTTCGTGTACACCTTGACGAAGCGCTCGGGCACGATGCGGATGCGCCCGTCGTTCACGGCATCGAGAGCGCGGGCCGCCAGCGGCTCGACCCGAACGAACCACTGCTCGCTCACCATCGGCTCGATGACGTCGGCGCTCCGCTGGCAGTGGCCGACGGAGTGCGTATGCGGCTCGATCTTCTCCAGCAGCCCTTCGCGCTCGAGCTGCTCGACGATGGCCGTGCGCGCGTCGAAGCGGTCGTAGCCGGCGTACGGCCCCGCCTCGGCATTCAGCGTGCCGTCGGCGTTCATGATGTTGATGATAGGCAGGCCGTGGCGCTCGCCCACCTCGAAGTCGTTGGGGTCGTGGCCGGGCGTGATCTTGAGCGCGCCCGTGCCGAAGCCGGCCGCGACCGAATCGTCCTCGATGATGGGCAGCGGCCGGCCGAGCACCGGAAGCAGCACGCGCTTGCCGCGCATGCCGGCGTAGCGCTCGTCCGTGGGATTGACCGCAACGGCGGTGTCGCCGAGCAGCGTCTCGGGGCGCGTCGTGGCGACGACCAGATGTCCGCTGCCGTCCTCGAGGGGGTAGCGGATGTAGTAGAGGCTGCCGTCTTCGTCGGCGTGGTCGACCTCGAGGTCGGAGATCGCGGTCCGGCAGCCGACGCACCAGTTGATGATGCGCTCGCCGCGATAGAGGAGGCCCTTGTCGTAGAGCCGCTTGAAGGTCGTCCGGACGGCCCTCGAAGGCCCGGGGTCGAGCGTGAAGACCTTGCGGGACCAGTCGCAGGAGGCGCCGAGGCGGCGGTGCTGGTTGTCGATGATGTGGCCGTAGGTCTCGACCCACTCCCAGACGCGCTTGAGGAAGGCCTCGCGGCCCATCTCGAGGCGGCTCGTCCCCTCGGCCTGGAGCGCTCGCTCGACGACCAGCTGCGTCGCGATGCCGGCGTGGTCGGTGCCGGGGAGCCAGAGCGCCGCCTCGCCGAGCATGCGGTGGTAGCGCGTGAGGGCGTCCTGGACGGCGGCACGAGCGGCGTGGCCCAAGTGGAGCTCGCCGGTCACGTTCGGCGGGGGCATGATGATGGTGAAGGGCTTCTTGGCGGGGTCGCGCTCGGCGCGGAAGAAGCCGGACGACTCCCACCACCGGTAGAGGCGCTCCTCGACGGCGCTCGGGTCGTATGTCTTCGGGAGCGGCTCCCGAGAGGGTGCGTTGGTCATGGCTCGGCGGGCGTGGAGACGGGGATAGCGAAAGCGCATTTTACTGGCCGTGGCCTGGCCGGTCAACGAGATGGCGGCCTCGTGTATGCGGGCCACGCGGCCGTGGTAGCATCGCGTCATCCCACTGGAGGTGCACCATGGCGGTCATGCTTTTCGCTGCTCCGATCCTGCCCGGCAAGCTCGATGCTTGGAAGGCTTTCAACAAGGAGATCCAGGGGTCACGGAAGGCTGCGATGGACGCGATCCAGGCCAGCGCCGGCGTCACGCGCCAGGTCGCGTCGCTCCAGCAGACCCCTCACGGCGACTTCGCGGTCGTCATGATCGAGGCCGACGACCCTTCGAAGTTCATGGCTGCGATGGGGACCGGCACGGACGAGATGGCGAAGTGGTTCAGGGCGCAGGTCATGGACTTCCACGGCATGGACCTGGCGTCGCCGCCCCCGCCGAACGAGGTCGCGTACCAGTACCCGTAGCCGGGGCCTCCGTCCTTTCGCGGGTCGGCTGCGGCGGGCTTGAACACACGGGCACGACC
>JADFRC010000028.1 GCA_022561455.1 Chloroflexota bacterium | reverse complement strand
ACGACGCGCCGACGATCTCCTCGAGCTCGATGCCGAGCTTGCCGGCGATGGCCATGGTGGAGGTGTAGAGCTCCGGCGTGCCCCCGCGGGACACGCAGCCGGGGTAGAAGGCGTATTTCACTGTTTCTTCGACTCCCAACGCTTGAAGATGCGCCCGACGAACTCTGCGCCCGCACGCTTGTGGTGGAACGGCCAGGGTAGCGGCAGCTTCCCGCGCACGAGCACGCGGAGGCCCAGGGGGGCCTGCGAGAGGAGCTTGGGGATGTTGAAGCGCCCCCACGAATCGACGGCCAGCATCGTCTCGTCCAGCCAGCCGCTGCGCGCGACTGAGCGGGCGAACGACTCCACGTGCCGGGCGCCCGGCGTGGTCACGCCGACCTCGTTCATCACCGAGTCGCGCAGCTCCATGATGCGGTCCATGGGCGCAACGCCCACGGGACAGACCTCCACGCACATATAACAGCGCGTGCAGTCCCAGACGCCGCCGTACTCGTTCAGGGTCTGGAGCCGCTCGTGGGAGGCGCCGTCGCGCGGGTCGGCGACGAACCGGTAGGCCTTCGCGAGCGCCGCCGGCCCCAAGAAGTTCTCGTCGACCTCCAGCGCCGTGCAGTCCGACACGCACGCGCCGCACATGATGCAGCCCATCGGCGTGATGAGGTTCTGCATCGACTCGTCGGAGGCGATGTACTCCTCCTCTGGCTCGGGGCCCGCGGGCTGGAGGTAGGGCTCGATGGCCCGGATCTTGTTCCAGAAGACCCCAAGGTCCACCACCAGGTCCTTCACGACCCGCTGGTTACCCATGGGCTCGATGGTCACCGGCTCGCCCTCGGGCGCGACGGCGCTCAGACGCGTCTTGCAGGCGAGGTGGGCCTGGCCGTTGACGCGCATGGCGCAGGAGCCGCAGATCGAGGCGCGGCACGAGCAGCGCAGCGCGAGGCTCGGGTCCTCCTCCTCGCGCACCTGGATCAGCGCGTCGAGCACGGTGAAGTGCTCGGGCACCTCGATGTGGTACTCCTGCATCCGCGCCGACGGCTCGGCCTCTTCGGGGTCGTACCGGCGGACGCGCAGATTCGCTTGCAACTGCTTCGAGCCTCCGCTTTTACTCGTGGACCATGCTGGAGCCGACCTCGTCCGCAGCGGCGCTGAGTTGATCGACCGTCGCCGAGATGCTGACCTCTACCGTTGAGCCGCTGTACTCGACGGCTATCTGGTTCAGCAGATCGGCCGCCGCGCCCGGCGGGAGGAAGGGCCCGGCGAGCGTCAGCAGAGCGCTGAAGTAGTCCGAGGCGGCTTCGGCCGAAGCCGCACTCGCGTATTCGAGCGTGAGGTGGACCGTCACCAGGTCGGCTTCCTTGTCGGCCGCGAAACCGACGATCGTGATGTCGGAGATCAGCGACGGGTCGAACGGTATCGGGATCGCGTCCGTCGGTGCAGCGACGATGTACTCGAGCGACCCCGGGGGCACGGCGAAGGCTGCCTTCACCAGCGGGTCGCCCAGCGCGGCGTACGTGTCGAGCAGCGGCCCGGTGAGCGCACCCTCGCCGTCCTCCAGCACGTCGATAACCGAGGTGACCGCGCCAAGGGTGCCGAAGACGAAGACCTCGTCCGCCAGAACCGTGATGACGGTCTCCGAGCCGTCCTCCTCGGTGCCGATCAGCAGGGCGTGGCCGCGGTACTCGTCCTCCCGGAGCTCACCGCCCGAGCTGAGCCGGATCCTGTCCAAGATGGCATCGCCGTTGAACGTGCCGCGTGCCAGGATGCCGAAGTCCGGCTGGTCACCGAGACCAGCCGGGTCGAGGGCCCCGAAGACCACGATGTTGGCGAACTGGAGCAGGTCGATGCCCGTCTCCGCCTCCACCTCCGCGAGTGCCTCGTCGAGCGTCGCTGGTCCGTCCTCGCCGAAGGGCGCCGACTCGAACGCGCCGGCCACGTCGGGGTCGAGCAGGATGCGGCCGAGGTCCACGTGCGCCACGAGGTTCGAGTCGGCGGGGACCAGGTCGATGGGCTCCGGCGGCGGCGCGTCGGAGCAGGCGGCTGCGGCCAGCGACAGGAGTACCGCGGCGGCGAGCGCTGCGGCGCGGCCCTTCGTGGCCCATGCGGTGCTTGCTCGTACGGCGCTCAACATCAGTAGACCCTCTTCTGCGGTTCCCATTTCGTGACCGTGACCGGCAGCGAGCCCATCACGGGCCGGCCGTCCTCGCCCACGTTCGCCGTCGTGTGCTTGAGCCAGGCCGTGTCGTCGCGCTCGGTCATGTCGCGCCGGTAGTGCGCCCCGCGGCTCTCTTTGCGCAGCAGGCCGCCCTCGCAGATCGTCTCGGCGCACTCGAGCATGTAGCCGAGCTCCAGGTGGAAGATCAGGTCGGTGTTGTAGACGCCGCCCTTGTGGACCACCGGCAGCTCCTCATAGCGCTCCTGGAGGCCGTGGACCGTCCCGAGCGCGCTTCGCATGCCCTCCTCGTTGCGGAAGACGGCGAGATGCTCGTTCATGGCGTTGCCCATGTCCAACCGCAGCTTGGCGGTCCGCTCGCCGTTGTCCGGGCGGCCGAAGAGCGCCTGGATGCGTGCCTCGGCGTCGGCCAGGTGTGCCCCGGAGACGGGCGTGTCTGGCTGCTCCTTCGCGTGAGCGGAGGCCATCTCCCCGGCGACCTTGCCGAAGACGACGGTCTCGAGCAGCGAGTTCGCGCCGAGCCGGTTGCCACCGTGGACGCTCACGCAGGCGACCTCGCCGGCGGCGAAGAGGCCCCGTGGGCCCTTCCAAGCGCCGTCGGGGTCCCAGGTGCGCGTCTGCGGGTCGGTCTTCACGCCGCCCATGATGTAGTGCTGTCCGGGCCGGATCGGCACCGGCTCGGTGATCATGTCGATGCCGGCGTAGTCCAGTGCGGCCTCGTAGATGTACTTGAGCTTGGTCCGGATGGCCTCGGCGCCGAGGTGCCGGACGTCGAGGAAGACGCAGCCGTCCACGCCACGCCCCTCCTCGATCTCGGTCGCCTCGGCGCGGGAGACGACGTCGCGGGATGCGAGCTCGCGCATGTTCGGCGCGTAGCCGTCCATGAAGCGCTCGCCCTTGGAGTTGAGGAGGTAGGCGCCCTCGCCGCGTGCGGCCTCCGAGAGCAGGATGCCGTTGCCGGCGAGCGTCGTCGGGTGGTACTGGACCATCTCCATATCCAGCAGCGTCGCGCCCGCGCGGTAAGCCAGCGCGATGCCGTCGCCGGTGCAGATCAGCGCGTTGGTCGACGGCTCGAAGGCACGGCCGACGCCGCCGGAGGCCAACACGACCGCCTTGGCCGTCACCTGGTGCAGCTTGCCGGTCAGCATCTCGATGGCCACGACGCCGCGGCACTCGCCGTCCTCGACGATGAGGTCGGTGACGAACCACTCCTCGTAGGAGCGGACGCCGGCCTTGAGGATCTGCTCGTACATGACGTGCAGGATGGCCTGGCCGGTGATGTCGGCCACGAAGAAGGTGCGGGCGTAGCTCGCGCCGCCGAAGGCCCTGGTGCCGAGCCGGCCCTCTTCGTCGCGGTTGAAGATGACGCCCATGTGCTCGAGGTTGATGATCTCCTGCGGCGCCTCGGCGCACATGAACTCGATGGCGTCCTGATCGCCCAGGTAGTCGGAGCCCTTGACCGTGTCGTAGACGTGGGAGTCGATCGAGTCCTCGGCTCCGCGCATCGCCGCGTTGATGCCACCCTGCGCTGCGTTCGAGTGCGAGCGCACGGGGTGGACCTTGCTCATCATGGCGACGTTCGCGCCCGCTCGATGCGCGGCGATTGCCGCGCGCATCCCGGCGAGACCGGCACCCACAACCAGGACGTCGTGGTCTGCCAAGGTGCTCCTTCCGGTACGTGGTGACGAGGGCTGTGGGGGCATGTCGAACTATACCAGAGGCGCGGTGCTCGAACAACGCGTCGCACCACGGTGCGACGCAGAGCTTCCTCACGGGGTCGTTGACGGCGCCCGCCTGGGCGTTGACGCCCATCAGGACGGACGCGTATCGTGGGCGGCCTCATGCCCTTCGACCTCGCCAGCCCCCAGGCGTACCCCGCACCCGAGTTCCTCGAGCTCCTCAAGGCCGAGGTGCACCACCAGAACGCCCGCCTGGAGCACCCGTTCGTGCGGCTGCTCTTCGATGGCGAGCTCAGCCTCGACCAGGTCCGCGGGTGGGCCAAGCAGGACTACGCCCTCAAGCGCTGCCCCACCTGGTGGAACGCCGGGCGCCTGCTCAACTCGCCGGACCTCGCGACGCAGCGCCAGGTCGTGCACTCGCTGGTCGAGGAGCTCGGGGACGAGGGCGGCGGACATACGGAGATGTACCTGCGCTTCGGGCGGGCGCTCGGGATTTCGGAGGAGGAGATGGAGCGCGCGCCGCTGCTTCCCGGCACCGTGCTCGCGGTCGATGAGCTCATGGCGATCAACCGCGGCCGGCCGGCCGTGGAGGCGCTCGCATCGGGCAGCGTCGCGGGCGAGGCGATCAACGTGGAGTTCTGCACGCGCTTCGTCGCTGCGAACGACCGCGTCTACCACATCGACCCCGACGGCATGGAGTGGTTCGCCGAGCACATCGTGGCCGACGCGGCCCACAGCAGCCTGGGCGAGCGCATCGTGCTCGAGCAGGCGACGACGAAGGAGGTCCAGAACCGCGTCTGGGACGCGGTCGTGCGCTCCAAGGCGGCGTACTGGGTCTTCTTCGAGGGGCTGCACCAGGCCTACGTGCTCGGCGACCCGGCCACGTACCCGCACTATGGGCGCGGGCGGGACCTGCCCACGCACTACCCCTTCGCCCCCGGCTAGGCTCCGCCTCGCGGAGCGTCAGCTCCCGTTGCGCGAAAGGGCAGCACTCGCCGGGCGTTTCGACCATCCCCCCGTGCCCCCGGCAGAGGGGCTCGCCCCTCTGCGCTCCCCCCGTTGGCGGATGGGCTAGATGCGCTGGCCCTGCGCTTGGGGCCGTTCCACGCGCTCGCCGAGGAACGCCGCGACGACGTGCGACGGCACGGCCATGCCCATATCGGGCCCCGCCATGATCGTCGAGATCCCGACGACGCGGCCGCGGGCGTCGAGCACGGGGCCGCCCGAGTTGCCGGGGCGCAGCCGCATGTGGACGACGAGCCACTCGCGCTCGCCGTCAGGGCGGTGGGCGGCGGGGCCGTCGGGCTCCAGGCCGATGACCACACCACTCGTCACGGCCCCGGCGACGCCGAAGGGGTGGCCGAGGGCGAAGACCAGCTCGCCCGCCCGGAGCGCCATCGAGTCGCCTATGAGGGCGGCGTGCAGACCCGGCGCATCGCCCGGTGCGTCCACGGAGAGGACGGCGAGGTCGAGTCGACGGCTGCGCGTGACGAGGCGCGCCTGTAGCAGGCGGCCGTCGCGCAGGACGACCTCGGCGGGGCCGCGCCCGACGACGTGCGCGTTCGTCACGATGAGGCCGTCGTCGCGCCAGACGATGCCCGCGCCGCCGCCGCGGCCTGGGACCTGGACCTGCACGAGCGCGTCCCGGACGCTTTCCATGGCGTCCGAGAGCGCACCGTTGAGCTGATCGACGAGCGTGCTCATCGCCCTCAAGTGTGCGCGGGCAAGCGGCATCGCGCCCCACCCGTTCGGGGAGGCGGGCGTTGCCCTTTCGGGGAGGGGTCTAGTTCTGGCTGCCGGGCCCGGGCTGGTCGAGCTCGCGGAGGAACTGCTCGACGGACGGCGGGAGCTCGGTGGTGGAGGGGGGCTCCGGGGCCGGCTCTTCGGAGTGCTCGGCCGCGCGGCGTGCCAGGCGGGCGTCGTAGTCGCTCTCGAGGCGCTCGACGAGCGACTTGATCTGTGGGTTGCGCGACATCTCCGAGGTGATGCGCTCGTACTGCTGCGTGTCGCGCTGGCTCTTCGCGTACTCGGGTGGGAAGCCGTAGATGCTGCTCAGTACCTGGAGCATCTTGGTGCGCCCGGCGAAGTCTGCTTCGAGCTCGGCGTAATGCGGCAGCCGGCACATGAGCATCATGCTGTCGATGCCGCTGGCGGTGAGCCGGTCGCCGACGAGGTTCATGATGGACGTCGGGCCCTGGTACGGACGCCGCCTGTTCCCCGTGACGCCTTCGACGCCATCGAGCGGCTCGCCGTTCAGGGTGCCCATGACCAGCAGCGGGCGGGTGTGGGGGACGGCGTCGTACATCGCGCCGATTCGGCAGTAGCGCTTGACCTTGAGGGTTTCGAGGACCTCGACGATAGCGTCGATGTACTCCTCCGCGAGCGAGTGCGGCTCCAGCAGGTGCAGGAAGACGAAGTCGGTGTCGCGCGGGCCGGCCGCGAAGCGCAGGTCGGCGTTGGGGACCTTCATCTTCCGCTTGCCCTCTTCGTAGAAGACGACGGGCCGGTAGCGCGTGAAGTCGAAGTAGCGTCCCGGTGTGGCCAACGCTCCGAGGTCGCCCGCCTCCATGTACCGCTCGAGGCGCTCGATGGTGAGCGAGCCGACGCTGCCGGCGTCGATCCACGGGGTGAGCGAGGCGATCACGTGAGGCTGCCGGAGCTCCGGCAGCGGCTCCTTCAGTTCGAATTGGCCGATCCGCATCGCACAATGGTGGGCGCGGCGGCCCAGTTTTGCAACCCCTTCGGGTCGTAGCACTCCCCGATCTCCTCCCAACGCTTGCGGATTCCCACCGTGGGCCTGAGAATCGCTGGCGCCGTCCCCGGCGCTTTTGACCGGCGCGGAGACGAAGCGATAGGCGACGAGGCAGCAGCTGAGGAGGTACCCCCATGGCCGATGACGACCGATCGAAGCTGATGGTTCCCTTCAAGTATGAGCCCCCGGAGGTCCCGAAGGACCGGGGGAAGATCAGCGTGAACCTGGCCCGGACCGACATCGCGGGCTTCACGATCCAGCGTGCGGTGAAGGGTCTCGGGGAGACCAACATGCACGCCCACACCGCCGCGGACTCCAACTGGTTCGTCCTGGCCGGCGAGGTGGAGTTCTACGGCTATGGCGACGTGCTCATCGCCAAGCTCGGCAAGTACGAAGGACTCACCATCCCGCGGGGCGTCCCGTACTGGTTCAAGGCCGTCAGCGACGAGACCCTCGAGATCATCCACGCCTCGGGCCGGACCTCGACGGTGAAGAGCGAGCGGGTCAACTACCGGCCGGTGCTCAAGCACATGCGCGACCTGGGCGGCCGCGAGGCGACCGACGATGAGAAGGTGTGGGCGGGGAAGGTGGCGCAGCAGTCGGCGGCCAAGTAGCCGCAAGCGACCGCGGACGCTCCGGAAGGCCAGGGCTCGTGGGTAAGAACCTCCTCTACTACTTCGTGGCGGGGACGCTCATGGCGCTCGTCGCACAGGGCCTGGGCGCGAACTTCGTCGTCGTCCTCGCCGCTTCGATGATCGGCCCGGCGGTGCTGCTGCTCGCGGTCGCGATCCTGCGCTACAACGGCAAGATCTGAGCGAGGTTCTCGTTACCGCACCGTCGTGCGGTGGAAGCTGGCCCGCCCGGTGAGATTCGAACTCACGACCCTCGGTTCCGAAGACCGATGCTCTGGTCCACTGAGCTACGGGCGGGCGGTGGCTTGGCGGCCCCGTAGAGGGCCTTGTGACAGTCTAGTCGCGCCCCCCGCGTGCGTCCATTGGCGTGACGAGCCTGCACCGGCGGCGCCTATAATGCGGGCCGTGAGCACGTCGCAGAAGCCCGCCATCCCCGTGTACGTCTGGGGCGACCCCATCTGACCGTGGTGCCACGTCGGCCTGGCCAGGCTGAGAGCGCTCGGGACCGAGTTCAACCTCGACGTCACGTCGATGGCGTACCTGTTGCGCTCCGACGTGCCCGAGGAGGGCATGGAGCGCAAGCCGCGCCCCGGCGAGGTGCCCGGCCAGCTATCCGACAACCTTCGCGCGAACGCCCTCGACGCGGGACTCGTCAACATGAAGCGCCCTTCGCGGACGCCGAACTCGCTGAAGGCGTTGCAGTCGATCGTCCACGCAAGGGAGATCGGCCTATCCGCCGAGCTGCGCGATGCCCTCTACGTCGCCTATTGGGAGGACGGCAAGGACATCGGTCAGCTTGGCGTCGTTCGTGAGGTCGCCGAAGCAACAGGCATCGAGTGGGCGCCTCTCGATGAGGCCCTCGGCAACTCCCGCCACATGGAGACGGTGCTGCGGGAGTTCCAGGAGGGCAGGGACCTGGGCTTCAACGGCATACCGGCGTTCGTCATCGGCAACATGAAGTTCACCGGCGCTCAGCCGATGGAGCTCTTCCGCCAGGTCGCGGAGCGGGCGGAAGCGATGCTCGAGGCGGACCCTCAGGCGTTCGCCGGCGAGTGGCGCGTCCGCTAGGCGCACCCAGCCACGCCCGCCGGCGCTGCGCGACCGCGTTGCATGCGATATGCTACGCACCGCATACGAACCCTGGAGGTCATCGATGACAACCGAGATGAGACGCGCCGAGATCCCCGAGAACATGGAGATCTACGACGGGAACTACGACCCGTACCACCGGTGGATCGAAGAGGAAGGCATCAAGCTCATCCGGGGCTTCGCCTTCGAGAGCTTGCAGGAGGTCGAGCTCGGCCCCTGGGAGCGCAAGGGCGGGTCGGGCGCGGTGATCGCGATCCCGAGCGAGTCCATGCCCAACGACGCGCACCTGATCGAGATCAAGCCCGGCGGCAAGTCGGAGCCG
Source organism: Chloroflexota bacterium (assembly GCA_022561455.1). Taxonomy (GTDB): domain Bacteria; phylum Chloroflexota; class Dehalococcoidia; order Lucifugimonadales; family Australimonadaceae; genus JADFRC01. The sequence continues at coordinate 11,845 of JADFRC010000028.1, read as the reverse complement.
GAGCACCACATGTACGAGGAGACGACGTACATCGTCTCCGGCCGCGGTGCGACGAGCGTGTGGCTCGACGAGGCGCACAAGTCGACGTTCGAGTGGCAGCCGGGGAGCCTCATCACAGTCCCGCTGAACGCCTGGTACCAGCACTACAACGCGAGCGGCACCGAGCCGGCGCGCTACCTCTCCATGACCAACGCCCCGCCCGTGATGCGGCAGTGGCGCAGCAACGAGTTCATCTTCAACAACCCCTTCCACTTCAAGGACCGCTTCGCCGGCGACGACGAGGACTTCTTCTCCGGCGCGGGCAAGGTCTACCGGCGCAAGGGCACCAACTTCGGCACGGTGTGGCGCACGAACTTCGTCCCGAACGCCGACACGATGCCGCTATGGGACTACCTGGCCCGCGGCGCGGGTGGCATCAACACCCACTTCGACCTCGCTGGGAACGTCACCAAGGCCCACATCTCCGAGTTCCCCGTCGGCACGTACAAGAAGGGCCACCGTCACGGTCCGGGCGCTCACCTGGTCATCCTGGGCGGCGTCGGCTTCTCCAACCTCTGGTGGGAGGGCAGGGACATGGTCCGGGCCGACTGGAAGAAGGGCTCGATGATCATCGTCCCCGAGGACGCGACCTACCATCAGCACTTCAACACCTCCAAGGAGCCCGCCCGCTACCTCGCGCTCCGCGGCCCGAACGGCACGCCCGAGAACTGGGGCGAGTCCAACGTGAGCATCAAGGAAGGCGGGATGCAGATCGAGTACGAGGACGAGCCCCGCGAGGTCCACGAGCGCTTCGAGGCCGACCTGGCCGCCAACGGCGCTCCGTGCCGCATGAAGGCGTTTCTTCCCTGGTGCACCGGGGAGGAGGGCCCGACCAGCGAGCGCGACACGTAGGCCCAGTCCAGCACGCCAGCAGAAAGCGCCCGCCGATCGGCGGGCGCTTTCTCGTCCCCCGATGCGTGCCGCGCAACCACCCGTGCGGCCAGTGCGGCCAGTGCGGTAGGATGCGAGCATCTCAATGCACGAGGTGCGCGATGCTCGTATGGCTCACGAGGGAGGACGGCACGTACGTCGACGAGACGGACGTCGAGAAGCTGCCGGCGGTCGGCGAGGAGATTGTGGTGGGCTCGCGGTGGCGGATCGTCGATAAGCCGCCTCAGAACGAGCAGGCGAAACGCATGGGAGCGCAGGTGCTCGTGGTGCAGCCGGCCGAGTAGCGCCGCCGCTCAGGCGATGGAGCTGCCGCCGTCGACGGTGATCGTCTGGCCCCAGACGTGCGCGGCGTCGTCGCTGGCGAGGAACAGCGCGACGCTCGCCTGCTCCTCCGCGTAGGCGGCGCGCCCGACGAGGTTCGGCGGGTGGCGGTCCTCGAAGGCGATGCGCCCGCCGACCTGCGAGCCGCTCATCCCCGGCGCGATCGCGTTCGTGCGGATGTCGTATGGCGCGAGCTGCACGGCGAGGTCCATCGTGAGCGCGATGATGCCGCCCTTGGCGACGTCGTAGGCGACCCTGCCCGTGTTGCCCTTGAGCGCCGAGCCGGACGAGAAGTTCACGATGGCGCCGCCGTGGCCTTGGGCCACCATCTGCTTGGCCACGTACTTGCAGCAGAAGTAGGTGCCGCTGAGCGTCACGTCCAAGATGTGCTGCCACTCCTCGTCGGGCAGCTCGAGCATCGGCTGGCGGTCGGAGATCGCGGCGCAGTTGACGAGGATGTCGATCTTGCCGAAGCGGCCGGCGACCGTCTCGACCATCGCCTCGACGGCCGAGGGGCTCTCGACGGGGCCGATCACGTACGTGGCACCGCCACCGGCGGCCTCGACCTCCTCCGCCACGGCGGCCGCGCGGCCCTCGTCGGCGTCGTAGATGGCGATCTTGGCGCCCTCCGACGCGAACAGCAGCGAGATGGCGCGGCCGATGTTGCGCCCGCCGCCGGTGACGACTGCGACCTTACCGTCGAGTTTCATGGGTGCCTCACCTCACGGTCTTGCGCCAAGAGCTCGGGCCTGCTACCTGGTGTCGTTGCCCCGCAGCCCTTTCGACCATCCCCCCGTCCCCCTTCCTGCCAGGAAGGGGGTGGAAGAACCAGATACGGGGGACACCCCCGTGCCCCCGGCAAAGGGGCTCCGCCCCTCTGCACTCCCCCGCCCGGTGCCTGGGAGTTTTGAGGCTAGGCCCCTGCTAGAGACGGAGCGATGAAGCTCAAGGGCGGGACCCCCGTGCCCCTGGCAGAGGGGCTTTGCCCCTCTCTGCATGCCTCATCTGGTGTGCCCCGCGGGAGTTCAGGCGAGAGCCCCATCGCGGGGGAAGCTGGGGTGAGCGGAGGGAATCGAACCCTCGATCTCCAGGGCCACAACCTGGCGTCTTAACCCCTCGACCACGCCCACCACGCGCTGCGTATTCTACCAGCAAGGGCGCAAGGGTTACGCCTGCGCGGCCAGGTCCTCCACGAGCTGCACCAGCGTCCGTGTCGGCACGCCCGTGGCGCCCTTGACGACGTGGCCCCTGTTGCGCTCGGCCATGAACGTCCCGGCGATGTCCAGGTGCGCCCACTCGACGCCGTCGGTGAACTCGGCGATGAAGAACGCGGCCGTGATGCTGCCCGCCGGACGGCCGCCGGTGTTCTTGATGTCGGCGTAGTCGCTGCGGTTCTGCCGCTTGTACTCCTCGAACATAGGCAGCTGCCACATCTTCTCGCCGGTGGCCTTGGACGCGGCGAGCACCGCGTCGACCATCTGCTGCGACGTCCCCATGACGCCCGTCGCGACGTGGCCCAGGGCGACGACGATGGCGCCGGTGAGCGTGGCGACGTCGACGATGCGCTTGGCTCCCCGCTCGGCCTTGATCCAGGAGATCGCGTCGGCGAGGACCAGCCGCCCCTCGGCGTCGGTGTTGTCGACCTCGATCGTCACCCCGTTCATCGCTCGGATGATGTCGCCGGGGCGCTGCGCCGTGCCCGAGGGCATGTTCTCGACCGCCGGCACGACGCCGAAGACGTTGATCTTGGGCCCGAGCGCCGCGATGGCCTTCATGGCGCCGATGACCGAGGCGCCGCCGCTCATGTCGCCCTTCATCTCCCACATGCGGGCCGAGGGCTTGATCGAGATGCCGCCCGAGTCGAAGGTGATGCCCTTGCCGACGAGCGCGATGTTGTTGTCGGGGTGCTCCGGGTCGCCCTTGTGCTCGAGCACGATGAGCTTGGGCTCGTTCGCGCTCCCAGCCGTGACGGCGAGGATCGCGCCCATCTCGCGCTCGATCATGTCCTCGCGCCCCAGCACGGTGAGCTCCAGGCCCGTCTCGCGGGCGACCTCGGCCGCCACCTCGGCCATGCGGGCCGGGTTCATGACGTTCGCCGGCTCGTTCACGAGCTCGCGGGCGAGCACGACGCCTCCGGCGAGGATGCGGGCGCGCTTGAGGCCCGCTTCGAGCGGCGCGACCCGGCTGGCGTCCTGCTCGACGATGGTGAGCTCTTCGAGCACCTTCTCGGGCTCGCCTTCCTTGCGGGTGCGGTAGCGCTTGAAGGCATAGAGGCCGAGGACCGTGCCCTCGCCGATGGCCTGGCCGGAGGCCGCAGCGTCGAGCCCGCCGATGCCGGCGCCATGCGCGATCGTCGCCGCGCGCTTGGCACCCACGCGCTGGAGGTAGCGTGCCGTGACGCCGGAGACGTCGCGCACGACCCCGGCGTCGAGCCGGGCGCTCTTGCCGAGGCCGACGACGAGCACGCGCTTGGCCGGCAGCTTGCCGAGGGTGTGCAGCATGACGATCTCGCCCTGCTTGCCGGAGATCTCGCCGTCCGCGATGACGCCTGAGATGCCGCCGTCCAGCGCCCGGTCGACCGCGCCCGTGCCGCCGCCGGGCGTCGTCACGCCCTCGAAGAGGTTGACGACGATCGCGTCGACCTCGGCCGTCGCGATGTCTCCTTGGGTCACGGAGAGGGTCACCATGGGCGTTCTCCTAGGGGCGTTGCATGGGGCCACAAGCGGGCGTCGAGGGCGTGGAGGAGGCTACCATAACGCCGCCGCCTGGCCCGGCGAGGGCGCACGCCGTGCGCCCCTACGGATGCGGCGCAAGCCTTCGAGCTGCTAGGGACCATTGGCACCCGTTCGTGCGGAGGCTCTCGAAGTACGAACGAACGCTCGCCGCCGCCCGCGGCCCTCTTGGCACGTGCTCAGCTAGCCGTCGGCCGCGTGCAGCGCGCACCCCACGAGCCCCGGCCCCACGTGCGCGCCGATCACGGGCGTGAACTCGGTCACGAACAGCTCCGCCGGCCCAAGCTCGGCGCGCAGCCGCTCGGCGAGCTCCTCCGCGCGCTCCGGCGCGTTCGCGTGCATGACGGCGATCCGCCCACGCGCGCCGCCCAGGTGCGCGGCCGCCAGGGCCACCAGGCGGTCCATGGCCCGGCGCCGGGTGCGCGGGCGCTCGATGAGGCCGATGCTGCCGTCCACGAGCGACAGGATGGGCTTCACGCCGACCAGCTCGCCGAGCCACATCGCGATCCGCGGCACGCGCCCGTTGCGCCACAGGTACCGGAGCGAGTCCAGGTAGCCGAACATGGCGACGCCGGCTATCCCTCGGTTGACCGCTTCGATCACGTCCGCTTTCGAGCCGCCTGCCGCCGCGCGGGCAGCGGCCAGCGCAACGAGGCCCTGTGCGCCGCCTGCCGTATGCGTGTCGATGATGCGGACGTCGATGTCGAACCCCTCGGTGCGGGCGGCGTCCGCCCCGAGGATCGCGGCCTTGTGTGCGGCGCTGAGGCCGGCCGACGGTGTGAGGCAGACGATCTCGCGCGCCGGCTCACGCGCTTCGCGGAAGGCCTCCAGATACGCGCCAGGCTGCGGCGGCGACGTCGTCGCGAGCTCGCCGGCCTCGAGCATCGCATAGAGCTCTTGCGGCGTCAGATCGACGCCGTCGTGGTAGGTGTGCCCGCCCGCGTGTATCTCCATCGGGACGATCACGAGCGGCAGGCCGCGTACGAGCTCGCGCGGGAGCGATGCATTGGAGTCGGTGACGATGAGCGGGGTCGGCATGCGCAGGCTAGGCTCAGAGGCTGCGGATGATCGCTCGCAGGGCGATGAGGCCGATGATGGCGACGAGCGGCGTGATGTCGAACATGCCGAGCGGGGGGATGACCCGCCGGAGCGGCGCGATGAGGGGCTCCGTGAGGGTGCCGAGCGCCTGGTTCAGCCGCGTCACGAACTCGTTGCGCACGCCGGCCATGAAGAGCCACGAGATGATCGCGCGGCCGACGAACGCGTAGATCAGCAGCTGGATCAGCCAGAGGAGGATTCCAGTGATGAAGTTCATGGGTTGCCTCCTAGTTCCTTAGCCCGCCGGTGCGCCGCCGCGACGGCCTCCCGGATCGTCGCGGCGAAGCCGGCCCCTTCGAGTGCCGCGAGCGCCTCGGCGGTCGTGCCGCCGGGCGAGGTGACCGAGGCCCGCAGCGCGGCCGGGTCCTCCCCCGATTCGCGCGCGAGCCGGCCACTGCCGGCGACGGTCTCGGTCGCCAGAACGAGGGCCATCTCCCGCGGCATGCCCAATCCAACGCCCGCCTCCGCCAGCGCCTCGATGAAGGCGAAGACGTACGCGGGCCCGCTGCCTGAGACGGCGGTCGCCATGTCCAGGTATGCCTCGTCGTCGACGTACCACTCGCGCCCGAGCGCTCCCAACAAAGCGGCGGCGGCGGCGCGGCCGCTGGCGCTCACGCCGGGGGCTGCGGTCCACACGGACATGCCCGCACCGATCCGCGCGGGGGTGTTCGGCATCACGCGCACGACGTGCGGGTGCTTCAAGCCCTCCACGAGCGTCTTCAGCGGGACGCCGGCGACGATCGAGAGCGCGGTCTGCTTGGCGTCGAAGGTCCCGGCGAGGGTTTCGAGCACCGCCGCGATCTGCTGCGGCTTGACCGCGATCACGACGAGCTCGGCACTCGCCGCAGCCTCGGCCGCGTCCGCGGTCACGGCGACACCGTGGGTGGTGGCGAGGTAGGCGCGTCGGTCGTCGAGCGGCTCGGCGACGCAGATATCGGCTGGAGCCGCGATGCCGGCGACGAGCGCGCGGGCGAGCATCGCCTCGCCCATCACACCGCCGCCGATGAAGGCTGTCCGCATCAAAAACACCCCTGAGACGCCGAACGCCGGCCTGGCGGCCGGCTTCGTGAACGGGTCATGAACGAGTATAGCACGGGGCCGTCATGCGCTAGACGGCGACGAGCGACCCCGTCCGCGCGAGCTGCGCGGCGAGCCGCACCGCCTCGATCATGCCCACCGGATCGGCGGTCCCGAGGCCCGCGATGTCGAATGCCGTGCCGTGGTCCACCGATGTCCGCAGGAAGGGCAGGCCCAGGTTCACCGTCACGCTCCGGGACCAGTCGTGCACCTTGATGGCGATGTGGCCCTGGTCGTGGTACATCGCGAGGACGACGTCGAACGCGCCGTCGATGGCACGGTTGAAGACCGTGTCGGCGGGGACCGGCCCCGTGGCGTCGATGCCGAGCTCCCGCGCGGCCTGAACGGCCGGGGCGATGGCCGTCGTCTCCTCCGAGCCCAGCAGGCCAGCCTCGCCGCCGTGCGGGTTGAGCGCCGCCGCGGCGATGCGCGCCTGTGCGATGCCGTGTCCTGTGAAGTAGTCATGCGTCAGCCGCAGCGCCGCGAGAACGGCATCGAGCGTTACCGCGTCGCAGGCATCGCGCAGCGAGCGGTGCGTCGTGAGGTGTACGACGCGCAGGCCGGGGGCAAGGAGCATCGTCATCACGCGCTCGGCGCCCGTCATCTTCTGGTAGATCTCCTGGTGTCCCACCTCGGCGTGCCCGGCCAGGTTCGCCGCCTCCTTGTTGAGCGGCGCCGTCGCGACGCCGTCGATGCGTCCATCGATCGCCAGGCGCGCCGCCGTGGTGGCCCATGCGACCGCCGCCGCGCCCGCCGCGGCGGAGACGCGGCCGTACGCCAGGTCTTCCAGTGGCGGGTAGGGCGGCTCGTCCTCGTAGACGCCGACGGCGTCAGGGGCGACCGGCTCGGCCGGGTCGGCCACCGGCGCGGCGTGCAGCTCCGCATCGACGAGCGCGAAGGCGCGGTCGAGCACGCCCGCGTTGCCGACGACCACGAGGTCCGCCAGCGCGCGGACGCCTGGTGCGGCGAGCGCCTTGGCGACGACCTCCGGCCCGACGCCCGCGGGGTCGCCGAGGGTGAGGGCGATCAGCGGTGGCCGGTCTGGTGCATGCTCGGGAACGGTGGCTGCCACGGGATCCTCCGGGCGTTCGCGGGGCACGGCAAGTATAGCCCAGGGGCACTCGCAGCCCCGACTGGCAAAGGTTGGGCCCCGCTTTTCAGCGGGGCCCGGTGGCCCACTCCCGTGGCGCGTCGGAAGGGGCCTGGAGGAGAGAACGAGGAACACTCAGGGGAGTGAGTGCTCCGGGATCGCCCCACTTCGCGTGGGGCATCGTTGGCGTGGTTCTGTGCCGGCAGCCTCCGTGTATCGGTCGTTGCTAGATCGCTGCGCCGCTCAGCACGGCGGGCATGGGCGCGAGGGACACGTGCCTCCAGGGCTCGACGTCGACCTCGGCGCCGTTGGGCATGATGAGCAGGATCGCGCGGTCGGGACGGAGCAGGAACCGGTTGCCTCGGAGCGAGATCGGCTGGTCGAGCCGGCCGATGCAGAACTCCAGGTGGAGCAGGTTGCGCTCGACCTCGGAGTGGGCGGCCACGGCCTCCTCGAAGACGACGATCCCGGGGTGGTCGAGCTGCAGGTCCGACGGCCCGCGGAAGTCCTGGTTGCACGTCACGAGCGTACGGTCGAGTGCCACGGCCTCGCGGATGCCCGCGGGTCCCGGCACGCGCCGGAACTCCTCGACCCCGACCGCGTCGATCGCTCGATACGCGGTGCCCGGCAGTCCGGCGTCCAGCAGCCAGCGGATCGGTCGTTGAGCCATGCTCGTTGCCTCCAGCTTTGCGGGTGGGCCTGTGAACCCGGGCGCGAGACGGTCCGGGAGGTGCGTAGGCGCCTCCTAGACGGCCTGCCGGGGCCTGTCGACTGGTGGGGGTGGGCTCAGCTGGTGGGAGCGGGCTTCGCGCCGTCCGGCTCGCGGTCGGCGGGGGTCGTGATGCGGGGACGCCTGCCCCTTCGCGCTCGCTGCCGCGGCGGGATGGCGAACTCGTTGGGGATGAGCTCGAGCTGGCCGGAGGCCTGCTGCTCGCCGGATCCCTGGTCGTCGGCGTGGTACTGCTGGATCTCGCTGATGAAGCCTTCGAGGGAGTCGAAGTCGCGGTACACGCTCGCGTAGCGCACGTAAGCGACCGGGTCCATCGCCCGGAGCCGCACGAGAACCGTGTCGCCGATCACCGTGGCGGGCACCTCGGCCCGTCCCAGCCGCTCGAGGTCGCTCTCGATCTCATCGGCCAGCTTCTCGATCGCCCCCGTGGGTAGAGGGCGCTTCACACAGGCGAGCCGGATGCTCCGGAGCAGCTTGTCCCGGTCGAACTCCTCGCGCCGTCCGTCGCGCTTGACGACACCGAGCGCTGCGTGCTGGACCCGCTCGTACGTGGTGAAGCGGACCCTGCATTTCAGGCACTCGCGCCGCCGGCGTATCTCCTGGCCGGTGTCCCGAGAGTCCGTCACGCGGGTCTCGGGAGCTTCGCAGTTCGGACAGCGCATGGGCAGTGCCTCCATGGCCCAGGGTCATCTGAGGGCGACCCGCAGCCACTGGATAGTCACGGATGAACAACAATATAGAGGATTTTAAGGTGCGAGGGCCACTACATCTGGGTGCGTAGTGGTGCGACGTGCGCATTCTTCACGAGGCAGGTGAGCCGTGTCAAGAGTTCGGTCCGTGGTTTTCCTACCAGATGTGGGCATCGGCGATGGGTGCATACGGCATCTGGTGCGAACCAGGGCATAGCCCGAGACCCACTAGAGGGGCGTCCGTCGGTGGTGGGCTGAGATGGAGGTGCAGAGCAGGAGGAGGGGACGAGATCCTTCGCGGAGCCTGTCCTGAGCGAAGTCGAAGGGCTCAGGATGACGGTAGGCGAAGCAGGCCGAGGTCCGGTGTCCAACCGTGAGCTTCAGTCCGGAGCCGGAGCGAAGCGTAGGCGCATAGTCAAGAAAAGCGTGAACCGGGCCCCGAGATACTCGGGGCCCGGCAACCCTGCTCCCCGCGCCTGGGAGCGCGTCGTCCGCTCCCGGTCTGGGATTGGGCAACGCGGGTGAGAGGGAGCGGTCAAGGAGGAGACCGCTCCGGGGATGCCCGAGCGCCGGGGGGCGCTGGGCTACGTCGTCGGTTGGGTTGCGGCTCCCGGCCAACGCAAATGGCCGGGAGCCGCGTGGGTCGGCGGCCGCCTCGGGGGGAGGGTCCTTCGGCGGCCCTGGAACGTCTAGCTCGCGGTCGGCGCCGAGCCACGGAGGAACGGCGGCAGGTCCAGCGTCGACTCCTCGCCCAGCGCGTCGCGCAGGAACTCGGAGATCGCTTCGTCGTGCAGGCTCGAGCCTTCCACACTCGGGAGGCCCGTCGCGATGATCGTGACGCGGATCTCGTCTTCCATCTTCATGTCCGTCACCATGCCGAAGATGATGTTCGCCTCCGGGTCGACGGTGCGGCTGATGACGTCGGCGGCCTCCTGCACCTCGTGTAGCGTCATGTCGGTGCCGCCGGTGATGTTGAGCAGGACGCCGCGGGCGCCCTCGATGCTGACGTCGAGCATCGGGCTGTTGATGGCTTCCTTGGCGGCTGCGACGGCGCGCCCCTCGCCGCTTGCGGTGCCGATGGCCATCCAGGCCGGTCCGGCGCCGCTCATGATGGTCTTGACGTCGGCGAAGTCCAGGTTGATCTCGCCGGGCACGGTGACGAGCTCGGCGATGGACCGCACGCCCTGCCGCAGCACGTCGTCGGCGATCTTGAACGCCATCTCCGCCGTGACCGTCTCGTCGCAGATGGTCGTGAGGCGGTCGTTCGGGATCACGATGAGCGTGTCCACGTGCTCCTTGAGCACGGCGAGGCCGTCCTCGGCCGTCATGCTGCGCTTCTGTCCCTCGAAGCCGAAGGGCTTCGTGACCGCGGCGATCGTGAGCGCGCCCGTTTCCCGAGCGATCTCGGCCACCACCGGCGCGGCGCCCGTGCCGGTCCCGCCGCCCATGCCGCTGGCGATGAAGACCATGTCGGCGCCGCGGACGGCCTCGTACAGCTCCTCGCGGGACTCCTCGGCAGCGGCACGGCCGATCTCTGGGTCGCCGCCGACACCGAGGCCTCGGGTCAGCTTGTCGCCGATCCGGACCTTGACCGGGACGTCGAGCCGCAGCAGGTGCTGGGCGTCGGTGTTGACGGCGATGTACTCGATGCCCGGTACCCGATCACGGTACATGCGGTTGACGGCATTGCAGCCTCCCCCGCCGACACCGATCACCTTGACCTGGGCCAGACCATCTAGCTGTGGCGCTTGGTTCGCTCCGAACATATCCATGGTTCCTGTCCTCCTTAGCTCCTGGGCATCTCTTGGGCTTTTTCTTGGGACTGACGGGCCGCTGGTCCGCTCCCGGCGACCCGAGGTATGCCTCCAACGCTGCCTGTGATCCACCGGTGGCGGACCCCGGCATGAGCGGCGCTGCTCATGCGGAGGCTCCTTGCGGCCTGCGGAAGCGCAGCCCGTTAGCCAGCCTGCGCGGCCACTCGCGCAGCCCAACGGCCTTCCGGGCGCGCTGGTGCTCGACGGCCCACAGCACGAGGCCGACGGCGGTGGAGAAGGACGCGTCGTCCAGCTCCGCGGGCAGCGTGAGCGCGCTCGAAGGCGCCGCAACGCGCACCGGGCACCGGGTGGCCTCGGCAGCCGCGCCGGCCAGGGCCGTGAGCTTGCTCGCCCCGCCCGTGAGCACGAGGCCACACGCCGGCACGCGGTCGGTCCCCGTCTCCCGCACGCGGCGCAGGATCAGGCGCAGCAGCTCGAGGGAGCGGTCGCGCAGCAGCTCGTGGGCACGGTGCCGGGACACCAGCTGCGATCCGCCCTCGGAGACGCCGCTCACTTCGAGGCGCGCCTCGGTTCCGTCGAGCCCGGCAGGCCCGAGGGCGAGCTTGACGCGCTCGGCGACCTCCGGCGAGACGCCGAGGCCGACGGCCAGGTCGCTCGTGAAATGCCGCCCGCCGATCGCTATCGCGCTGGTATGCAGGACGGCGCGGTCCCCGAAGACCGCCACGCCGGTCGTCTCGCCGCCGATGTCGGCCAGGACGACGCCCCGCTCGCGCTCGTCCGCGCTGAGCACCGCGCCCGCGCTGGCGAGGTGCTGGAGCACCATTCCCCGTACCTTGACTCCGGCGCCGCGCACCGCACTCGCGAGCTCCGCCACGGCGCTCCTATCCCCGGAGACCACGTGGGTCTCGACGGTGAGCGTCTCACCGCACAGACCCACCGGGTCGTGCACGGTGCGGTCGTCGATGGCGAAACGCCGGGGAACGGCGTGGAGCACCACGCGGGAGGGGTCCATCTTCGGGATGCTGGATGCCAGCACCTCGTCGACGTCGGCAGACGTGAACGCCCGAGGCCGGCTCAGGCCCGGTGCGCGAGAGGGCGTGCGCGTGATCGAGGCGGTGGCGTTCACGGACGCCACGTGGGCGCCGGTGACGCTGATGTATGCGGGCGGCAGCCGTTCGCCCAAGGCCGCGGCGGCGTCCGAGACGGAGCGCCGTACGGCGTCGGTGAGGGCCTCGGCATCGGCGACTTGCCCCTTGCGCATGCCCTGGGAGGGGGCGTGGCCGGCCGCTACGACCTCCATGCCGGACGAGGCGACGCGCGCCACGACCGTCGCGATCTTGGTGGTCCCCACGTCGACGCCGGCGTAGAGCTGCTCCTTGGACCGGCTCACGGCTGGTCCTCCG